>NZ_MOLR01000029.1:0-1307 GCF_001863355.1 Arthrobacter sp. UCD-GKA | reverse complement strand
CCCAGGTGCCGTCGGCGGCGTAGCGGCGGTGGCGCTTCCACACGGTCTTCCAGGACCCGAAGTGCTCGGGCAGGTCGCGCCACGGGATGCCGGCGCGGTAGCGGTAGATGATGCCCTCGACCACGAGCCGGTGCTCCTTGAACGGGCGCCCCGCCCTGCCCGTGGAATCGGGCATGAACGGGGCAATCAGCTCCCACTGGGGATCGGTGAGGACGGTGTAACGGGAATTCACCCGTTAATCCTGCCAAACCGAACCGTCAGCGATTAGGAGACACGCCCTAGGGTCTGTGAGGTGGTCATGTTTTAAATCTCCTGTTCTGAAGCCAAGTGCCAGCGAGTGGCGGCGCTAGAGACTGGGCGAAGAGTCCAGCAATGTACGCGTATATGCGCTTTTGGGGTTGGCGAAAACTTCTTCCGCTGGCCCGTTTTCCATAATTTTTCCGTCGCAAAGCACAGCTACCTGATCACTCATGAATTCCACGACGGCCATATCATGGCTCACGAAAATCATCGAGAGACTCCGCGACTCTTGGATGTCCTTGAGCAGATTCAAGACGCGAGCCTGAACTGAAACATCCAGCGCTGAAACTGGTTCGTCAGCAACGATAAGTTCAGGTTCAAGCGCCAAACCGCGTGCTATGGAAATGCGTTGCCGCTGACCACCCGAGAACTCATGCGCGTACCGTCCCAACCAGCCCTCGGCCAACTGCACTTCATCTGCAAGGGCTCGAGCCCGCATGCGACGTTCCCCGGCTGAATACAGATTCTGTACGCGCATCGGTTCTTCAATGAGCTCTTGCAAGCTCATCCGCGGATTGMGTGAATTTGATGAATCCTGAAAAATCATCTGCATCTTGCGACGGTACAAACGCAGCTCGTCCTTGCCCAAGGCAAAGATGTCCTGGCCCAAGACGCGTACCGATCCGGAGGTGGGTCTGATGAGACCAATCGAGATCCTGCCCAGGGTGGATTTGCCGGATCCTGATTCCCCTACTAGGGCGTGTCTCCCAATCGTGATTTCTCGAGGGCGGCGCTCCAGATGACCACCGCGTGGAGCACCACGGCCGAGCGGTAGGTCAGGGCGAGCTTGTCGTAGCGGGTGGCCATGCCGCGCCATTGCTTCAGGGCGTTGAAGCTGCGCTCCACGACGTTGCGGCGCTTGTAGGCCTCCTTGTCGTAGGTGACCGGACGTCCTCCGGCGGAGCCCTTGCGCTTCCGGTTGGCCTTTTGGTCGTCCTTTTCGGGGATCACGCATTGGATGCCGCGCTCGCGGAGGTATTTCCGGTTGCCCGTATTTCCGGTTGCCC
>NZ_MOLR01000028.1:0-1432 GCF_001863355.1 Arthrobacter sp. UCD-GKA | reverse complement strand
GTGAAGACCGTGGTGGATTCCAGGGTCTTCACGGGGCTTGAAACCACCTTCACGGCGGTCTCCACCCTGGAATCCACCACGGTCGTTGCCGCCACGGAATCCACCGCGGTCTTCGCGGGGCTTGAAACCGCCTTCGCGGCGATCGTCGCCGCCACGGAATCCACCGCGGTCTTCGCGAGGCTTGAAGCCTCCGCGGTCTTCACGGGGCTTGAAGCCACCTTCACGGCGATCGTCGCCGCCACGGAATCCGCCACGRTCTTCGCGGGGCTTGAAACCGCCTTCGCGACGGTCTCCGCCCTGGAAGCCGCCACGGTCGTTGCCGCCACGGAATCCGCCGCGGTCTTCGCGGGGCTTGAAGCCTACGGCATTGCGATCGTCGCCGCCACGGAATCCGCCGCGGTCTTCGCGGGGCTTGAAGCCTCCGGCATTGCGATCGTCGCCACCGCGACGGAAGCCTCCGCTGTTGTTCGACTTAGAATCATTCCGGTCGCGGTTGTCCTTCGACCCGAAGCCCTTGTTTTCGTTTGACACTAGATGTGTTCCTCTCAAAAGGGTCTTCAGTTTTGGACCCCACGCATGAATCAGTGGACCTCCGCATCTCACGGAAGCCCACGCTAAAATCTTTTTGCCCTCACCCGGGCATTGAACGCCTGCATCTATCTTAGTCGAGGGTACCCAGTCGCCTCCGTGATTTACACCAATAGTGCGCAACGCAACTGATCCATACTACGGCAACAGAATGACATCCATCTCGACGAATACTCGCCCGCATGGCCCGCCTGGAGCCAAATTGCCAATCACGGCAATGCGGGAAACCTCTATGGACCAAAAGCGCAGAGTCCATAGAATCGCAGAACAGTCCGACGAATCGACTCATCACACTCAGAAACGGGTTCCGGCCCGACATACAGATTGCTTTGAGAGTTGCTCTGGGCCGTGTCAGTTATCATCACACATCACTGGGTGACACTTTGCTATTCCTTGATGGCATCCGGCTAAACGGCACAATGTGTTGGGGTTCGCGATGGCGCGGCGCCACCCCGGTGCGCCGGCACGCCCAGGCGTGGGATGGGCCGGGTCCGTGGTCGAAACCTTACCGTACAGGCCTTCGGCCCCCCGACCGGCCCCCCGGCCGGCCGGCCGGGTGCCGGTTCTTAAGCGGGTGCGGCCCCCGGCGGGTGCCGGGGGCCGGGAACGGGCGTTAAGCATCGGAACCCCCAAGCCACAGGCTTGGGGGTTCCGGGACAGGGTGTCCGGCGGTGACCTACTCTCCCACACCCTCCCGAGTGCAGTACCATCGGCGCGGTGGGTCTTAGCTTCCGGGTTCGGTATGGGACCGGGCGTTTCCCCCACGCTATGACCGCCGTAACTCTAGCCACGCACTGCCCGGACAGGGTCCGGGGGCGTGAAAAATGGGTTACGACCACAATAG
>NZ_MOLR01000027.1:0-1735 GCF_001863355.1 Arthrobacter sp. UCD-GKA | reverse complement strand
TAGCCCTGATTTTTCATGGAACGCCGACGGGCCGCCGAATCCGTGATTTTCCCGGATTCGGCGGCCTGTCGTATTTTCGGGCACGCCAGGAACGGCCAGGTCGCCGGCCGGGGGCGTCGGGTTCCATCTTCCGAAAGGGGCTTGCTTCTGTCGTTTCGAAGGGGTCGCGGCAGGGGGTCCTATGCCGCGAGGTGTCCGTTGCGCCAGCGTTCGCGCAGCCGGGCGGTTCCCTCGACGAGGGTGAAGAAGAGTGGTGATTCGGGGGCGGACTCGGGGATCAGCAGCCTTTTCTGCCGGGCGCTGCTGATGATTTTTCCGGCAATCGAAAACATCCGGTAGCGCCACCGCTTCATGTCCCAGGTACCGGCGTCGTGGCCGGCGGGCAGGATCGCCAGTGGCATCCACGCGACGAGGTTCATCGCGAGCATCGCGAGGTCCGTCCAGAGCTGGTTCGCCGAAGCCCGGAAAAAGGGCAGCTTCCCCATGCCACTGTTCTTGAGCGTCTTGATGCGGTTTTCGCACCGTCCCCGGGCGSGGTGCCGGGCATCAAGGAACGCGACGTTCCAGCGCGGGGCGTTGGTCAGGAACGCGGTCACCCGGTGCCCGTCGACGTCGAAGATGGAGGCCTGGGCCCCGGGATGCAAGGGTTCGGCCCGGAGATACAGACGGGTTCCTGCCGGGTAGCCATGCAGCTTGATGACCTTCGTTGCATCGATGACCCACGCGTCGCGGCGTTCGTACCCGTCCTGCTCAATGACCCGCTCCCAGAGGTCCTTGTCATTGATCCAGTGGACGAAGCGCTCGTTGGGAACCGGCAGGGTGTAGGAGGTGGAGAACTGCAGTCCCAGGGAGTGCAGGTGGTTCAGGAACTCGCGAGACGCCCCGGCGCTGTCGGTACGCACCAGGATCCTGTCGGCATGCAGTTTCCCGTGCTCGTCGCGCATCGAGTCGGGCAGCTGGGCCAGGGCCTTGTCGAGCACACGGATGTGGTCCTTGGCGCTGTTGGCACCCTGGTTGCCGGCCCGCAGTTCCGCGGCCAGGACCTCTCCGGTGCCGTTTCCCCTGCCGTAGTCGAGGCTGGCAACGAACGGGGAATGCCCGAAACCGCGCTTGTAATGGCCGGTGGCCCATTCCTTCTCGGAATGCGCGTCCACGAGGGTGGCGTCAAGGTCGATGATCAGCGGGTCCAGCCTGGTGGCCAGGGTGGCGGGGTTCCGTGGGCCGGCGGCCTCCCAGATCCTGGAGCGCAGGGCCTTGGCGACCGCGGCGAAGCCCAAGGTGAAGGCCTCGGGCTCCTCGGTGGCTCGTTCCACGAAGCGGGAGACCGTCGCGTTGGAGGCGACGGGGCCGAACAGGTCCGGGCTGTCGCGCAGGGTGTCGAGGTCCGAGACGTGTTCGCCGCCGTCGGCGAGCATCACCGCCAGGGAGCCGAGGACCCGTCCCGGGCGGTGGGTGGCCGTCTCGGGAACGAACCCGGCCAGTTGCTCTTCGCACAGGGCGCCGAAGCCGGTCGCGTCCAGGAAGGAGGTGAGCACGTTCAGGCCGGCGTGGGAAACCAGCGACTGGCCGGTCGGGGCTGCCGGGAGGGACGGGAAAACACGGGTATCGTTAAGCATCGAAAAGGTGAGCCCTGTTCTGGTGGATAAAAAGGTGTGGTACCTCTATTTTCCCAGATCAGCTCACCTTTTCGACGTTAAAGGCACTTAATGACGCCCCGCTTCATGAAAAGGCCGGG
>NZ_MOLR01000026.1:0-3558 GCF_001863355.1 Arthrobacter sp. UCD-GKA | reverse complement strand
TCGCCAGCACCGAGTCCCAGGTGCCGTCGGCGGCGTAGCGGCGGTGGCGCTTCCACACGGTCTTCCAGGACCCGAAGTGCTCGGGCAGGTCGCGCCACGGGATGCCGGCGCGGTAGCGGTAGATGATGCCCTCGACCACGAGCCGGTGCTCCTTGAACGGGCGCCCCGCCCTGCCCGTGGAATCGGGCATGAACGGGGCAATCAGCTCCCACTGGGGATCGGTGAGGACGGTGTAACGGGAATTCACCCGTTAATCCTGCCAAACCGAACCGTCAGCGATTAGGAGACACGCCCTAGCCCCACGACTTGATTCCGTTTGACCGAAAGCGAGGCGTTGTCCACTGCGACGTGTTTAGACCGCTTGAACACGCCGCCAAGCGTGAACTCTTTGCTTACGTTAGTAAGCTCCAAGACGAGGTCGTTATGGGCTCCGAGCTGATCGTTTTTCATAGCGTCACCTTTGAATAGATGGACTTATCGATCACTGGGAGTCGATGCGGTTGATGACCCAGCCGAGGCGCCGCTTCCAAAAGACCTTGTGTGTATCCAGATTTCGGGTTGGCAATGACTTCTTGGGTCGCGCCCTGCTCCATTTCATAGCCATCCAGCATGACCACTACGTCGTCGGTATATTGCGAAACCAAACCAAGGTCGTGGCTGATCAGGACCAATGCCAGATCGAGGTCATCGCGCAGTTTCAGCAACAAGTCCAGGATCTGTTTTTGAATCGTGGCGTCCAGGGCGGTCGTCGGTTCATCCGCAAGCAATAAGGCCGGATTGCAAGAAATACTCATGGCGATCATGACGCGTTGTCGCATACCGCCGGAGAGCTGGTGGACATAGGATCCCAGTACACCTCGCGTTGGAGGAATGCCCACGAGATCCAGCAGATCGCTGGCACGATCACGTGCCTGTTTTTTGCTGAAGCCCAGGTGCATACGCATAGGGCGAATCATTTGCTCGCCAATAGTCATCGTCGGGTGCAGAGCACTCATCGGCTCTTGAAAAATGAAGCCGATCTCGGAGCCGCTCAGTTTGCGCCGCTCGGCGTGAGTTGCGGTGAGCAGATCCTGACCTTTGTAAAGGATTTTGCCCGAAGCAACGGCCACATCCGGCAATATCCCCATGATGGCAGTAGCAGTCATGGATTTTCCGGAACCGGATTCACCGACAACGCCCAATGTCTTCCCTGCTTCAAGCGAGAAGTTCAGCGAATGCACGACTCTGCTTGGACCTTCTGGTTTAAGGATGTCGATGTTCAGGTCGCAAACTTCGAGTAACACTTTTTCACCTACGCTCATGGCGCTAGTCCTTGCTGTCTAAACGAATACGCGGATCGATCAGTGCACAGACCACATCCACCAAGAGATTCACCACCACAAAGATGATGGCAATGAGAAAAATGCATCCTTCAATGAGCGGGTAGTCACGGCGATCTACAGCAGTCAGCAGGAGCTTGCCCAATCCTGGAAGCGAGAAGACGTTTTCGGTAACCACCGCGCCTCCGAGCAATGAAGCCATGGACAGCCCCACCACAGTA
The DNA here is from genome assembly GCF_001863355.1 of Arthrobacter sp. UCD-GKA. NCBI lineage: Bacteria > Bacillati > Actinomycetota > Actinomycetes > Micrococcales > Micrococcaceae > Arthrobacter > Arthrobacter sp. UCD-GKA. The sequence continues at coordinate 2,018 of NZ_MOLR01000026.1, read as the reverse complement.
ACGACCGGCACCAAGGCCGCGCGGAACACATACTTTCCAGTGATCGTCCGCTCACCAATGCCCTGGGCACGTGCGGTAGTGACGAACGGCTGGAATTTGGCATCCAAGACGCCATTGCGTGAATACCTGAAGAGCGTGGCTGCCTCCAAGACGCCCAGCGCCAGGGCCGGCATCGCCATGAAGGAGAGAAACTGACCGAAGTTTTCCGTTGGGGCCACATAGCCGGCGACAGGGAACCAACGCAACATCACACCGAACACCAGGACCATCAAGATGGCCAGCCAGAAAGTCGGCATGGCAATGCCGACCGCCGAACCAACAACCATGGCCTTATCCACAATTCTTGATTTGGTTGATGCAGCAATCGCTCCCAGAAGCGGGCCAAGCAAGACGGCAACAATCAATGCCAGAACGGCAAGTTGGGCGGTTACTGTTGCTGCAGCAAGGACCAGCTCGCTCACTGGGGCCCGGAGAAATATCGATTCGCCAAAATCGAATCGGACCATACGCCCTAGCCAGACAATGAATTGAAGGATGATGGGTTGGTTGAGTCCCATCTCTTCACGAAGATTTTCAATGTCGGTCGCAGTGGCCTCTTCGCCTAGGATGACCGCGGCGGGGTCTCCGGGAGTCAGCCGCAGCAATACGAAGAGCAAAACCATGGGTACGGCAATGGTTGGCAGCAACGCCAACAAGCGCTTGAAGATGTAATTGAGCATTAGTGCTGTCCCTCCTTTGCAGCGACCTTGACAAGTGTCTTGAGTTTTGCGAGGCCCGCGATGCGGCGGGCTCGAGGATCCATCGAGTCTCGAAGCCCATCACCTAGGAGAATGAGGCCCAATACGGTAACCAGAATGGCCACACCGGGGAATACACCAATCCACCAGGCGACAGCGATATATTTTTGTGCGGCCGAGAGACTGGCACCCCAGCTCGGCACTTCGGGCGGGATTCCGATGCCTAGGAAGCTCAACGCGGCAATGGAGAGCACGGTTGCAGCGAAGCCCATTGTTGCTTGAACGATCAGGACAGAGACAGCTTCGGGAGCAACATATTTGGAAAGAATCCATGAATCCTTGGCACCCATTGCCCGGGCAGACTCGACCATGGCAGTGGATTTCACGCTGAGTGATGCCGAACGAACCACGCGCGCAATCGGCGGAATCAAGACCACGGTTAGTCCGAAGACTACTGGTCCGACACCCCGGCCTAGAACGCCAACCAGGCTCATAACCAAAATGATGTTTGGGAACGACATCATCCCGTCGATGACGCGCATGACCACTGCGTCAACCTTTGGGAAGTACCCGCAGATGATTCCGATCAGGTAACCGATGACTATGGCCAAGACCGTACAAAGCGCGGAGATCCCGAGTGCAGTTTGCGCCCCAAAGAGCAGCATTGTCCACATGTCGCGTCCTTGGTCATCAGTACCCAGCGGGAATGCCGCTTGAGGCGCTTTCAGCCGGTTTACCGGATCGACAAAATTTGGGTCGCCGCCAAGAACTGGCGCTAATAGGGCTAGGCAAACCACCACCAAAATGATGGCTGCGCCCGTCATAGCGGAGGGGTCCCTCAGCAAGGCCTTGAATGTTGTTTTCATGTTTCTCTTCTTGTCCACGGACGATCAACAGCGAGATTTCTTGCACTGGAGGTGGGTGGCCCCGACTTCATGAATTGCTCGGAGACGGAACCACCCACTCCCACCCTCGTGTGGTGTTTAGCCCTGATTTTTCATGGAACGCCGACGGGCCGCCGAATCCGTGATTTTCCCGGATTCGGCGGCCTGTCGTATTTTCGGGCACGCCAGGAACGGCCAGGTCGCCGGCCGGGGGCGTCGGGTTCCATCTTCCGAAAGGGGCTTGCTTCTGTCGTTTCGAAGGGGTCGCGGCAGGGGGTCCTATGCCGCGAGGTGTCCGTTGCGCCAGCGTTCGCGCAGCCGGGCGGTTCCCTCGACGAGGGTGAAGAAGAGTGGTGATTCGGGGGCGGACTCGGGGATCAGCAGCCTTTTCTGCCGG
>NZ_MOLR01000025.1:0-3708 GCF_001863355.1 Arthrobacter sp. UCD-GKA | reverse complement strand
GGTCATAGCGTGGGGGAAACGCCCGGTCCCATACCGAACCCGGAAGCTAAGACCCACCGCGCCGATGGTACTGCACTCGGGAGGGTGTGGGAGAGTAGGTCACCGCCGGACACCCTGTCCCGGAACCCCCAAGCCTGTGGCTTGGGGGTTCCGATGCTTAACGCCCGTTCCCGGCCCCCGGCACCGCCGGGGGCCGCACCCGCTTAAGGACCGGCACCCGGCCGGCCGGCACCGCAGGAACCAGGGAAACCAACACCCAACCCATATTGCGCAGGTCTATGCGCCCAGGGACTGGCTTTTCGTAGGCGCACCCCAAGGGCATCGTGATGCTTTCATCCGTGGTGATCGGACGTGACCTTCAGGTGAGCCGCATTGAGAAACCCCCTGGCAGCGCCGATGACCGCAAGAGGCAACTGTTGTTAGTGGCCTTGGAAATATGCCCACTGGTGGCCATCCTGAGACCACCATATTTTCCATGCCCGGCCACGAGGGTGGCCTGCTGGCGGTCAGTCAGCCCAAAAGCTCGAATCCCCAGGTGGCTGGGGCTTCGATTCGTTCCCGGGGCACGTGGGGTCCAGCTACGATTGAGTGCCCACCGCTCGGTGGGACAACGGGAGATCGAAACGTCCTGTACGTCTCGAACCGTATTTCCCCGGTTCGGCAGCGAACGCCGATCGAAGCGAGTCGCAGGCTAGGTGTGTCCCGGCCCTGACAGGCACGGCCCATATTGGTGCCGATCCAATGCCAAATTTAGAAGTTTTCTGTTCGGACGCTTGAAAGTCCGTGGCAGGGATTGGACCACACACGGATGTCCATTGGGTTGCGGCCAAATGTGAGCTAAGCCGTGGCCGCAGGTGGACATTTCCTCATGGCCGCTTACAGACAATCTTGCGCTTCCCCGCGTTGGGCCCCCAAGTACCGCCATCCGCCGACAGCCCTCTCCCTCGAGCATGTCCTCGATCCTCGAATCAAGGACCACCGAGCTGAGCTTCGCCGCTGGAGGCGTTCAACCCTGAAGTCCTGGTTAGCCCTGATACGCAATCCCCGCACAATACAGTTCGGCAGTTCAGGCATCAATGAGTATTCGACGCTTTGGGGGCCACCCATTATTGTGCTTGGGTGCCAGCGATATTGCCGTTGGGGGCAGCAACTGCCCGGATGGGAGCCACCTGCCCCAGCGGATCCACGAATGTTGAACGGTGCCGATCTTCACCTGCATGTTCCAGCTTCCGACACCGATCCAGAGGGCGTTGTAGATGATCCGCCCCATGACCGCTTCGTCGTGGACGAAGTGCCGGACCGTAGGCGCCGGCCCGCCTGACGACACTGCGGGCGGAACACCGTCCGGCCGCGGCGGCGTGGCCTTCGCCCACGCAGCGTGCGCAGGCACTTTCCGGTGGTGGGTCCCGGCAATGGCGGTGCCACGCCGGCAGGATTGAACCAGCCATGCTGCTCCGAAGCATTGTTGTAACGCCGATCGAATTCTCAGGGGCAACCGGTCTGTCCCCGGTCCGGCTGGATCCCGGCATGGCCGCGGCCACCCGTCGACGGCAAGGTGGCTTCCAGACATGCCATTGGTGGCTCCCATGGAGGATATTCGCGTTTTCCCGGGATGGTCCCCACCCGCAATATTGCTGGCTCCCACAGGGGCAAATATTCAATCAATGAGGAAAACAAGTTTTCATCTGCACGATCACCTTGTCCAGCGGGGCAACCAACGCGCGGTGCAGGCCAGGAATCAGGTGATACGCCGGCCCAGACGGTGGCGGCCCGAAATATGCCAATTGTGGCGGTGTCTCCGGCAGCCTGCCGAAGATCGCCATTGGCGGTCTGGCGTCTGCTCGCGTATTGCCTGCTGATGCCCTAGTTCAAGCTGGCATATCTCGCCGGCCATGAAGTTCCCCAAGAAGATCTCTCTCCGGTAACCAATGGTGCTGCGTCAAAGCGGCTTGCACGACTAGTTCCGGCTTGAGGGGTCCAGCTCGTGAATTTGTGGATCTACGATATTGCCGGGGCCTAAATGCATCATCCTGCCCGATTAGAGAGGAATCCACGGGACTCAGCCGCGGTGCGTGGAATCCCTTCTTGCGGCCAGAGCTCACCGCAGAGATGAACCGAAGCAAAGGGTGGCTGCAAGGAGGCAGCGGGGAGAATGCATTGTTCGGCCAGGAACAGCGGAAGCCAATTGATCCCGATGCTATCCATGCTTCAGACCACAGTCGACAACAACCGAGAGGATTGTGCATCGACGCCGCAGTAGGTACCGCTCCATTGCCAGGCCGCGCCGCATAACTGTTTTGCTTCCGAATGCAGAACACCCTAGCCGCCGGCGTGGGAAGCCTCGGGAACAGGGAGGGACCAAGTTCTACTTCTGTCTTGATGTGGCAGGATGCCCGCGGTAGTAGTTACCGGGAACTCTCGGTGTAGATCCGCCATTTATGCCGCGGTCGTCAATCCAGCTGAGAATCATGGCAGAGCGGCGCTGGAGTCGCTGCCGTTGGTGTCGGGTTTCCTTATGACCGGAACTCCATGGTCAGGGACGCATGAGGGATCGTCTCAGCAGTTCGGCGACGCGGCTAACTCATGATCGGGAAGGAGCTCGGAGCTCGGCGCCAAAAGGGCGTCACTAGCCCACGCCGAGTCAACCGCACTTCGTTGCAACCTTGAGCAAGTGTCGGATGCGCGTATGGCGCGTACCGAAAATAGCGCAGGCGAACATGCGGCCAGTAGCGACGGCCCCTGGCATGGTCAGGGAAGAGCACGCGCAGGATCCCGATCGCCATCCCCGGTAATCTGCTACCGACGTGAAGCCCAAGCTGACTTGCCGCTACGACTTCAGTGCTCTCTTGCTTACATTGCTGTATYGTCGCGGGGTTCAGATCGGAGCTGGAGGACCATGGCTGCTTTCGACGCACCGGGTCGAACCCAGAGTTCGGTGACAACCTAACAATGGATGAGGCGGTGTCCTGCTTGGTTCTTGTTCAGCCTGTTGGTCAAGGAAATCCTGCTTTAGCTGGATGAAACCGTGCCGAGCTATCAATCGTCCAGATTCGTGCAGCTGCTTGCTTTGGATTACGGGGGTGTCAGCATGGCGCGGATCACTTCCTTCTGTTTCCGCCAATTGGCCTGGTTGGGTGCCGTGGCGGGAGCGCCTTCCCTTTGTTTGCTTGGGTTCTTTGCTGAATCAGTGCAGGTAAGCGTCGATTTGCGGTGGTGGGAAATGGTGTGTATAGTTTTCTAAGTCGCCGCGAGGGACACAGCGGGAAAGCCGCTGGAGGAATCGCCGGGCGACCGAAATCTCTACCAAAACCCCCACCCAGATTTTTCCCGGTGCCTTCGTGCGCCGGAAAAAGTACGGCGGGAATCGCATGCTAGACCAGGTCGGGCCGGAAACGGTGGATTTGCGTCGGGACACGCGGTGGGGTAAGGTAGACAAGTTGCTCYAGAGCGAAGCGCCGGCAGGAAACGTCAGTCCGGGTCGTGGAAGTTGGAAGCGTCTGTTGTTTGAGAACTCAATAGTGTGCCAAGTTTGTTGATACCAATTTATTTATTTTATTGGTGAATGGTTTCAGGGTCCGCACCCCCGTGTGGGCGCCTGGGGCAATTTGCCGGGATTTTTTTACTTGGTGCAACCCGCAACCCTTTTTCCAGGTGGGGCAATTTGCCGGGATTTTTTTACTTGGTGCAACCCGCAACCCTTTTTCCAGG
>NZ_MOLR01000024.1:0-3854 GCF_001863355.1 Arthrobacter sp. UCD-GKA | reverse complement strand
CCTGGAAAAAGGGTTGCGGGTTGCACCAAGTAAAAAAATCCCGGCAAATTGCCCCAGGCGCCCACACGGGGGTGCGGACCCTGAAACCATTCACCAATAAAATAAATAAATTGGTATCAACAAACTTGGCACACTATTGAGTTCTCAAACAACAGACGCTTCCAACTTCCACGACCCGGACTGACGTTTCCTGCCGGCGCTTCGCTCTGGAGCAACTTGTCTACCTTACCCCACCGCGTGTCCCGACGCAAATCCACCGTTTCCGGCCCGACCTGGTCTAGCATGCGATTCCCGCCGTCATTCTCCGGCGCACAAAGGCAACCGGGAAAAACTGGAGGGGGGTTTGGTAGAGATTTCGGACGCCCGGCGATTCCTCCAGCGGCTTTCCCGCTGTGTCCCTCGCGGCGACTTAGAAAACTATACACACCATTCCCCACCACCGCAAATCGGGCCCTCTCTTCGTTAAAAACCGCGGGATAGAAGCCCGGAAGCGGCCCTTGGGGGCGGTTTTGACCACCGGAACCCCAAAAGTGACATTGTGACCCCGGCGACACCTTAGATGGCCAATGCGGCCTGATGCTCAAATGGCACCTTGCTTCAGTCGCGGTGGCGAGCTGTTGAACAGAAGAGCGTCACCCGGGGATGGACCGCATTCCCTCTACGAGAGATGTGGTCGAGCGTCAGTGCATGAAGGGATCTATTTCAACGGGCGTGCGCAAGGCAAGGCCCGGATTTGCAGTCACATGATTCGCCCGAACGCAATGCCTCGGCGAACTTGCGGCCTGGTTCCGGGTCAACTCTGAAACGTTCGGCATAGAGTTCATGGCTCTCGGCCTACCACCCATGTGCACTCGCCTCGGTTAGATGCTCACCACGAAGATACGGATCAAGTCGCATGAGATAGCTTTCCCACCCCGCTGCAGTCTGCACTGCAAGTGGAAGCTCATCGAAGACTAGGACGAAGGCAGACCTGCAACCGTCTCCCACATCCGCAAGCGCAAAGCTTTGCAATTGGCCGGCATATGTCCAGGCCAAGTGATGCGGCGCATCAACTTCGGTCACCTCAAGCAGGGCTCCTCCTGATTCGAAGGTCTCCCCGCTTCCGGGTCCAGTCAACTGCTCCGGTGAACCATCGCCAAAGTTCATCGGCTACGCTGAGCGTCCGCCAGACACTCTCGACTGTATGATCCACGTTGAGCTCGAATCGAAGGCATACCCGACCGTCAAACATTTCCAGGGTCCCGTGGATGGCGGGTCCTCCCTCAGTGGCATTCCCCGGCTTCTGGTTGGTCAAGGTTATCCATCAAGAAGGTCCACGTATTTGCAATGCTGCATTCAAAGCGCTTGATAAAGGTCTGCCTCACGTGTTCCACGCCAGGGGTAGTTTGGGCACGGACGCGAGGAGACTTCATATGCTGGCTGCAGTTGTTCAACAAGTGGGGCTCCCGTCACTACATCCTGCCGCACGAGAATGCGTGCAGCAAGGCATCTTCATGCACAACGGCGATCTCAAGATCCTGTCCGAAAGCCTTGGAGCACTTCAACCCACATTATTGTTCTCTTGGCTCAGGGATGTGCCAAGGAGTACGGCAACCCCTGGAATCGCATATGCCAGAGCGTCTCAATCCCGCTGGTTGTGCGACCGTTTCCCACTGCAGACCGGTGCATGCGTAGCGAAGATCCGACGTTCGTGGAACTGGGTGCAAGGCCATCGCAAGCTGTCGAGTCGACGAATCGTTCGAGCCGGCGGAGTTGCTGGCATTCCACGCACGATATCGACCGTCGCGAATACTAAATATCCAGGAGCTGCATTTTGCTTGCTACAGGTGTTCGTCCACACGAACGAGGAGCCCATCGGGTTTACCGCTGTAACCATGAACAGGTTGTTCAAACGCTTGCCAGCGGAATGGTTGCCCGCTACCAATGCCCGAGCAACAGAGGAGGCAGCGACTCGGTCCGCCATATGGCAGGCACCGTATGCATCAAGCGTCAGGACTTTCGCCACAACAGCTTAAGCGGATTAATGAAACGCGGTGAGATCCAGCTTCCGGCTTCAATCCTGTGCGCCTTCCAGGATCAGCGCGGCTCTGGCATCGTCCAATCCGATGAGCGGTTCCATCCATGAGCCACTAACCGCAATCGCTCCCTCGCGGATATTTTCGAGAAGGGGCGAGAATGAGAATCAAGCGGCAGCTTCGAGCCAAAACGCCAGTAGCCGACGTCGTTGATCTCCACTGATGCCAGACAGCAAGACAAGCGCCCGATCCGCTGACACTGAAGGGATGGGCCAACTGGCCCTGCTTAGGTTCTGTCCGGCAGGCCAAGGCCTCAGGGTAACGCACCCGGGCAGACACACTTCTATAGGCTCTTATGGGCCCAAGTGTCATCCGGAACCGAGGTCTGGATTCAGGCTCTCGCCTGTTAAACATCGGAACCCCCGAACAATTATGTTCAGGGGTTCCGGGACGTTATGTCCGGCGGTGACCTACTCTCCCACACCCTCCCGAGTGCAGTACCATCGGCGCAGTGGGTCTTAGCTTCCGGGTTCGGTATGGGACCGGGCGTTTCCCCCACGCTATGACCGCCGTAACTCTATTACCGCGCATTCCTTATTCAGGAACGCTGGTGGCTTTTATCGAGTCACAACAAGTGCTGTGGTTCTTCATAAATAACTATAGCGGAACGATGGGCTCCGCGCGAACGAATAGCCGCCTATTGGCCGGTGAGGGCAGTCACAGCCACGTTTTCCTGGTCCGAGATGCTTCTCCAAACCAATGGATATCGATTCATAGCCCGGGGACTCATAGAGCTTGCGGGCGCCGACGTCGTACCCGAAGACGTTTGGGCAAGTTCAATGGCCCCGGCTCATCTCGCCTCGTGCTCGGCCAGCAGCATGGCATCTCGTCCGTATCCCCTGCGTTGGAACGGCTCACAGATTTCTACATCCCAAACCCACCATTTGCCGGCACGGTCATTGGTTTGCGGGCCGACCCAGAGCTAACCAACTGCATCGTCATCGGCAACGACGTTGAACACCAATTGATTCTCTCGGTGCCGGCCATTGGGGGTATTTCTGCGCCAAGCTTGTGTCTGCAGCCGCTTTCGCATCCGACGGTGACTCGCCGGCGGTCATTCGACTAACGATGTACTTAGCTTTAATCGGGGCGATCCATTCAGGCATCTCCTCGATTTGCAGTGGCGACAGGTTCGCGTGCATGGCTTCAGTCCTTGCAGCTGCGCATGGTCCAGGCAATATGCATCAGCGCGGACCAGTCATTTCAAGCGACGAAGCCCAGCAAGTCGTTAACCATCCGACTATGAAAATCGCTTCAGATTCGAAACTTCAATGGGCAGGAGTCAAGCAATGGATCGCAGAGGTATCCCGGAACCGCAGTGATGATCGGTGTCTGCCGGTCCCGCCAGAACACCTGGCACGGCACAATACGACGTCCGCCATCAACGGCTTTGGCCATGAAGGTGGCTTGCGAGACGTCCGGCCCGGTGCCCTGGTTCCTGCGGGCCCGGCCTGCGGGCCCGGCCTGCGGGCCCGGCCTGCGGTGCCGGTTCTTAAGCGGGTGCGGCCCCCGGCGGGTGCCGGGGGCCGGGAACGGGCGTTAAGCATCGGAACCCCCAAGCCACAGGCTTGGGGGTTCCGGGACAGGGTGTCCGGCGGTGACCTACTCTCCCACACCCTCCCGAGTGCAGTACCATCGGCGCGGTGGGTCTTAGCTTCCGGGTTCGGTATGGGACCGGGCGTTTCCCCCACGCTATGACCGCCGTAACTCTAGCCACGCACTGCCCGGACAGGGTCCGGGGGCGTGAAAAATGGGTTACGACCACAATAGTGGTTGTTG
>NZ_MOLR01000023.1:0-5423 GCF_001863355.1 Arthrobacter sp. UCD-GKA | reverse complement strand
GTCAGTCCGGGTCGTGGAAGTTGGAAGCGTCTGTTGTTTGAGAACTCAATAGTGTGCCAAGTTTGTTGATACCAATTTATTTATTTTATTGGTGAATGGTTTCAGGGTCCGCACCCCCGTGTGGGCGCCTGGGGCAATTTGCCGGGATTTTTTTACTTGGTGCAACCCGCAACCCTTTTTCCAGGGTCGTGTTGGTTGTGTCTGTATTTTTTTACGGAGAGTTTGATCCTGGCTCAGGATGAACGCTGGCGGCGTGCTTAACACATGCAAGTCGAACGATGACTTTTGTGCTTGCACAGRATGATTAGTGGCGAACGGGTGAGTAACACGTGAGTAACCTGCCCCTGACTTCGGGATAAGCCTGGGAAACTGGGTCTAATACCGGATATGCACCGTGGACCGCATGGTCCTTGGTGGAAAGACTTGTTGGTCAGGGATGGACTCGCGGCCTATCAGCTTGTTGGTGAGGTAATGGCTCACCAAGGCGACGACGGGTAGCCGGCCTGAGAGGGTGACCGGCCACACTGGGACTGAGACACGGCCCAGACTCCTACGGGAGGCAGCAGTGGGGAATATTGCACAATGGGCGAAAGCCTGATGCAGCGACGCCGCGTGAGGGATGACGGCCTTCGGGTTGTAAACCTCTTTCAGTAGGGAAGAAGCGAAAGTGACGGTACCTGCAGAAGAAGCGCCGGCTAACTACGTGCCAGCAGCCGCGGTAATACGTAGGGCGCAAGCGTTATCCGGAATTATTGGGCGTAAAGAGCTCGTAGGCGGTTTGTCGCGTCTATCGTGAAAGTCCGAGGCTCAACCTCGGATCTGCGGTGGGTACGGGCAGACTAGAGTGATGTAGGGGAGACTGGAATTCCTGGTGTAGCGGTGAAATGCGCAGATATCAGGAGGAACACCGATGGCGAAGGCAGGTCTCTGGGCATTAACTGACGCTGAGGAGCGAAAGCATGGGGAGCGAACAGGATTAGATACCCTGGTAGTCCATGCCGTAAACGTTGGGCACTAGGTGTGGGGGACATTCCACGTTTTCCGCGCCGTAGCTAACGCATTAAGTGCCCCGCCTGGGGAGTACGGCCGCAAGGCTAAAACTCAAAGGAATTGACGGGGGCCCGCACAAGCGGCGGAGCATGCGGATTAATTCGATGCAACGCGAAGAACCTTACCAAGGCTTGACATGTGCCAGACCGCCGTGGAAACACGGTTTCCCCTTTGGGGCTGGTTCACAGGTGGTGCATGGTTGTCGTCAGCTCGTGTCGTGAGATGTTGGGTTAAGTCCCGCAACGAGCGCAACCCTCGTTCCATGTTGCCAGCGCGTAAAGGCGGGGACTCATGGGAGACTGCCGGGGTCAACTCGGAGGAAGGTGGGGACGACGTCAAATCATCATGCCCCTTATGTCTTGGGCTTCACGCATGCTACAATGGCCGGTACAATGGGTTGCGATACTGTGAGGTGGAGCTAATCCCAAAAAGCCGGTCTCAGTTCGGATTGGGGTCTGCAACTCGACCCCATGAAGTCGGAGTCGCTAGTAATCGCAGATCAGCAACGCTGCGGTGAATACGTTCCCGGGCCTTGTACACACCGCCCGTCAAGTCACGAAAGTTGGTAACACCCGAAGCCGGTGGCCTAACCCCTTGTGGGAGGGAGCCGTCGAAGGTGGGACCGGCGATTGGGACTAAGTCGTAACAAGGTAGCCGTACCGGAAGGTGCGGCTGGATCACCTCCTTTCTAAGGAGCAACTAGCACCAGGTGTGCACGCCAAAGCGCGTGTGTCACGGGTGYTCAGTGCTGCTCGCATCCACCACTTGTGTTGGTGGGCGAGTGCTCAAGGGTGGAATATCAACAAATCACGGCCGTCCATCGCTGGTGGATGGTCTTCTAGTACGCTTCCGGACTTGTCCGGTGGCTGGAACGGGGACCRTCGGTGAGCGCGGGTGGTCTTTGGCACACTGTTGGGTCCTGAAACAACAGGCCCCGGTCCCCTTGCGGGATCGGGTTTTGTTTTTTCAGTGTTCCCGCGCATGGCCTAAGCCGACACGTTCCCCTTTGTTGCGGGTGTGTGGGTGGTGGGTGCGACGGGGTTGTTGTTTGGGAACTGCATAGTGGACGCGAGCATCTTGTGAAGCAGGGACTTTGTCCTTGTTTTGCATAAGCAATTTCTTATGAATTATTGAACCTGGTATGCACATCGTTCGCGGTGTGTGTTTCTTGGTTCTTTCGATTGTATGTATGAAGCTCATGTAAATTTTTGACCCTTGTTTGTGGTCAAGTTTTTAAGGGCGCACGGTGGATGCCTTGGCATTGGGAGCCGAAGAAGGACGTGGGAATCTGCGATAAGCCTGGTGGAGTCGATAACCGGACGTTGAGACCAGGATTTCCGAATGGGGAAACCCCGCACCATGTCATGTGGTGCGACCCGCAGCTGAACACATAGGCTGCGTGGAGGGAACGCGGGGAAGTGAAACATCTCAGTACCCGCAGGAAGAGAAAACAAAAGTGATTCCGTTAGTAGTGGCGAGCGAACGCGGATGGGGCTAAACCGAGCCATGTGTGATAGCCGGCGGGCGTTGCATGGTCGGGGTTGTGGGACTTTCCATACCAGTTCTGCCGGACTGGTGAAGTGAGGTGCGGGCGCATAGGCGAATCGGCTTGAATGCCGGACCATAGAGGGTGAGAGTCCCGTAGTGCGAATGCGTTCCGCCGCTTTGTGAGAGCATCCCAAGTAGGACGGGGCCCGAGAAATCCCGTTTGAATCCGCCAGGACCACCTGGTAAGCCTAAATACTACCCAATGACCGATAGCGGACAAGTACCGTGAGGGAATGGTGAAAAGTACCCCGGGAGGGGAGTGAAATAGTACCTGAAACCGTGCGCTTACAATCCGTTGGAGCCTCCTTGTTGGGGTGACAGCGTGCCTTTTGAAGAATGAGCCTGCGAGTTAGTGTTACGTCGCGAGGTTAACCCGTGTGGGGAAGCCGTAGCGAAAGCGAGTCTGAATAGGGCGAGTCAGTGGCGTGATCTAGACCCGAAGCGAAGTGATCTACCCATGRCCAGGTTGAAGCGCGTGTAAGAGCGCGTGGAGGACCGAACCCACTTCAGTTGAAAATGGAGGGGATGAGCTGTGGGTAGGGGTGAAAGGCCAATCAAACTTCGTGATAGCTGGTTCTCCCCGAAATGCATTTAGGTGCAGCGTTGCGTGTTTCTTGCCGGAGGTAGAGCTACTGGATGGCTAATGGGCCCTACAAGGTTACTGACGTCAGCCAAACTCCGAATGCCGGCAAGTGAGAGCGCAGCAGTGAGACTGTGGGGGATAAGCTTCATAGTCGAGAGGGAAACAGCCCAGAACGCCAACTAAGGCCCCTAAGCGTGTGCTAAGTGGAAAAGGATGTGGAGTTGCGAAGACAACCAGGAGGTTGGCTTAGAAGCAGCCACCCTTGAAAGAGTGCGTAATAGCTCACTGGTCAAGTGATTCCGCGCCGACAATGTAGCGGGGCTCAAGCACACCGCCGAAGTTGCGTCATTCATATTTTTGGCAGGCCTTCGTGGTCCAGCCGTGTGGATGGGTAGGGGAGCGTCGTGTGGGCAGTGAAGTCGCGGTGTAAACCAGCGGTGGAGCCCACACGAGTGAGAATGCAGGCATGAGTAGCGAATGACGGGTGAGAAACCCGTCCGCCGAATGATCAAGGGTTCCAGGGTCAAGCTAATCTGCCCTGGGTAAGTCGGGACCTAAGGCGAGGCCGACAGGCGTAGTCGATGGACAACGGGTTGATATTCCCGTACCGGCGAAAAACCGCCCATATTGACCTGGTGATGCTAACCACCCCAAGTGCCCACCATCGTTCCTTCGGGAGCGGTACCGGGTGTGCGGCGTGGGACCCGAACCAGGGAGGTAAGCGTATTAACAGGTGTGACGCAGGAAGGTAGCCGAGCCAGGCAATGGAATTGACCTGGTCCAAGGATGTAGGGCGAGTCATAGGCAAATCCGTGACTCATGATGCCTGAGATCCGATAGGCGCCCCCCTTGGGGGGTGATTCGGTGATCCTATGCTGCCAAGAAAAGCATCGACGCGAGGTTTTAGCCGCCCGTACCCCAAACCGACACAGGTGATCAGGTAGAGAATACTAAGGCGATCGAGAGAATCATGGTTAAGGAACTCGGCAAAATGCCCCCGTAACTTCGGGAGAAGGGGGGCCTGCCCCGTGATGGAACCATGCGTTCCGGAGCGGGTGTGGGCCGCAGAGACCAGGGGGAAGCGACTGTTTACTAAAAACACAGGTCCGTGCGAAGTCGCAAGACGATGTATACGGACTGACTCCTGCCCGGTGCTGGAAGGTTAAGAGGACCGGTTAGCCCCTTGTGGGCGAAGCTGAGAATTTAAGCCCCAGTAAACGGCGGTGGTAACTATAACCATCCTAAGGTAGCGAAATTCCTTGTCGGGTAAGTTCCGACCTGCACGAATGGAGTAACGACTTCCCCGCTGTCTCAACCATGAACTCGGCGAAATTGCACTACGAGTAAAGATGCTCGTTACGCGCAGCAGGACGGAAAGACCCCGAGACCTTTACTATAGTTTGGTATTGGTGTTCGGTGCAGCTTGTGTAGGATAGGTGGGAGACGTTGAAGCCCGGACGCCAGTTCGGGTGGAGTCATCGTTGAAATACCACTCTGGCTGTACCGGTCACCTAACTTCGGCCCATGATCTGGGTCAGGGACAGTGCCTGATGGGTAGTTTAACTGGGGCGGTTGCCTCCTAAAGAGTAACGGAGGCGCCCAAAGGTTCCCTCAGCCTGGTTGGCAATCAGGTGTCGAGTGTAAGTGCACAAGGGAGCTTGACTGTGAGAGCGACAGCTCGAGCAGGGACGAAAGTCGGGACTAGTGATCCGGCGGCACGTTGTGGAACGGCCGTCGCTCAACGGATAAAAGGTACCTCGGGGATAACAGGCTGATCTTGCCCAAGAGTCCATATCGACGGCATGGTTTGGCACCTCGATGTCGGCTCGTCGCATCCTGGGGCTGGAGTAGGTCCCAAGGGTTGGGCTGTTCGCCCATTAAAGCGGTACGCGAGCTGGGTTTAGAACGTCGTGAGACAGTTCGGTCCCTATCCGCTGCGCGCGCAGGAAATTTGAGAAGGGCTGTCCTTAGTACGAGAGGACCGGGACGGACGAACCTCTGGTGTGTCAGTTGTACTGCCAAGTGCACCGCTGATTAGCTACGTTCGGAAGGGATAACCGCTGAAAGCATCTAAGCGGGAAGCCCACTTCAAGATGAGATTTCCACGCCACCTTGTGTGGCGAGAGGCCCCCAGCCAGACCACTGGGTTGATAGGCGGGATGTGGAAGCGAGGACCAAAGACTCGTGAAGCTGACCCGTACTAATAGGCCGACAACTTCAACCACAAACACCACACCACCCC
>NZ_MOLR01000022.1:0-13326 GCF_001863355.1 Arthrobacter sp. UCD-GKA | reverse complement strand
CGCCGGCAAGGCGGTCGCGTGCTCCAGCGGGCCGCCCTGCTGCCCGGGGAACACCGCGGAGTTGACCTTCTTGGCGATGTCCGCGTCGTTGGTCAGGATGATCCCGCCGCGCGGGCCGGCCAGGGTCTTGTGCGTGGTGGAGGAGACCACGTGGGCGTGCGGCACCGGGTTCGGGTGCAGCCCCGCGGCGACCAGGCCCGCGAAGTGCGCCATGTCCACGAACAGGTACGCCCCGACCTTGTCGGCGATCGCGCGGAAGCGCTCGAAGTCCAGCTGGCGCGGGTAGGCGGACCAGCCGGCGACGATCATCTTCGGGGAGTGCTCGATGGCCAGGGCCTCGACCTTGTCCATGTCCACCACCAGGGTGTCCTCCTCGACCCCGTAGGGGACGATGTTGTAGAGGCGCCCGGAGAAGTTGATCTTCATCCCGTGGGTCAGGTGCCCGCCGTGGGCCAGGTTCAACCCCATGATGGTGTCGCCCGGGCGGATCAGCGCGTGCATCACCGAGGCGTTGGCCTGCGCGCCGGAGTGCGGCTGCACGTTCGCGAACGCCGCGCCGAACAGCGCCTTGACCCGCTCCAGGGCCAGGGTCTCCACGACGTCGACCTCCTCGCAGCCGCCGTAGTAGCGCTTGCCCGGGTAGCCCTCGGCGTACTTGTTGGTCAGCACCGAGCCCTGGGCCTGCATCACGGCCAGGGCCGTGTGGTTCTCCGAGGCGATCATCTCCAGGCCGCGCTGCTGGCGGGCCAGCTCCGCGTCGATGCGCTGCGCGATCTCCGGATCAAGCGTCCCGATGTCCTGCGTCAGCGACGCAGGGGCAAGGGATTCGTAAACTGCGGTCACGCTACATCGCCGCCGTTGGCGGAGGCGTAGTCGGCTGCCGAAAGCAGCGGACCTTCCTCGGTGACCTCGACGGTGAACAGCCAGCCGGCGCCGTACGGGTCTTCGTTCAGGATGGCCGGGTTGTCGATGGCTTCCTGGTTGACCTCGACGATGGTGCCGGTGACCGGTGCGTACAGGTCGGAAACCGACTTGGTCGACTCGACCTCGCCGCAGGTTTCGCCGGCGGTGACGGCGTCGCCGACCTCGGGCAGGTCAACGTAGACGACGTCGCCCAGTGCGTCGGCGGCAACCTGGGTGATGCCGACCTTGGTCGGGGTCGAGGCGTCAACCCATTCGTGCTCGGCCGAGTAACGAAGGGATGCGAGAACCTTGCTCATGGGGGTGTTTCCTCTCAAAGAATGTGGGTAAAGAAGTTAAGCCGGTTGATCGGTGGCGGGACGCGTCGCGCCCGCCACCGACAACGTTACTTGGCTCGGGTGTAGAACGGCAGCGCGACGACCTCGAAGGCCTCCGGCTTGCCGCGCAGGTCGACATCGACCTTCGCGCCGATTTCGGCGTACGCCGGCTCGACGTAGGCCAGGGCCACCGGGTAGCCCAGGGTCGGGGACGGCTGGCCGGAGGTGACAACACCGATCTGGGTGCCGTCAACCGAAACCGGGTAGCCGCCGCGGCCTGCGCGACGGCCCAGGCCCTTGAGGCCAACGAGCACCTTCTTGGCGCCCTCGGCCTTGATGGCTTCCAGTGCCGCCCGGCCCGTGAAGTCCTCTTCCTTCTTGAAGGAGACGATGGGGCCAAGGTTGGCCTCGAACGGGTTGCCTTCGAGGGACAGCTCGTTGCCGTACAGCGGCATGCCCGCTTCCAGGCGCAGCGAGTCGCGGCAGGCCAGGCCCGCGGGGATCAGCCCGTGGTTGGCGCCGGCGGCCATGAGCGCGTCCCAGAGGGCGGGTGCCTGGTCGTTGGGCAGGTACAGCTCGAAGCCGTCCTCGCCGGTGTAGCCGGTGCGGGCCAGCAGCACGTCGAAGCCGGCCACGGTGGCCTCGTCCGCCGCGTAGTACTTCATGTCGGTGACAAGGCCCTTGGTGGACTCATCGACCAGTTCGTGCAGGATGGCCTCGGAGGCCGGGCCCTGCACGGCGATCAGCGAGGTGTCCGCCGAGGCGTCGGTGACGACCACGTCGAAGCCCGCGGCGCGTTCGGCCAGCGCCGCGGCAACCACCGGGGCGTTGCCGGCGTTGGGCACCACGAGGAATTTTTCCTCGCCGCGGCGGTAGGTGATCAGGTCGTCGATGATGCCGCCTGCTTCGTTGCAGATCACCGAGTACTTGGCACGGCCCACGGACATCACGGCCATGTTGCCGGCCAGCGCGGAGTTCAGGAACTTCGCCGCCTCGGGTCCCTCGACCCAGACCTCGCCCATGTGGGAGAGGTCGAACAGGCCGGCGGTGGCGCGCACGGCCTTGTGCTCGGCCAGTTCCGAACCGTACTTCAGCGGCATGTCCCAGCCGCCGAAGTCGGTGAAGGAGGCGCCGAGTTCCGCATGCTTGGCATGCAGGGAGGTTTTCTTCGGGTCGCTCATCAAGCTACCTTTCGTGAGGTAAATCGAGTGGTCGTGGACTAGTTTTCGAAGGCTTCGGGAGCCGGGCAGGAGCAGATCAGGTTCCTGTCGCCGCCTGCGCCGTCGATGCGTCCCACGGCCGGGAAGTACTTGTCCACGCGCAGCGCACGCACCGGGAAGGCCGCCTGCTCGACGGTGTACTTGCGGTCCCAGGCGGTGTTGACCACTGCGGCCACGGTGTGCGGGGCGTTGCGCAGCGGGGAATCCTCGATCGCGAAGTCCCCGGCGAGCACCTGTTCCATTTCGCCGCGGATGGCGACCATGGCCTCGATGAAGCGCTCGATCTCGGCCAGGTCCTCGGACTCGGTCGGCTCCACCATCAGGGTGCCGGCGACCGGGAAGGACAGGGTCGGGGCGTGGAAGCCGAAGTCGATCAGGCGCTTGGCCACGTCCTCGGCGGTGACGCCGGTCTTGTTGGTCAGCTCGCGGAGGTCAAGGATGCACTCGTGCGCGACCAGGCCCTTGTTGCCGGTGAACAGGATCGGGAAGTGCTCGTTGAGGCGCGAAGCGATGTAGTTCGCCGAGAGGATCGCGGTCTTGGTGGCGTCGGTCAGCCCGTCGCCGCCCATCATCGCGATGTAGGCCCAGGAGATCGGCAGCACGCCGGCGGAGCCGAACATGGTGGCGACCACCGGCACGCCGTCGCGCATCGAGTAGGTGCCCGAGGCATCGCCCGGCAGGAACGGGATCAGGTGCTCGGCCACGCCGATCGGGCCCACGCCCGGTCCGCCGCCGCCGTGCGGGATGCAGAAGGTCTTGTGCAGGTTCAGGTGGCTTACGTCGCCGCCGAACTGGCCCGGCTGCGCGAGGCCCACCAGGGCGTTCATGTTGGCGCCGTCGATGTAGACCTGGCCGCCGGCCGCGTGGACCTTGTCGCAGACCTCGCGCACGTCGGGGTCGTAGACCCCGTGCGTGGACGGGTAGGTGATCATGATGGCCGAGAGAACGTCCTTGTTCGCTTCGATCTTCGCATCCAGGTCGGACGCGTCGATGGATCCGTCCGCGGCGGTCTTGACCACGACGACCTTCATGCCTGCAAGCACGGCGGAGGCGGCGTTGGTGCCGTGTGCCGAGGCGGGGATCAGGCAGACGGTGCGTGCGTCCTCGCCGTTGGACTGGTGGTAGGCGCTGATCGCGAGCAGGCCCGCGTATTCGCCCTGCGAACCGGCGTTGGGCTGGATGGAGACGCCCGCGTAGCCGGTGATGGTGGTCAGGCGGCCCTCAAGGTCGGTGATCAGTTCGCGCCAGCCCTCGGTCTGGTGCTCCGGTGCGTACGGGTGGATGGAGGCGAATTCCGGCCAGGAGATGGATTCCATCTCGGCGGTGGAGTTCAGCTTCATGGTGCACGAGCCCAGCGGGATCATGGTGCGGTCCAGGGCCAGGTCGCGGTCCGAGAGGCGGCGCAGGTAGCGCAACATCTGGGTCTCGGACTTGATGGTGTTGAAGATCGGGTGGGTCAGGTAGTCGCTGGTGCGCTGCACGGCGGCAGGCAGCTCGAAGCCCTCGGCGGCGAAGGACTCGCCCTCGATGCCGAAGACCCCGGCGATCGCGGCAACGTGTGCGCTCGTGGTGGTCTCGTCGGTGGAGATGCCCACGGTGGTGGAGTTGACGCGGCGCAGGTTGATGCCCGCGTCCTCGGCCTTGGAGATGACGATGTCGGCGTTCTCGACGGTCACCTGGACGGTGTCAAAGAACGACTCGGCGGCCAGGCCCAGTCCGGAGCCGGACAGTGCGGTGGCGATGGCGCGGGCGTGGTTGTGGGCACGCTGGGCGATGCGCTTGAGGCCCGCCGGACCGTGGTACACGGCGTACATCGAGGCGGTGATGGCCAGCAGCGCCTGCGCGGTGCAGATGTTGGAGGTGGCCTTCTCGCGGCGGATGTGCTGCTCGCGGGTCTGCAGTGCCAGGCGGTAGGCCGGGGTTCCGACGTCGTCCTTGGACACGCCGACCAGGCGACCGGGCAGCTGGCGCTCCAGGCCGTTGCGCACCGCCATGTAGGCCGCGTGCGGGCCGCCGAAGAACAGCGGGACGCCGAAGCGCTGGGTGTTGCCCACGGCGATGTCGGCGCCCTGGTCGCCCGGTGCGGCGATCAGGGTCAGTGCCAGGATGTCGGCGGCGATGGTGACCATCGCGCCGCGTTCCTTGGCCGCGGCAATGATGCCGGAGTGGTCGATGACGGCGCCGTTGTTGCCCGGCTGCTGCAGCACGATTCCGGAGATCTCGCCCTCGGGCAGGCCCGCGGTCAGGTCGGCGATCTCGACCTCGAAGCCCAGTGCGTCGGCGCGGCCCTGGACCACTGCGACGGTCTGCGGGAAGAGGTTGGCGTCCAGCACGGTCTTGGCGGAGCCCTTGGCCTTGTTGGCGCGGCGCATCAGCAGCACGGCCTCGGCGACAGCGGAGGCCTCGTCAAGCATGGAGGCGTTGGCGATCGGCAGCGCGGTCAGGTCCATGACCATGGTCTGGAAGTTCAGCAGCGCCTCGAGGCGGCCCTGGGAGATTTCCGGCTGGTACGGGGTGTACGCGGTGTACCAGGCCGGGTCCTCGAGCACGTTGCGCAGGATCACCGGCGGGGTGTAGGTGTCGGAGAAACCCTGGCCGATCATCTGGGTCTTCATGACGTTCTTGTTCGACAGTTCGCGCAGCTTGGCCAGGGCCTCGGCCTCGGTCAGGGCGCCTGGCAGGTCAAGGGGTTCGGACTGGCGGATGTCGGCCGGGACGGCCGTGTCGACGAGTTCGTCGAGGGAGGAATAACCAAGCTGCGAAAGCATGGTGTCGATGTCGCTGCCCTGGGGGCCAATATGGCGGGCGACGAACTCAGCGGACGGGGTCACGGTCATGGGGAACTCCATTGGGTCATCGGCGTGCGCGCACACCGAACGAGCTGCAAGTTCCTCCCCGACCCTGTTGCTGTGACCTGAGAGTTTCCGCGACGCACCGGACTTGGTAGTCGGAACGTGCTTGCACCTTCGGTGAGCAGCACCGCCGAAGGGCGATGTTGCTACTTTCCAGAGTTGCCTCTTCGCGGCGGTACGGGGGCCTGAGAGTTTCCCGGGGAGGAATTGCTCCTACGGCGCCCGACCAACTTTCGCTGTACGGGACTCTCCCGCCGCATGTCAGTGGCTGTGCCTCTTTCGAGGCACGCCTCCCATCCTACCGGCGAAGCGTGAGCCAAACAACACGGGTCGCCCCGCTTCAGGTCAGAACCGCCTTTCGGGCTCCGTCAGGGAGTTTTCGGGCTTTCGCCCGATACCGTCCACCGCCCCTCGCAGGGACGGAGGTTCCCCTCAGCCCTCTTCCCCGTCGTCGAGCAGGCAGTTGGGCTTGGCCTCGAAGCGCGGTCCGACGTCGATCGAATATGGAATGCCCCACTGGTTGTCATAGCGCACGCGCACGGCACGCAGTGAGGACTCTTGGCTCGCGTCGACGGGTTCAAGCGCCATGATGATCGAATGATCGGTCCGGTCGTCCAGGGTGGCCGGCAGTTCGGTGCGGGAAAGCCACGTGGCCTGCATTTCCGGATCGCCATCGCCCACCGGGTACTCCCATGCGCCAAGTTGCACACCGTCGTGCTGGATGCCCGTTCCGGCAAGTGCATAGTTCACCGGTGCCACCAACGTGAGCGCCCGCACCCGGAGCGAACTCCCGGGCTTCACCTCGATCCACGGAGTGGTCAAGACGCCCGGAGCCACCCCGGGGGCCGCGGTGCTGTGACAGGTCAGGTTGCCTTGGCCGTGCCCTGCCACCGGATCCAGCATCCGGTACCCCGCCCAGCCTGCGGTGGCGACCACTGCGACAAGCACTCCGATGGACGCGGCCGTCCGCGGACGGCTCCGGAGGGTGCCCGCATCCTCAGGGGTCAACCTTTCCATCGTGACGCCTCCTTGGCTGGACGGGACCGGCGCTCCGACCTGCGGTGCGGTTGTTCAGCCCATCCTAGGTCCCGCCTCCAATGCGCGCCACGCCGGTAGGGGAACCCGGTTTCGGGCCGCCATGTTCCTTTCGGTTCCGGGAACCCGCGGAGCCATGCCAGGCATCACATTCCGGGCGGTATATAGAGGTTCATGAAGACAAAGACCGACAGGTTCCCCACATCAACCAGGCCATGGGACAGCATGGAAATACGCAGGCTGCCCGTGGCCCGGCGCATGCAGGACCATGCCAGGCCCATCACGAACAGCGTGGCGTAGAGCACCACCGATCGGTTCCCGATGGAGAAGACGCCCCACATCAGCGGGTGGCCGGCCACGAACAAGACCGTCGAGTACAAGGCGATCACCCAGAACGGCCAACAGCGGCCGGCATCCAGGAGCGCACCGCGCCAATACACTTCCTCAAAGACCGGGTTGACCAGTGCAAAAGCCAATACCGAAACGAACACCCCGGGATACTGCGCCACCAAGCCGAGATTGAGTGCAAGGATCCCCGCCAGCGGGAACAGCCCGAGCAGCAGGCCCACGATCCACACCCAGGCCGGGCGCCTGGCACTGCGCCGAAACCAAGCCCGACGCTGCCCTGCGTCGGTGGTCATGGCGAGGACCGCTGCGATGAGGCCCCAGTAGACGGCGGCCACCCACAGCCACGCGGTCCCGGCGTTCATGTCGGCAGCGATGCGCGCGACCAGGTGGCCGACGCCGACGATGGCCAGTGGGCTCACCAGAAGCACCAGGCGCCTCGCTCGCGGACCGGGAAGCCCCCGTCCGGCACGGGCGAGACCGGTTTCGGCAGCCGCTGTGCTTTTTTCGTCTCCAACCATGCCCCAAGCCTCCGCAACGATCTGCAAAACTGTCAACCATTGCCCACGTCAGCCAGGCTTTTTCGGCCGCAAGCCCGCGCCGCCCAGGCGACGGCAACGGCTCTCCCAAAACCTCCGTGAATAAACACTTGACACTTCAACCAAAAGAGGCGTACCGTAATACTTGAAGCTTCAACCATACGGATTGAGACCACATGAAAAACTTCCTCGCTCGACTCTTCGGAAAGAAGGCAGCAATGTCCATCGACATCAGCATCATCGGAACCGGCAACATGGGACGCGCACTGGCGGCCCGCACCCTCGCAGCGGGCAAGAACCTTCAGGTCCTGGCCCGCGACACCGAGGCTTCGGCCACGCTCGCCGCGGAGCTCGGCGGTGGCACCACCGGCGGAAACCTCACCGAGGCCCCGGCCGGACGAATCGTCGTCCTGGCGCTGCCCTTCGACGCCGCCAAGGAATACGTCGCGGCCCAGGGTGCCGCCCTCGATTCCAAGATCGTCATCGACATCACCAACCCGGTGGACTTCTCGACCTTCGACTCGCTGACCACCGCTGCCGGCAGCTCGGCTGCCGAGGAAATCGCCGCGCTGACTTCGGCCACCGTCGTCAAGGCCTTCAACACCACCTTTGCCGGCCCGCTGACCGCCGGTTCGGCTGCAGGCGAGCCGCTGGATGTCTTCATCGCCGGCGAGGATTCCGCCCGCGCCGAGGTAGCCGCATTCGTCACGGCGGCCGGCATGCGCCCGATCGAGGTCGGCGGCCTGCACCACGCCCGGGAGCTCGAGGGCTTCCAGCTGCTGGTCATGGCCATGCAGGTCAACCCCGCGCTGCCCGATTTCAATTGGGGCACCGCGCTGAAGATCGTCGGCTGAGCCGGACCCGACCACACATGTCAGCAGCACTGCGGGGAGCCCGGCCACCAGGCCGGGCTCCCCGCGGCGTTCCACCACCCAAACCCCCGCAGATCCAGTCCGGACCCGAAGCAAGTGCACCGAGCGGCAGCTACACGATCCCGGCAACCCCCAGCCAGGAGCCGATGGCGAAGGTGACCACGAGCGCCGCGGCCCCGCCGATGAGCACCCGCAGGGTCGGGCGCAGCATGGGTGCCCCGCCCAGCCTGGCGCCAAGCGCGCCGGTGATTCCCAGCGCCAGCATCACGGCAATGAACGTCACCGGGATCTTCAGGGGCCCGGGCAGGAACACCGCGGTGGCGAAGGGCAGTGCGGCCCCCACCGTGAAGGACACCGCGGAGGCCACTGCGGCGTTCCACGGGTTCAGGACCTCTTGCTCGTCGAGCTGCAGCTCGGCATCAAGGTGCGCTGCCAGCGCATCATGGGCGGTCAGTTCGTGGGCCACCCGTGCTGCGGTTTCCGGGCTCAGTCCCTTGGCCTCGTAGAGCCCGGTCAACTCCGCCAGTTCTTCCTGCGGCATCTGGGCCAGCTCGAGGCGTTCCTTCTCGATGAGTGCCTTTTGCGAGTCCGCCGAGCTGGACACCGAGACGTACTCCCCCAGCGCCATGGAGATCGCCCCGCCGATGGCAGCGGCCGCCCCGGCCGCCAGGATCGGCCCGTTCGCCGTGGTGGCGCCGGCAACACCGACCACCACGGCGGCTACCGAGACGATCCCGTCGTTGGCGCCCAGCACCCCGGCGCGCAGCCAGTTGAGGCGTTCGGCCACGCCCTGGTTGTGCGGTTCGTCCTCGTGTTGTCCCTGCGGTTCCTGCTGCCCGTCCATGCCCACCAGCAAAGCACCCTCGATGCTTCTTGGCCAGCGGCACGACCTGCGGTTACCGGACCCGCGGCACCGGCAGCGAAACGTAACGCGGGTACCGGGCGGACAGGTTGTCCCCCGACGAGGTGCCGGTGAGCCGGCGCTTGACCCACGGGGCCAGGAATTCCTTGGCCCAGGTCGCGTCCCCACGCAGCTTTTCGGCCCGTGACTGCACAACCAGCGGCGGGAGCTCGGGAAGCTGGATGTCGCTGTCCTGTTCCAGGACCCCGAGTACCTTCCTGGCCATCAGGGTGTGTCCGGCGGTGCCCATGTGCAGGCGGTCGGTGGCCCAGTAGCGCCAGTCCCGGAATTCGCGCCATCGCCAGTAGTCGGCGATCACCGCCCCGTGGCGCTCGGCGATCTCGCGCACGGCCTCGTTGTAGATGGCGGTGCGGCCGCGGGTTTTCTCGAAGATCGCCGAGCCGTTGGAATCGAACCCGGTGAACAGCAGCAGCGAGGCGCCGGTTGCCGCCAGCTGGCCGACCGCCTCCTCGTACCTGGACATCATCGAGTCGATGTCGACGGCCGGGCGCAGGATGTCGTTGCCGCCCATGTACAGGCTGACCAGCGTCGGGCGCATGGCCGTCGCCACGGGCAGCTGTTCGGCGATCACCTGCCCGACCTTCTTGCCGCGGATCGCCAGGTTGGCGTATCCCCAGTCCGGGTCCGCACAGAGTTGCTCGGCCACCCTGTCGGCCCAACCACGCACCCGGTTCGGACGGTTCGGATCCACATCGCCCATGCCCTCGGTGAACGAGTCGCCCAGGGCCAGATATCGTTTCGAAAATTCCACGACCCCAGCGTATCGCCGGCACCGGTCTTGTCCCGGCACCGCGGCGACACGCTGCGCAACACCCGGGCGCCCACCCTCGTGGACACGACTCACCGGCGGCGCTGTGCCGGCACACAGCGCGCACCTAGCCAACGCGCGCACGCTGGAAAACATGAAGGCCACAAACCGTCGCAATACCCACCGCACGAACGGGCATCCCGCCAGGAACGTCATCGGCCACGGTGCCGAGCCCCTGGGCATGCCGGCGCACACGCCCGAGCCCGGGGCGCATGGCAGCGGTCCGGTTTCCGTGGGCCCGGGGACCTACGAGGTGCGCTGCGACGTCGTGCCGACCCACCAGGGCCCCGGCCCCGCGCAGATCCCCTGGCTCGAGGAGATCCGCGGCGACCAGCACCTGCACGATTCCTACTCCGGGGTCATCTAACCGGCCAGCTGCACCTGGCGGGCCAGCACGCTCAGCTGGCCGCCGCGGGACCCGGTCCCGTTCGCCTCGGCCCGTGCCGGGACGTAGCCCAGCGCCAACCCGTAGGCCGGATCCGCGTAGCCCAGCGAGGCGTTGGCCCCGTCGTGGCCAAAGGCCCGCGCGGATCCGAAGTCGTTGTTCGCGTGGGCCTTCATGAACCCGATGCCGAAGGCCCCGGGGTACCCGCCGGCCCGGTCCAGCCCGAACACCCGGTCCTGGGTGACCTGCGCGATCGTGGCCTCGGTGAGCAGCGGCGCATGCTCGTCCCCGGACTCGTCGACGAAGCCGGTGCTCACCGCGGCGTAGAGCTTGGCCAGCCCGCGGGCGTTGGCCACCCCGCCGATCGCCGCCAGCCCGGCCTCGCGGATGGCGCGCACATTGGGCACGTCCATGATCTCGAAGCTGGGCCCCTTGGGCCCGTCGAATCCGCCGGTCGAGTTCAGGGCCAGCCCCATCGGGGAGAACGGGTCGATGAAGGGTGCCGGCTCGCCGTTGGCGCCCTTGAGGACCGGGCGGAAGCGCGGTTCCAGTTCCTCGGGCAGGCCCAGATGGAAGTCGATGTCGTGCGGGGCGCGGATGCGGCGCTCGAAGATCTCCTGCAGGGATTCCTGCGCGCAGCGGCGGGCGAGTTCCTCCATGAACACGCCCATGGTCAACGCATGGTAGCTGTGCGTGCTGCCCGGGGTCCACAGCGGCGCGGCGGCGGCAATGATGCCGGCGGCCAGCCGCGAATCAAGCAGCTCCTCCTGGGTGAACCCGCCCTCGACCCCGGGCAGGCCCGCCTGGTGGCTGAGCAGCTGGGCCACGGTGACCGCGGCCTTGCCGGCGGCGGCGAACTCGGGCCAGTACACGGCCACCGGTGCATCCAGGTCCAGCAGTCCCTGCTGCACCAGCAGCGCCATGACGATGGCCCCGGCGCCCTTGGAACAGGAGAACACCCCGGTCATCGAGTCCGGGGTGCAGTGCTCCCCCACGCTCATGTCCAGCACCAGGTTCCCGCCCTGGTAGATGGCCAGCTGCCCGGAGTAGTCCGGATCGTTGGCGGCGAAGGAAGACATCAGCTCTGCCACCGGGGCGAAGCGCTGGTCAATGACATCGGTGTGGTTGCTCTGCGTAGTCACGACCCCCACATTACCGACCCAACCGTGCCCGACGGCCGCCGACCTGCTCAAGCGGTCGGCGTTTCCTGGCGGTAGCGCAGCAGCCAGCGGCCCTCGACCCGCTGCCAGAACGACGAGCACAGCACCGCTTGGTCACCGGCCAGCAGCCGGTAGGCCAGCTGCACCTTGTCCAGGCCCCAGGGCGTGGCGGCCAGAACCTGCAAGGCGCCGCCCGTGGGCAGCGGCTCGGCGGCGTTGAACGCGGAGATGATGGTGGAGCGGTCTGTCAGTGAACCGTCGCGGCTGATCTCCTGGAACTCCGGGTGCAGGAACGCCATGACCTCGTCCAGGTCCCCGCGCACCGCCGGGGAGAGAAGCTCGGTTTCCAGTTCGAAGACCATCTGCACGTCCGCGGCGAGTTGGGCCGCCGGGTCGGCCTGCACCGGGTCGGCCGGCACCGGTGCCTCCTGGTCCTCAAAGATCATCGAGTTGTGGCCGTCGGGCGCCGGAACCTCGTGGTTGGCGGCCCGATCGGCAGCACCCGGCACACCGCCGAGCCCCGGTCCGGTGTCCGGTTCCCGGCCGGCCTGGTAGGCGGTGGCGGCGGCGCGGGCGCGGTCGTCGGCGGCCTCGTTGAGCTCGTGGCCAGCATGCCCCTTGACCCATTCGAATCGGTATTTGCGGCCCTTGATGGCGGCGTCGATGTCCTTGAACAACTCCAGGTTCAGCACGGGCTTGCCGTCGGACTTTTTCCAGCCCTTTTTCTTCCAGCCCGGCATCCACTTGGTCACCGAGTTGATCACGTATTGGGAGTCGCACAGGATGTGCAGTTCCTCTTCGGGCAGGTGCGCGGTGGCGCGGAAGAGGTCAAGCACGGCCATGAGTTCGCCCATGTTGTTGGTCCCGTGGGCCCAGCCGCCGGCGGCCCAACGGTCGTCGTCGATGTACCAAGCCCATCCTGCCGGTCCGGGGTTTCCAAGGGCTGATCCGTCTGCGGCTGCGGTGATCGTCATATTTCAATCCTGCCACGGTCCCACCGACGCTTTCACATCGGTGCCTTTCGGCGGGGTCCACCCATGGCCTTGTCCGCGTCCAGGTCGTACGCTGGGGCCATAAGGGATGGGGGCCGGAGACTGCGGCACCATGCAACACCGCCATCGAAGGTTTGGAGCCGTCATCGCGCCCGGGGACCTGCTTTTCCCCGCACACCGCAACGCCCGCATCGGCTTTCGCTTCCAGGTTCCCGTCCGACGGAGAGAAACAGAACTGCGGAAGGTAGTGGTGCCCATGCCTGGAAACAAGGCCGTCGCCTACGTCAAGCCAGGGGTCGTGGAGGTCATCGACACCCCCTACCCCACCTTCGAACTGCAGGACGGACCCGGGGTGAACCCGTCCAACATCGGGCGCAAGGTCCCCCACGGCGCCATCCTGCGCACCGTGGCCACCAACATCTGCGGCTCCGACCAACACATGGTCCGCGGCCGCACCACCGCCCCCGCCGGCCTGGTCCTCGGCCACGAAATCACCGGCGAGGTCATCGAAACCGGACCCGACGTCGAATTCCTCAAGGTCGGGGACATCGTCTCGGTCCCCTTCAACATCTCCTGCGGCCGCTGCCGCAACTGCAAGGAAGCCAAGACCGGCATCTGCCTGAACGTGAACCCCGACCGCCCCGGAAGCGCCTACGGCTACGTCGACATGGGCGGCTGGGTCGGCGGCCAGGCCGAATACGTCCTGGTCCCCTACGCCGACTGGAACCTGCTCAAGTTCCCCGACCGCGACCAGGCCGTCCCCTTCAACATCTCCTGCGGCCGCTGCCGCAACTGCAAGGAAGCCAAGACCGGCATCTGCCTGAACGTGAACCCCGACCGCCCCGGAAGCGCCTACGGCTACGTCGACATGGGCGGCTGGGTCGGCGGCCAGGCCGAATACGTCCTGGTCCCCTACGCCGACTGGAACCTGCTCAAGTTCCCCGACCGCGACCAGGCC
>NZ_MOLR01000021.1:0-18344 GCF_001863355.1 Arthrobacter sp. UCD-GKA | reverse complement strand
CCCAGCCATTTCATAAGGTGATGGCAAGCCGCTGATTTCGTATTTTGGTTCGTGGTTGGCGGTTTTGCTGTTTAGGGGCACGCCGATGGTTGCCGTGTCGCCGGTATGGGGCGTCGGGTTCCACGTGYCCGAGCTGGGCTTCTTCCTGGTCGTTTGGATGGGTTGGTTCACCGGTTCAGGTGATCAGGATGCTGTCCTTGAAGCGTTGCTGCAGGTGCTTGAAGCGTTCGTAGAGCTCCAGGAGGAGCTTGGCCTCGGGTGCCTTGCGGGATAGCAAGAGTTTGGTTTGTCGGCCGCCGTGGACGATTTTCCCCGCCATGGAAAACAATCGGTAGCGCCAGCGTTTCATGTCCCAGCGCCCGGCCGCATGCCCCGTGGGGAGCACCGCGAGCTGAAGCCAGCTGACCAGGTTCATGGCAAACATGGCAAGGTTCGCCCACGCTGTATTGGCAGCGTAGGAGTGATAAGGCAGCTTACCGAGTCCGGTGTTCTTGAGGGTCTTGATCCTGTTCTCGCACCGGCCACGGGCACGGTGCCGGGCGTCAAGAAAAGCAACGTTGTACCGGGGTGCATTGGTGAGGAATGCGGTGACCCGGTTCCCGTCGGTGTCGAACAAGCTGGCGTTGGCTCCAGGATGCAAGGGTTCGGCCCGCAGGTGGAGGCGGGTGCCGGGAGGGTAATTCTTTAGCGCAATCACCTTGCTGGCATCGATCACCCACGCGTTATGACGCTGCTCGCCCTGCTGGTCGGTCGCCGGCTCCCAATACTTTTTCTCATTGATCCACCCGATCAGCCGCTCGTTGGCCACCGGCAACGCAAAGGACGTGGAGAACTGGAGGCCCAAGGAGTGCAGGTGGTGCAGGAACTCGCGGGAGGCCCCGGCGCTGTCGGTGCGGATCAGGATCCTTTCACCGATCAGTTCACCGTGCTCGTCATGGAACTCATCCGGTAGTTGGGCCAAGGCTTGGGACAGGACTTCGATATGGTCTTTCGCGCTGTTGGCACCCTTGTTTCCCGGGCGCATCAAGATCGCGAGGACCTCACCGGTTCCGTTCCCGGCGCCGTAATCGGCCATGGCAATCAACGGGGAAAAGCCATACCCACCCTTGTAGGTTGCTGCAGCATTTTCCTTCTCCGAGTGGACGTGAACCAGGGACGCATCGATGTCGATGATGAGGGGATCTTCCGCGGTGGCCCGGCGTGCCGGACTCCGCTTGCCGGCAGCCTCCCACACCTTTCCGGGTCGGTGCCCGGCCAGGGCGGGAACAAACTGGGAAAAGCGGTCCTCACATAGCTTCCGGAAGCCCAAGGCGTTGAGGAAGCCGGCCAGCATTCCCAGCCCTGCGTGGGACACCAGTGCCTGGGCAGTCAGGGATGCCGGAATGACAGGGAAAACTGCGGTAGAATTGAGCACTGAAAAGGTGACCCTTTCAACTGGTGGATATGAGGCTTAGACACTTCCATTTTCCCAGTTCAGGTCACCTTTTCCTCGTTAAAGACGGTTAATGACTTCCTACCTCATGAAACCGCTGGGCTAGTGTCGTGGGTGAAAGCCCAGCTCACCGGACGTGGCCGAAAGCGCTATTGCAACCACCCGCAACCGCTACCGGAACGCCCCACACCTGCTATCAAAAGCCTCGTCTATAYGGCTGTCGCTACGGTCGGACGAAATTTCTCCGTGGACAGCGGCAGCAGACTCCAATCTCGGCGTCCTGGCGTTCATATTGGCGAGAGGCACAGGGCAATATCCACCGCGGGTGCATGAACTTATGTATCGGCCCCATAGTCGCCAGGTTCCCAGCTACGCGGGCACCTGGCGACGTAGTTTTAGACTACTTCAAGGGTTTTGGAGCTGCATCCGCTAGCTCTTCATAAGTATCGGAAATTATCGTTCCTAGCTGCGACCAGTCGCGATTTTCCACAACCCACTTGCGAGCCTGAGATCCCAAACGAAGCATTAATTCGTGATTCTCGAGTAGCTGCTCGATGGATTCGGTCAAACTTAGCGCGCTTCCTTTTACATGCAAGAGGCCATTGATTCCCGGCGTAACAATTTCTTTCAGAGCAGCTACGTCGGAGGCGATCACTGCTTTGCCCATGGCCATGGCTTCAAAGGGCTTTAGGGGGGAGACCATTTCGCAGACTGGAAGGGGAAGCCGCGGGAACGGCGCGATGTCGATCAAGGAGTAATAGCGCTCAACATCTTCATGAGGCACCCTGCCCGTGAAAGTAATCACATCTGCTAGCGAGTTCTGCGAGGTGAAGCTCTTGAAGCGCTCAAGTTCGGCACCATCGCCAACAATCAGAACGTGAAAGTCGGTTCGGCGAAGTTTGAGAGCCGCCGCTGATTCAAGAAGCAGTTCGATGCCTTCGTAATCAAGAATCGAACCTACATATCCGATCACGGTCTTACCAATTATTCCAAGCTCTGCTGCGAGTTCCATGTCTTTGGCGATCGGAGTGAATCGCGAAGTGTCCACTCCGTTGGGAATAATCTTGATTTTGTCCGCCTCAACTCCCCGGTTGATCATTTCATCCCGCAGTGCGTTGGTTATAGTAAATACCCGGGTAGCCCCCTTAGCCGCATCAGCTTCCATCCGCGCTATGAATTTGTACATGTTGCTACCGGCCCATTCTGGGTTTCTGGAACCTCGGGTTACTTCCCATAAACCGCGGACCTCGTATACGGAAGGAATGCCGAGGCGCCTTGCGGCGGTTACGGCAGTCAGTCCGTTCCAGTGGTTGGAAGCTGCATGAATTATTCTAGGCTGTTCGGAAAGGGCAAGCTTCTCGAGAGATCTAGAGTAGCGTTGAACGTAAGAATGAATAGGATTCTTCCTTTCAATCTCCGTCCCAGCAAGTAATCTTCGATACTTTACTCCATCGACAATATCGAAAGTCGGTACGGAATCTAGTTCTGAATTACCAGGCATGTCGAATGGATAACCCAAACGTGTTACACCATCAACGGTCCAGTCACCTTCGTTTAGAGACTTAAGCAGACCGTGGGTTCGAGTCGCATAGCCTGCAGAGTTAAATGGCAAACTGTTGTGCAGCAGATAGAAAACTTTTTTATCAGCGATCTCGTACGCGGGACGCTGATCATTTTTTGGAAACGGAAAACCGCGCTTGCCCAGCGCATAGTTCGAGAAGCGTTCCTCTTTGGTGACAATTAGTTGACTCTTTGCCCATGAATCTGTTGGCTTAACCTTTAGGTAAGCTTTCAAATATTTCTGGGCGATTTTTGGCTTGTTTGCGTTTCTGGATCGACGGATTGCCCGTCGAAGTGATGCTACCGGGACCTGATCGGCTTCCAAGTGAGACAGCGCCTTTATCGCGTTGCCCGAGCGACCCCGTGCGAGGTTGACTAGGCATGAAACCAACTGCAGTTCTGCTGGCTCTAGTTTCTCGGAAATAGGCAGGTGAGATGCGAGTGTTTCAGAAGGATTTAGTGAGAAGTACTCATTCTGCTCGATTGCCGCACGAGTAACCGGGTCGGGACTGATTCGAAGTACTTCGATGGCATCTTTGACGGAGTGTGGAATTGCAAAGTCTAGAGCTGATCGATGATGTTTGCTGCTCTTTTTCAGGCCCACGGACAAGTTGGAAAGCGCAATGGTAAGGTAACTGCGGTCGAGATCACGCTTGTAAACGACTTCTACGTACATCTCCAGTACTTCGGGGTTCGCGGGATCTAATTCAAGCGCTAGCCCCAAAATCTCGAATGCAGCATCAGACCGGTTCTGCGAAATCAGGAATTGCGCGAAGGAAAACAGCGCATTCACAGATCCGGGGCTTAACTCAATAGCTTTACGGTAATTAATTACCGCTTCGGTAAGGCGTCCCTCTTTTGTCGAAATCCTGGCCGCGGAAATCAAGGAATTCACTTCGGTCTTATTGGCTTTTTCAAAAACGTCCGTTTTTCTTGCTGCCTGTGAGACTTGATTGACCATGCGACTCAACTTCAACTTGAGACGTTCATTACTAGTTGGCTTGGTAGGCACGCGATAGATCCTTACTTACTTAAGAAGTGTTGCAACAAGTGTCTGAGTGGGCAAATATATCGATTTGCTGCGGTTGCGTGTCTCGCAATTACAGGGCCCGACTGATCCAAGGGTACGTGGGACCTCAACAATTCTGCCAGATGGCTGCGCGGTCCATCTAATTCGGTAATTGCATGCTGCCGATTCACGCACGTTATCAAGTATCTTCATGAAAAGTGGCACAGAATGAATGCTTGGGTTAACTCTGGGGACGTCCTGGGGAAACTTCCGACGCATCGCGGATGACTTGTACGACCATCGAAACCAGCACAGAGCAAGAATGGCATTCGATCTGCATTCCCCTACGTTTAGACTTTCTAAAGGGTGCGCGATCGTCCTTGAAGTCCCCAACAACATCGACTTGGACAAACGCTGACCGAACGAACTGTCGCTATCAACGGATCGTGGAGGCGCTCTGACTAGGCGCATCGGATTGGTTCACCTGACGGCGTCCAGTCCTGGAACACCTCCCCTTGACTTCTCAGAGGGTGGAGTCCTCAAAGCGATTGAAGGAGTCGGATCCGCGCAACTCCGGACGAGGCATTACGGAAGGTGGCTAGAAGCCGTGCGACGGACGCCTGCGCGCTTGTGGATCCAGGTCCCACGATACGCAGACGGTGACGGCCGCCGGCCGGTATGGCGAGAGGCGGATCTATTACACTTATGATGTCCGTCTTGTTCGACCACTCGAGCCAGTGTCCATCTCAGACAGTATTAGGAATCAATCATCAAGAATTTGCGGGTAGCATTCTGGCACTTCAGGCAAGGTGGGCTGAATCAGCTGCTCCGTTGGAGACGTCGGCAATCCGTTGTGGCCCACAATGGTACGAACAACATCATGGGACGCAGGGTCCGCTCAACGTTGAATGGCCAGATGATGTTGGACTTTCCAGCATTTCAAGTATATCGGAAGTGTGCCCCTCCGGAGAAGCTTCGCGTGGCGACAATCTTGGATGACTTCTCGGCGCAGGCGTGGGGGTACGAGTGGGAGTGCATCGCTGTCAAGCCAGACACTTGGCTGGAGGAACTGACCACGAAACCTGTTTCTCTCCTTTTCGTTGAGTCCGCTTGGGCCGGAAACGGCAAGGCCTGGTCGTATCACTTGACTGGAACTTCGGCGCCCCGACCGGCCATCATCGAACTGGTGCAGTGGTGCAAGTCGCAACAAATCCCGACCGTGTTCTGGAACAAAGAAGATCCACCACACTACGAGGACTTTTTGGCGACGGCCCGGTTGTTTGACACGGTGCTGACATCGGATTCGACACAGATTGAACGGTACAGATCGGATCTGGGCCACGAGAATGTCGAGGCCTTGAGCTTTGCCGCCCAGCCGGTGGTCCACAACCCCATCCGGCCACAGCGAGGATTCCAAGCCCGCGACGTGGCATTTGCCGGGATGTATTTTTCCCATAAATTTCCCGAACGCCGCGAGCAAATGGAAATGTTGCTCTCGGGTGCGCTGGATGTAGCGGGGAGCATGGAATATGGCTTGGAGATCTTTTCGCGACAGCTTGGAGGGGACGCGAACTACCAATTTCCGGCTCCGTTCAACGAACACGTGGTCGGGAGCCTCCCGTATGAAAAAATGCTCACTGCGTACAAGGCTTACAAGGTATTCCTCAATGTGAATTCCGTGGTTGATTCCCCGAGTATGTGTGCCAGGAGAATCTTCGAAATCACTGCATCCGGAACTCCTGTGGTGACGGCACCGAGTCGGGCCATTGCCGAGTTCTTTGACAAGTCGGAAGTCCTCGAAGTCGGTACGCGCGAAGAAGCAGCGGGCATGATCCGCTCACTGGTACGCAGCAAGGAACTGCGCGATCGTACTGTGCACCTGGGCCAGCGCAAGATCTGGCAGGAACACACGTATGCTCATCGTGCGGAGCAGGTACTCAGGGCTTCGGGACTTCGCGTCGAGACGCCCCACCCCTCGTCAATGACCCAACAACCCATGGTTTCGGCACTTGTATCGACCATCCGACCACAGCAGATCGACCACATCCTTGCCACGGTCGGCAAACAAGTCAACGTAAATACCGAACTGGTGCTCTTGACCCACGGATTCGAATTGGACGAACGTGTCATTCGGGCGAGGGCACGTGATCTTGGAATTGAAAGTCTTGTCCTTCTGCACGAGCCGCGGACAACCACGCTTGGTGCATGTCTCAATCTGGCAGCGGAGGCCGCTTCGGGGTTCTATGTCACAAAGATGGACGACGACGATCTGTACGGCGCCAGCTATCTGCAGGACCAGGCGGCAGCACACCGCTACAGCGGGGCAAGCGTTGTGGGTAAGCAAGCACATTACATGTACTTGGAAGGACGCAATACAACACTGCTGCGGTTCGAGGAACGAGAGCACCGATTCACGGATCTGGTCATGGGCCCGACGATCTTCACTACCCGCGAAATGATGCACGAGGTTCCGTTCCTCGAGCTCGGAAGGGGAGAGGACACCAACTTCCTCAGGGGCGTCCTGGGAGCTGGAGGGACGGTATATTCAGCTGACCGCTTCAACTTCGTCCAAATGCGCGGGGCACAGGGAGGAGGACACACATGGTCCGTTGAAGAGACCGATTTGCTGGCGACCGGTGTGGTGTCATCATTCGGACTGAACGAGCCACACATCATGTTCTGATTGCACATACACTTCCGGCCCGAACATTGCCCATATGGTCTCGGTGCGGCCTGTGATTGATGTCGATGCAACGTGACGTAGGATTTATGAATCAATTGTGGAGCTGGCGCTCCCGGAGATAGGCGGTACATGTCAGTGGGGGTCGTGCGCGTACTGTTGCTGACACATTCCTATTCTCCGGAAGTTTCGCCGCCGCAGCGACGTTGGGACTCTTTCGTCTACGTCATGCGTGAAGCCGGATGGAAAGTGCAAGTCGTAACACCACGGGTTGCATCGCGAACCGGCACCATAGAGCCGAATCGACGGATCGGTCGGGCAGAAGTTGGGGCACACGGCGAGATCATTCGTAGCTATGCCTCCCTGAGGAAACCCCGGACGATTTTGGGCAAGCTTATAAAGAATGCCCTGGATGGCGCCTTAATGCTCCCACGAGCCTTGCTGCAAGCACGACCAAGCGTGGTGATAGCAACCGTTCCTGCGTTGCCGACCATGTTTGTCGGGTTCATCGTAGCGACAATCTTCCGGAGACCCCTGCTTCTGGAAATGCGGGACGCATGGCCGGACCTTATCTCAGATTCACGAATTCTCCGCTGGAAGTGGCTGACGCGACTGGCACATTGGAGCGTACGATCCATTCAGCGCCGGGCAACGGTGGTGGTCACCGTGACTGATGGTTTTGCGAAGATCTTGAGTCGAGAAGGCGTTTCGGCCGTACGAACGATTCACAATGGGATTAGCACCAGAAACTTCGAAGTGCTCCCCGCGCCGCCACTAAGAACCGACGCGAAGCTTCATGTGCTCTATCTGGGGAATCTGGGGGAGAGCCAAAGCCTGGAATCGGTGATCTTGGCATCCACGATGGTGTCCGATGAAATCCAAGTTCGTATCGTCGGGGCAGGGACCGCCAGCGAGCGGTTGAAACGCTATGCAGATAGCATCGATGCAAAAATAGATTTCCAGCCTCCGGCTCGGGGCGAAGATCTGCGTTCGCACTATCAATGGGCGGACACGTGTGTGGTGAGCCTGCGTGACGACTGGGCTAGTTTCAATCACACGGTACCTTCAAAGATCTACGAACTACTGTCGCTCAGTCGACATATCACCGGAATTGTCACCGGTGAAGCCGCGCGAATCATCAACGACGCGTCGGCGGGCGACATCGTGGATCACAATCCGAATCACATAGCGGACTTGTGGCAGCAGCTATACCTCGACAGACAAAGAGTCGATGTTGGCTCGACAGGTCGAGACTGGGTGTTCGAGAAGGCCTCGTTGGAGAAGCTTGGCCAGAAGTACGTGGAGCTGATCAGTGGCATAAAAGGACGTGAACGAGACCGTGGCTGAGACACACACACCTGAGCCTGAGGGTGACACCAAACGGTTATTGAGAAACGTGCTGACGATCGGCAAGATCGTCAGAGACAATATCCGTGATGACCCGACGTTCT
Source organism: Arthrobacter sp. UCD-GKA (assembly GCF_001863355.1). Classification (NCBI taxonomy): domain Bacteria; kingdom Bacillati; phylum Actinomycetota; class Actinomycetes; order Micrococcales; family Micrococcaceae; genus Arthrobacter; species Arthrobacter sp. UCD-GKA. Next base: position 10,212 of record NZ_MOLR01000021.1, on the reverse strand, counting down.
TTATACTTCAGGCCTCGAGGAGGCTGGAGTCGCGCTCCTTGGCCAGGGTAGGAAGCACCGTCAATGGTCTTCTCCCCAAACGCGCCGTTGTCCTCAACGCCTTCACCCTCATGCTGTCCGGCAACACAACATCCCTCGGGGAATACCTCCGGAGCCTGCCCCCCAAGCAGCTCTCTGATCGAAAACTGGCTCGCTTGGGCGATATGGCCGTCGCCATACAAGATTCAGACAGCGCGGCTCACCTGCTGGAGCACCGGCAAACCACGAATATCGCTTTGAGCCGTTCGCAAGCACGTCACTCGTGGTACCTGGGAAATATGCAAGAAGCCGTAGAACTGTTGGAAACCGTCGTGTCCGACACCAACAGGCAACTTCGCCATTACCGAAGTGAATTGGATGTCTTCCAAGGACGAATGCCAATCCTCAACCATGGGGAGTCAATCCGCAAACACACAGACGGATCGATTCAACCCACGGCACTCCATTTTCTGACAAACTCATTGCCGCATACGGGCAGCGGCTATGCCCAGCGCTCGCATTCGATCATGACTTCCCTCGGGGATCAAGGATGGCACCTCGAGGTGCTGACGCGCGCCGGATATCCACTTTCCGTCGGGAAGTTCCGTGCCAGGGCGGTGGATGTCATTGACGGGGTTGCTTATCGTCGTGTAACGCCCCGGAAATACCAATCCGATATGGGAGCCAAGCTTCAGCAACAAGCCGGTGCGCTGGCGGAAGCCGTACGAAGATTGAATCCCGGAGTGCTTCACACCACAACCGACTTCACCAATGGGTTGGCCGTCATGACAGTTGCTGAGGCATTCAATATCCCCTGGGTCTATGAGGTTCGCGGCCAGCTGGCGGACACATGGGCGTCAACCCGGCCAGAAAGCGCAAAGACCTCGCAGCGCTACAAATTGTTCAAGGAACGCGAGGCATTCGTGGCGGCGCATGCGACCCACGTCCTGACCTTGGGGGAAGCCATGAAAGCTGAGCTCATTGAGCAAGGCATTCCCGACGAAAAGATTTCGATCGCTCCAAACGCCATTGGCGACGATTACCTGGAAGAACCGATTCCGCGTTCCCAGGCCAGAGGCATGCTGGGGTTGTCGTTGGCACACCAGTACATCGGAACCGTCAGCAGCCTCGTTGCCTACGAAGGGCTGGACCYCCTGCTTGAAGCAGCAGCTCAGCTCATTCCTGCCAACCCTGCCCTTCGCGTCTTAATAGTCGGCAGTGGTGTCGAAGCTAACAATCTTCAGGAACTGAGCCGGAAACTTGGTATTTCCGAGTACTGCGTTTTCCCCGGACGTGTTCCGCGGGGTGAAGCTCGTACCTACCATTGCGCCTTGGACATCTTTGTGGTTCCCCGAAGGAATCTATCGGTCACCCGGGCTGTCACTCCATTGAAACCCGTTGAGGCGTTGGTATGTGAAGTCCCCGTGGTCGCGGCGGACTTGCCTGCTTTGCGGGAGTTGGTTGTGGATGGAGAAACGGGAGTGTTGGTTGCTCCCGACGACCCGCACCTGCTGGCGGAGGCGCTCGAGATGCTGCTAGGGGATTCTTCGAAAAGAGCTTCTATGGGGGCTGCCGGGCGACGGCAAATGCTGGCCGAGCGGACGTGGGCGGCAAACGCGCGAAAGTTGTCCGAGACATACAAACTTCTTGCCGACAAACTGCAATGAATGGATGAATGCAGTATTCTAAACGAGGCTACGAATCGTAGCCTTCTGAACTTTCGTGCCTCTGGCGGGTTATCTTCCACGCCTCGGCGCACCCATTCGAACCAAGGGGAAACGTCATAGTGACGAGTATTAAAGAAGTTGCCGTAGTAGGACTTGGCTATATCGGTCTGCCGACCGCGGCGATCCTCGCCTCCAAGGGCATCATCGTCAAGGGTGTGGATGTCACCCCGCGCACTGTCGACGCCGTGAACCGCGGAGAAGTTCCGTTCGTTGAGCCGGCACTCGGTGACTTTGTCGCAGCTGCCGTGGCCAACGGTACGTTGAGTGCCAGCTTCGACACCCCGTCCGCCGACGCCTACATCGTGGCAGTGCCTACGCCCTTCAATGCAGACCACAGCGCCGACCTGTCCTACATCGAGGCAGCAGCCGACAAGATCGCCCCGCAGCTGCGCGGCAACGAGCTGGTCATCCTCGAATCGACGTCCCCTCCAGGTGCCACCCAGCACATGGCTGACCGCCTTCTGGCCGCCCGCCCGGATCTGGACTCCTCGACCCTGCAYATCGCACACTGCCCGGAGCGCGTTCTGCCGGGCCGCGTCATGGAGGAGCTGGTCACCAACGATCGCATCGTCGGCGGCATCACCCCCGAGGCTGCCCAGATGGCCAAGGACCTCTACAGCGTCTTCTGCGAGGCCGAAATCCTCGTGACCGATGCAACCACCGCCGAAATGGCCAAGCTGGTTGAAAACTCCTACCGCGACGTCAACATTGCCTTCGCCAACGAACTGTCGGTGATCTCCGACAAGGTCGGTATCAACGTGTGGGAGCTCATCGAGCTCGCCAACCACCACCCGCGCGTGAACATCCTTCAGCCGGGTCCCGGCGTCGGCGGACACTGCATCGCCGTCGATCCTTGGTTCATTGTTGCCGCGGCCCCCGAGGAATCCAAGCTCATTCGCCAGGCCCGCGAAACCAACGATGCCAAGCCGGCTTGGGTCGTCGACAAGGTCATCGTGTCCACCGAGACGCCCGGCTTCAACGGCAAGGTCGCAGTCCTGGGTCTCGCGTTCAAGGCCAACATCGATGACCTGCGCGAATCCCCGTCGATCGCCATCGCCCGCTCGCTGGCCGAAAAGGCCCCGGGCATCGAATTCCTGCTCGTGGAACCGCACATCGAGACCATGCCGAAGGCATTGCTTGGCCTCGAGAACGTCCGATTGGTTTCCACTGATGAAGGCCTTGAAAATGCCTCAACCGTTGTTGTGCTGGTCGACCATGACCAGTTCAAGACGGTTCCGGCCACCGCACTTGCAGGCAAGGACATCATCGATACCCGTGGACTTTGGCGCTAAGCTGTTGCCCGTACTCGCACCCACACCATCATTCGCCCCAACGGATAGGCAATCGTGAAGAAGATCATGCCGATTTACGGCACGCGGCCCGAAGCCATCAAAGTGGCGCCGATTGTCAAGGCTCTGAAGGATTCCGAGCTCTTTGACTGCGTGGTGACCGTTACCGGTCAGCACCGTGAAATGCTCGATCAGGTGAACGAGCTTTTTGACATCACCCCGGATTACGATCTTGATGTCATCCAGCCCCGCCAGACTCTCAACTCTTTGCTCACCAAGACCATCAACGGTCTGGATGAGATCTTCGAGAAGGAAAAGCCTGACGCTGTTGTCGTCCAGGGCGACACCACGACCTCGACTGCAGGTGCCATCGCGGCGTTCTATCGTGGCATCCCGGTGATCCATGCCGAGGCGGGTCTACGCAGCTACGACATCTTCTCTCCGTTCCCGGAGGAAGCAAACCGCAAGATGACCTCGCAGATCGCCAGCCTTCACTTGGCTCCCACCAGCTTGAGCCAACTGAACCTGATCAACGAGACCATCGATCCGAAAACCATCGCGGTTACCGGAAACACAGTCATCGATGCCTTGTTCGCCGTGGTTGAGAAGAACATCGCATTCAGCGACCCCAAGCTCGAGGCGCTTGTTGCCTCCGGGCGCAAGATCGTCCTGGTCACGACGCACCGTCGTGAGAACCAGGGAGAACCCATGCGCGGGATAGGACGTGCCTTGGCCCGCCTCTCGGCCATCGAGCCGGACGTCGAGTTCATCCTCCCGCTGCACCGCAACCCCGCCGTTCGTGAAGCCCTGCTTCCCGAAATCGAGGGCCGTGCAAACATCACCCTGACCGAGCCGCTCGCCTATGGTGAGTTCACCAGGCTCATCGCTGCGGCCAACATCGTGTTGACCGACTCCGGCGGAGTTCAGGAAGAAGCCCCGAGCTTGGCCAAGCCGGTGCTCGTGATGCGTGAAAACACTGAGCGTCCCGAGGCAGTGGTTGCAGGCACCGTGAAGCTGATCGGCACGGATGAAGAGAAGATCTTTGAATCCGTTGAGCTGCTTCTCAACGATGCCGCGGCCTACGAGCAGATGGCCTTGGCCTCTAACCCGTACGGTGATGGCAAAGCGGCGATCCGCACTGTCGCTGCCATTGCAGAGTTGTTGGGCGTTGGCACCCGGATGGAAGATTTTGATTCCAACCTGCCTTCCGAGGCGAGCTTGGTGAATGCGGCGAGCATTTAACTAGCAGAACCAGAAGGCCCTGGTCCACAACTTCGAGTTGTGAGCCAGGGCCTTCCTTCGTTCCACTAAGTCTTCTTTCCACACGTACTTATGGTGTTAACCAAAATCGATCATCGAATTGATTTGCCGAACTACGGGGATACAATCCCGGTTTCATAAGCGATCACAACGGCCTGTACGCGGTCCCGGGCACTCAATTTAGCCAAGATATGCCCCACATGTGTTTTGACTGTTGCCTCCGACAAGAACAGCTCGGCCGCAATCTCTGGATTGGATTTGCCGTTGGCTATGAGCCCAAAGACCTCGCGTTCACGTGGGGTCAATGACTCCACGGCCTTGACGTGCGCGCTGTCCGGGAGCGTCGAGCGTCGCAGCATGGGAGCCACATGGTCTAGGAGTCTGCGTGTCGTTGAGGGTGCAATGACAGCATCTCCGCGGAAGACCGTGCGAATCGACTCGAGGAGTTCTTCCGGAGGTGCGTCCTTGAGCAGGAATCCGCTGGCTCCGGCCTGGATTGCGGAGAGTGCGTACTCGTCCAGGTCAAAGGTAGTCAGCACAATGACCTTCGGGCCTGGGGCACCCTTGGCCTGTTTTGCAAGCAAGTACTCCGTTGTCTCTATACCGTTCATCTCTGGCATGCGCACGTCCATGAGAATGACATCGGCGCCGGCTAGGGCTGGCGAACCGATGGCCTCACGACCGTTAGAGGCCTCGGCAACGACTTCCAGGTCGAATTGGGAATTGATCAGCATTCGGAAGCCACTTCGAACCAATAGCTGGTCATCGACGAGTGCAACTCGTATGGGGTTTTCTTTGGGCAAGGTTTCTAGTCCTCGGTGTAGGGGATGAATACGTCAACGTGGAACCCGCCGCCGGCCTTTGGTTCGGCCTGCACACGGCCATCGTAGAGGGCGACCCGTTCGGCCATGCCAAGCAGTCCCTGTCCGGCGTCCGATGTGCTGAGGGCTCCGGCTCCACGGCCGTTGTCAGAAATAAACAGATGCAACCCTTTGCTGTTCCAGACGACGCTAACGCTTGCCGTGGTCGAAGGTCCAGCATGTTTCAACACATTGGTCAGCGCCTCCTGCAGCGCCCTGTACACAGTGAGCTCTGCACCTGCAGGCAGCGCACGCCGGGAGGTTCCTTCTTGCGTGTACCTAATCTCGAGACCGCTCTTGCGTGTGGTTTCCAGTAGCTCGGGAACATCCGCGAGTGTTGGGAGCGGCCTCGTTGAAGCTTCATCGCCGCCGCGCAGCACACCCAGCAGTCTGCGCATCTCTTGTAGGGAGCTTCGTCCGGTCTGAGCGATCGTGGCAAGGGTTTCCCTGGCAATCTCCGGGTCGTGTTCACTCGCGTAACGTGCACCATCGGATTGGGTGATGATCACCGAAAGGGAGTGGGCAACAATGTCATGCATTTCCCGAGCTATGTGGTTGCGTTCGTCGGCGGCAGCCAACGCACGTTCCTGTTCCCGCTCGGTCTCGAGCCTTCGTGTGCGGTCCTCGAGTGTTTGCAAGGTAATTCGTCGTGTACGGGCCAAATCCCCAAACGTCCAGGCAACCAGAACCACGAGTCCTAGGCCAATGAAGTTCAGAATGATGCCTTCAAGCGAATTGCCCCCGGCCCAGACGCCTACCCGGACACTGGCCAACAGAGCTCCAACGAATCCCGCTGCCAGCCCGGCGAAGGATTCCCAACGCTTGCCGAAAGCCGCCAATGTATAGACCGTAATTGGCACCGCAATCTGGGAAGGCAACAGTTCGCTTGTGACCACGACCTGGATCAGATGCGCGATGACGATGATTCCGGCGGCCGGCGCGGGCCGCCTTCGCCGCCAGATGAGCGGAAGCGTCTGCATCGAACCCAAGACGAACATCGTCCAGCCGTTGCCTGAAACGCCAAGCATGATGCCGGCAAGGAATCCGAAGACGAGCCATATACTGAGGCCAAAGATGAGGTCGACCTTGTTTGGATTCTCGCGAATCCACTTGTCTATCGTGCGGTGTGGCGTCATCGGTTCCTGCGTTGGCAACTGGACGGGTTAGCTTCGTTCCCAAGCCTACGGGGCGAACTCAGGGGATGCCTCATGCCTCGGCATGAGATTTGACTCTGCCTAGCCAGGAACTGTTCATATTTTGAGACAGGTTGCTCACATAGTGATACAAGTCGATAAACTCATGTGTCATGAGTGAATCCTTGAATATTGCCGTCATTCCAGGTGATGGCATTGGTCCTGAAGTTATTGCCGAAGCCGTAAAGGTCTTGAAGAAGGCCACAGAGAGCACCGATGTGCATCTGGTGCTGACCGACTACAAACTCGGTGCCGAGCATTGGCTCGAAACGGGGGAGACCCTGCCCGAGGAAACCCTGGCAGCGCTGCGCACCCATGATGCGATCCTTTTTGGTGCCGTTGGTGCGGCGCCGGGGGATACCCGCATTCCTTCAGGCCTGATTGAGCGTGAACTGCTGCTCAAACTGCGCTTCAGCCTGGACCACTTTGTGAACCTGCGTCCGTCCAAGCTGTACCCCGGCGTTCCGAGCCCCTTGGCCGAACCCGGTGAAATCGACTTCATCGTTGTTCGCGAAGGAACCGAAGGTCCCTACGTAGGCAATGGTGGCGTACTCCGTGCCGGAACGCCCCATGAAATTGCCACAGAGGTGTCCATCAACACCGCGCACGGCGTGGAGCGCGTTGTACGCGACGCATTCCGCCGCGCCAATGAGCGCACGCGCAAGCACGTGACTTTGGTCCACAAGCACAACGTCCTGGTCTACGCCGGTCACTTGTGGCGCCGCACCGTCGAAGCGGTCGCGCAGGAATTCCCGAACGTCACCCACGATTACCTGCATGTGGATGCCGCAACTATCTTCATGACCACCAACCCCTCGCGTTTCGATGTCATTGTCACCGACAACCTCTTCGGTGACATCCTCACCGACCAGGCCGGCGCGATCACCGGTGGCATTGGCTTGGCCGCTTCGGGAAACATCAATATGGACCGCAACACACCGTCGATGTTTGAACCGGTGCATGGTTCGGCGCCGGACATCGCTGGCCAGCAGAAGGCCGACCCTACGGCGGCGATCCTTTCGGCAGCTCTCTTGCTTGACCATGTTGGCCTGTCGGAAGCCGCCCGGCGCGTGGAAGTAGCCGTTGAAAGCGACATTGCATCACGTGATGAAATGACCGACCCGCGCACCACGGCCGAGATTGGCGATGCAATCCTCGCTGCACTGGCTTAAGCTGGAGCGTAGGTTCACTTAGGAACCAATTCTTAGGGTGGCAAGCCCWTAWGGGCTTGCCACCGCAACACCCTGTCGAAGAGGAAGCCTGACGGCATCATGGAATTCACCGAAGTTCTCTCAACACACCGTAAAAGCGATCAGGAACGTGCCGATATCCTGGCCAACCCGGGTTTCGGGGATTTCTTTACCGATCACACCACTGTCATCGACTGGGCGGCCAACGAAGAAGGCAAGGACGGTACGTGGAGCAATGCACGCATTGAACCCTACGGTCCCATCGCCATGGACCCTGCGGCATCGGTCCTGCACTACGGCCAAGAGATCTTTGAAGGACTGAAGGCGTACCGTCACGCAGATGGAAGCGTCTGGACGTTCCGTCCGCATGCAAACGCCGCGCGACTCAACCGTTCGGCCGAACGGTTGGCGCTTCCCAAGCTGGATGAAGAAGTCTTCGTCGAGTCGTTGCGACGTCTGGTGAAGGCCGATATCCAGTGGGTCCCTTCGGGGGACGGTGAAGCACTGTACCTCCGCCCGTTCATGATCGCCACCGAAGCCTTCCTGGGTGTTCGTGCGGCTCGCCAGGTTTCCTACCGTGTCATCGCATCCCCTGCAGGAAACTACTTCGGCGGCGAATTGAAGCCGGTGGGCATCTGGGTATCCCACAACTACGCCCGTGCCGGTCGTGGCGGCACGGGAGCTGCCAAGTGCGGGGGCAACTACGCAGCTTCCCTGATTGCCCAGCTTGAAGCCGAAGAGAACGGTTGCAAGCAGGTGTTGTTCCTGGACCCATTCAATGACGAGGCAGTGGAAGAGCTGGGAGGCATGAACGTCTTCTTCGTTATGAAGGGCGGAAAGCTTGTCACGCCACGACTGACCGGAACGATCCTGGAAGGCGTCACGCGCTCCTCCATCATCCAGCTGGCCAAGGACCGCGGCCTTGAAGTTGAAGAACGCACGATCACCCTCGGAGAATGGCGCGAGGGAATTGCCAGTGGCGACATTGAGGAAGTCTTCGCCTGTGGCACCGCAGCCGTCATCACGCCGATCGGTGTGCTGAAGAACGGTGACGAGCACATCGGTGATCCCGATGCTCCCGCCGGCGCAGTGACGATGGCATTGCGCACCGAATTGCTTGGCATCCAGACCGGTTCCATCGAAGACCGCCATGGCTGGCTCGAACAGCTCGCGTAATTGCAAGACCTTTGAAAGGGTGGGATTCGAGTCGAATCCCACCCTTTCTGTCTATGTTGAGTAAACACAGTTCAAAGTTCCATAGAATGAGACCCATGCGCATTTTGGTCACCGGCGGCGCCGGCTACATCGGATCCCACACAGTGTTGCTTCTTCTGGAAGAGGGGCACGAGGTCCATGTCTACGACAACCTGAGCAACTCATCGCCCGAGGCATTGCGTCGTGTTGCGGAACTCACCGGCCACGACGCGCAGCTGCACATCGGCGACCTGCTGGACGAGCGCCGTCTTCGGGACGTTTTTGACGCGGCAAATCCCGAGGCGGTCATCCATTTTGCCGGACTCAAGGCGGTCGGGGAATCGGTGTCGAAGCCGCTGGTGTACTACCGCAACAACGTCACCGGCACCTTGAACCTGCTCGAAGCCATGGACGCCAACGATGTCCGGACACTGGTCTTCAGCTCCTCGGCCACCGTCTACGGCGACACAGTCGAGCTGCCGATCAGCGAATCCACCGCGCTTTCAGCAACCAATCCCTACGGACGAACCAAGCTTCACATCGAGTGCATGCTCGATGACCTTGCTGCCTCCGACCCACGGTGGTCCATTGCCAAGCTGCGCTACTTCAACCCGGTTGGCTCGCACGAATCGGGTCGGATCGGTGAGGACCCGCAGGGAATCCCGAACAACCTCATGCCATACATTGCCCAGGTTGCGGTGGGGATCAGGGAGAAGGTCAGCGTGTTCGGCGGAGACTACCCGACCCCCGACGGCACCGGCGTGCGCGACTACATCCACGTTGTGGACCTGGGCGCCGGCCACCTGGCAGCGCTGGAATACCTGCAGGATCACGGTGGCCTGCACGCGTGGAACCTGGGTACCGGCAACGGGTCCTCCGTGCTGGAGGTCATCCAGGCCTTTGCCCGGACCTCCGAGCGGAATATTCCGTACGAGATTGTCGACCGCCGTCCAGGGGACGTTGCCGCCAGCTACGCCGATCCGACGTTGGCCCGCGAGGAAATTGGCTGGAAGGCGGAACGTGGCCTCGAGCAAATGGTCGAGGACATGTGGCGGTGGCAATCCGGGAACCCCAACGGTTACCCGGAGGAAGCACCGGACGATCTCGACGAAGACGAAGTACAGGAAGACACTGTGGCCAAGTCGTCCAAAACGAAAAGCAATCCTGACGTCGATGACACCACTAACCCAGCGGTTTCATGAGGTAGGAAGTCATTAACCGTCTTTAACGAGGAAAAGGTGACCTGAACTGGGAAAATGGAAGTGTCTAAGCCTCATATCCACCAGTTGAAAGGGTCACCTTTTCAGTGCTCAATTCTACCGCAGTTTTCCCTGTCATTCCGGCATCCCTGACTGCCCAGGCACTGGTGTCCCACGCAGGGCTGGGAATGCTGGCCGGCTTCCTCAACGCCTTGGGCTTCCGGAAGCTATGTGAGGACCGCTTTTCCCAGTTTGTTCCCGCCCTGGCCGGGCACCGACCCG
>NZ_MOLR01000003.1:0-276940 GCF_001863355.1 Arthrobacter sp. UCD-GKA | reverse complement strand
CACGAAATCACCGGCGAGGTCATCGAAACCGGACCCGACGTCGAATTCCTCAAGGTCGGGGACATCGTCTCGGTCCCCTTCAACATCTCCTGCGGCCGCTGCCGCAACTGCAAGGAAGCCAAGACCGGCATCTGCCTGAACGTGAACCCCGACCGCCCCGGAAGCGCCTACGGCTACGTCGACATGGGCGGCTGGGTCGGCGGCCAGGCCGAATACGTCCTGGTCCCCTACGCCGACTGGAACCTGCTCAAGTTCCCCGACCGCGACCAGGCCCTGGAAAAGATCATGGACCTGACCATGCTCTCSGACATCCTGCCCACCGGCTTCCACGGCGCGGTCACCGCCGGGGTCACCGTCGGCTCCACCGTCTACGTCGCCGGCGCCGGACCCGTCGGGCTCGCCGCCGCCGCCTCCGCCCAGCTGCTGGGCGCCGCGGTGGTCATCGTCGGGGACCTGAACGAGGACCGCCTCGCCCAGGCCCGCTCCTTCGGCTGCGAGGCGATCAACGTCGGCGCCGGGGACCCGGCCGACCAGATCGAGCAAATCCTCGGCGTGCGCGAGGTCGACTGCGGCATCGACGCCGTCGGCTTCGAGGCCCGCGGCCACGGCCACGGCACCCACGCCCAGGAGGCCCCGGCCACCGTGCTGAACTCCCTGATGGACCTCACCCGGGCCGGCGGCTCCCTGGGCATCCCCGGCCTCTACGTCACCGGSGACCCCGGCGCCGTGGACGAGGCCGCCCAGAAGGGCAGCCTGTCGCTGTCCCTGGGCACCGGCTGGGCCAAGTCCCTGTCCTTCGCCACCGGCCAGTGCCCGGTGATGAAGTACAACCGMCAGTTGATGATGGCGATCCTGCACGATCGCATCCACATCGCCAAGGCCGTCAACGCCCAGGCGATCCCCCTGTCCGACGCCCCGCGCGGCTACGCCGAGTTCGACGCCGGCGCGGCCACCAAGTACGTCCTGGACCCCAACGGCTACCTCTCCAACTAAACCGGGACATCGGACCGGGATGCCGCGGTTCCACCTGCAGGCAGGCGACACGGTCGTTGCAGCACCCAGAGCGCTGGGGAGCCGCAACGACCGTGTCGCCTTTTAATGAAGTCCTTGCCAACCGGCGGAACCGCCCGGGCGCCGGGCCCCGCTTCCGCCAGGGCCGGGCCCGGCGCCCGCGTGCCGTACTCTCTGATATACCTAGGAACGGATGACCATCCGGATCGCATCATCGACGAAGGGGCCAGGCACCGTGGCAAACACCGTCCCGGCGGGTAGGACGCAGGCGGAACACGCCTACCTGGAATTGCGCGAGCGCATCATCGACATGCGGCTGCCGCCCGGAAGCGCCCTCGACGAGGACGCGCTGATGCGCGACCTGTCCGTCGGCCGGACCCCGATGCGCGAGGCGGTCAAGCGCCTGGAAACGGACCGGATGCTCAAGGTCTTCCCGCGCCGCGGGACCATCATCGCCGACGTCAACATCCGCGACCTCAAGGACATCTCCGACGCGCGCCGGGTCCTGGAGGCCTTCGCCGCCCGGCGGGCGGCCGAGCAGGCCACCGAGGAGGACCGCGACATGCTTCGGGCCTGCCTGGAGGACATCGAGGCCCGCTCCTTCGCCTCGAACCGCGCCTCGGTGGACCTGGACGCGCACATCCACCGCGCCGTGTACGCGGTGATGCGCAACAGCTACGTGGAAACCACGCTCATCCAGTACTTCCATCTCTCCCAGCGCATGTGGAACTTCGTGCTCTCCGGGCTCGAGCCCATCCAAGGCCACGTCAACGAGCACACCGCGCTGCTGCGCGCCATCATCGACGGGGACCCGGAGCTGGCCGCACGCCTGGCCGAGGAGCACATCACCCACTTCGAGAACCGCGTGCGCGAGGCCCTGTAGCCGGGCACAAAAGAAGGCCGCCGGGGACCCGCCCGGCGGCCTTCTCGGTACGCGGCCCGCGGACTCAGGCGCGGATCGCCACCATTCCCGGGTCGACCAGCGGCTCGGCAACGATGCTTGCGGAGATCATCTTCCCGAAGTAGCTGATTTCCACCTGCTCGCCCTCCTCCATCTGCGCCGGAAGCCAGGCGTAGGCCACCGGCTTGTGGACCGTGTGCCCGAAGGCGGCGCTGGTGACGTAGCCGACGTTGGTGCCGTCCACGAAGACCGGCTCCTTGCCCAGCACCATCGAGGTTCCGTCATCGACGGTCAGGCAGCGCAGGCGCTTGGCGGCGGGCTCGTTGCGGCGCTTCTCCGCCGCTTCCTTCCCGATGTACCCCTCCTTGGCGGCCCGCACGGCGAAGCCCAGCCCGGCGGAGAACGGATCGTGTTCGGTGTCCATGTCCCCGCCCCAGGAGCGGTAGCCCTTCTCCAGCCGCAGGCTGTTGAAGGCGCCGCGTCCGGCCGCGATGACGCCGAGGTCCTGGCCGGCTTCCCAGAGGATGTCCCACAGCCGCAGGCCGAAGTCGGCCGTCGTGTAGATCTCCCAGCCGAGCTCCCCGACGTAGGACAGGCGCATCAATCTCACCGGGATCCCGCCGATGGAAGTGCTGGCCGCGCGGAAGTACTTCAGCCCGTCGTTGGTCAGGTCCTGGGCGGTCAGCTGCGCCACCAGGTCCCGGGCCCGCGGGCCCCAGACTCCGATGCAGCAGGTTTCCCCGGTGGTGTCGCGCACCTGGGCCCACAGCGCGGGGTCGGCCGCACTCTGGTCCGCGGCGTGCTTCAGGAGGTAGTCCAGGTCCAGCCCGCCGTTGGCGCCGAGCTGGAACAGTTCTTCCTCGATGCGCGCCACGGTCAAATCGCTCTTCACCCCGCCGGCCTCGTCGAGCATCAACGTGTAGGTCACCGAGCCGATGGACTTGTCCAGCCCGCTGGTGGTCAGCTTCTGCAGCAGCGGAAGGGCCCCGGGGCCCGAGACCTCGAGCCGCTTGAGTGCGGTCATGTCGTACATCGCGACGTTGGTGCGGGTGGCATGGGCCTCGGCCGCGGAGATCGGGGATTCGAACTTCGCGCTCCAGGCGTCGCGCTCCGGAGGCTGCCAGGCCTCGGGCAGCGCGGCGACGAGGCCCGCGTTGGCCTCGTACCAGTGCGGGCGCTCCCAGCCGGCGGTTTCCAGGAAGAAGGCGCCGAGCTCGACCTGGCGCCGGTGGAAGGGCGAGACGCGCACGTTGCGCGGGGAGGTGCGCGGCTCGAGCGGGTGGCGGATGTCGTAGATCTCGTCGAAGTTGTGCTGCGAGGTCTCCAGCACGTAGTCGGGCTGCAGCTGGACCTCCTCGAAGCGGGCGACGTCCAGTTCCCGCAGGTCGGTTTCCGAGCGCCCGTTGACCAGCAGCTCGGCCACGGCCTTGGCCACGCCCGCGGAGTGCGTCACCCAGACGGCCTCGGCGATGAAGAAGCCGCGCAGGTCGCGCGATTCGCCGACCAGCGATCCGCCGTCGGGGGTGAAGGAGAAGATCCCGTTGAAGGCGTCCTCGAAGGTGGCTCCGTGCAGGGAGGGGAGCAGCAGCTGGCAGTTCTTCCAGGGGACCTCGAAGTCCTCGGAGGTGAACGGCATGCGCGAGGGCATGTTGTGCTCGGTGATCTCCCCGGTGTTCGGCATTTCGTCGTAGCCCACGGGAATCGCGCGGTGGGCGTAGGAACCGATGCCCAGGCGGTCGCCGTGCTCCCTGAAGTACAGATCCTCGTCCTGGTGGCGCAGGATCGGCAGGTCGGCGCTGTTCCCGGTGCCGCGCACGGTGCGGCCCGCGGCCGCCGATCCGCGCAGCGGGGCCAGCGGCGAGGTGGTGATGTACTGGTGGGCCAGCGGCACCAGCGGCACCTTCATCCCGATCAGGTCCCCCACGGCCGGGCCCCAGAACCCCGCGGCGGAGACCACGATGTCGGCGGGGAACACGGTGTCGCCGCTGCGCACCCCGGTGACTCGTCCAGCGTGGCGTTCGACGCCGGTGACCGGGGCCGAGCCGATGAACACCGCACCGCGGGACTCGGCGCGCTCCCGCAGCAGTTGGACGGCGAGCACCGAGGAGGCCAGCCCGTCGCTGGGGATGTGCAGGGCGCCGAGCACCTGGTTTTCGTCGATGAGCGGGTGCAGCGCCTTGGCCTCCGCGGAGTCCACCATCCGGGCCTCCAGGCCCCAGGAGGTGGCCCAGCCCTGGCGGCGCTTGAGCTCCTCCATGCGGGCCGCGGTGGTGGCCACCTCCAGCCCGCCGACCCGGTTGAAGGCGCTTTCGCCGTCGCGCACCAGTGAGGCGAGCTTCGCCCCGGTGTAGGCGGCGAATTCGGTCATGGTCTTGGACGCGTTGGTCTGGAAGACCAGCCCGGGGGCGTGCGAGGTGGAGCCGCCCGTGAGCGGGATGGGGCCCTTGTCCAGGACGGTGATATCGGTCCAGCCGCGCTGGGTGAGTTCGTCGGCCAGGTTGGCCCCGACGATTCCGGCTCCGATGATGACGACGCGTGGTGGCTTCATGATGGCTCTCCTTGGGGGTGTGGGTGCTGGTGCCGTGCAGGCGGACCGCAGGTATGTGGGGGGTGTGGTGCCCGGATCGGGCGCCGGGCTAGGTGAAGGTGATGGTGCGCAGTCCGTCGACCATGACCCGGTTTTCGACGTGCAGCCGCACGGCCTTGGACAGGGCCAGGGCCTCGTTGTCCCGGCCCACCGTCGCCAGCTCCTGGGGGCTGAGCCGGTGGTCGACCCGGATGACCTCTTGCTCGATGATCGGCCCCTCGTCCAGGTCGTCGGTGACGTAGTGCGCGGTGGCGCCGATCTGCTTGACCCCGCGCTTGTGGGCTTGGTGGTAGGGACGGGCCCCCTTGAAGCCCGGCAGGAACGAGTGGTGGATGTTGATGGCTTTCCCGGCGAGCCGCGTGCTGAGTTCCGGGGAGAGGATCTGCATGTACCTGGCCAGGACCACAAGGTCCGCTTCGAAGTCGCTGACGGCCTCGAGCAGCCGTGCCTCGGCCTCCGGCTTGGTGTCGGCGGTCAGCGGAATGTGGATGAACGGAAGCCCGGCGGCCTCGGCCATGGGGCGCAGGGTCTCGTGGTTGGACACCACCGCGACCAGGTCGGCGGCCAGGGTTCCGGTCGTCCAGCGGAAGATCAGGTCGTTGAGGCAGTGGCCCATCTTTGAGACCATGACCAGCACCCTGGGCTTGGTCCCGTCGTGGAAGTTGAAGTCCATGGAGAATTCGTTGGCCACCTGGGCGAAGTCGCTGGCGAGGTCGCTGGCGCTCAGCGCCTTCTCGCGCTGCACGAAGGCGGTGCGCAGGTAGAGGCGCTGCGCGGCCGGGTCGTCGAACTGCTGGTGCTCGACGATGTCGAAGCCCCGCTCGAAGAGGAACCTGGACACCGAGTGGACGATGCCGCTGCGTTGCGGGCAGGAGAGCGTGAGGACCGCGTGGTCCGTGGCTGGCGTGTTCTCGCGGGGCGTGAGCAGGCTCGTGGTTCCCGAAGCGATGGTGGAAGGCAAATAGGTCATGGCTGGTGCTCCTTGGCTTATCGAATCAGTGGGGAACCGGCACCGGCGCCGGTTCGGTGGTGGATGGGGCGGCTGGTTTGGTGGGCCGGCGGGCGGCGAGCCCGGTGATGGTGTTGTGGAACAGCAATGCGGTGGTGATCGCCCCGACGCCTCCGGGGACCGGGCTGAGCGCAGCGGCCCGGGGTGCGACGGACCTGGCGTCGACATCCCCGGACAGGCGGCCGGCAGCGTCGTAGTTGGTGCCGACATCGACCACCACGGCGCCGTCGCCCACGTGCTCGCCGGTGACCAGGCCGGGACTGCCCGCCGCGGCGACAAGGATCGAGGCCCCTAGGGTCGCCGCGGCCAGGTCCCTGGTCTTGGAGTGCGCCACCGTGACGGTGGCATCGCGGTTCAGGAACAGGTGCAGCAGGGGCTTGCCCACCACCGGGGACCTGCCCACCACCGTCACGCGGGCACCTGCGAGTTCGACACCGTGGTGGTCGAGCAATTCGATGACTGCAGCGGCCGTCGCCGGGGCGAACCCGGCGCCGCCCGACATCCAGGTGGCCAGCGACAGCGGGTTGGCCCCGTCAACGTCCTTGTCCACGGCGATGGCCGTGGCGACCTGCTGCAGGGACACCCCGGCGGGCAGCGGCGTCTGCAGCATGACGCCGTGGACCGATGGATCCGCACTTGCGCCGGCCAGCGCGCGGCGGATGGTTTCGGCCGGGGCGCCTTCGCCAAGCCGCTCCACGGTGACCCGGACGCCGATGCGGGTGCCATACCCAGTGAGGGCACGGACATAGGATTCGCTGGAGGGATCCGTCGTTGCTGTGACGATGTGCAGGCCGCGCTGCCCACCGGTCCGGGCCAGTTCGCCAACGCGCTCGATGGAGCGTTCGGTGAGGCCCGCCGCCACGGCCCGGCCGTCGAGGATCCGGACGCTCATGCCGCCACCGGGTTTCGGACCGACTCGACCAGGGCATCGGCACGGTTGCGCACCCGGGATACGTTTTGGAGGATCCGCTCGAAGTTGCGCAGCCTGGCCGGATCCTTGACCGAGGGCAGGTTTGCCTCCAGGTTCACGACCGACGTGGAGACCGCGGCGCGGATGGACGCGGCGGCGGCGGCAACGTCCGCGATGACGCTGCTGTTGCCGATCGGGGCCAGTTCCTCGGCGAGGGCCACCAGCTCCCCGCAGACCACGATGAGTTTGGCCGGTGCGTCCGCGGCGGCGTCCAGGGCCCGGCCGATGGCTTCCCGGCGTTCCGCGAGGTCCATGCCCACCCCGGGCTTGGCCGCGTAGGCCCGGCCGACGGCGTCGAACGCGCGGGCGTCCTCGTTGGCGGCGTCCAGCGAGCGTGCCTCCAGGACCTCAAGTTCGGCCAGGATGGCGGCCACCGCGGTCGAGACGTGCTCGAACTTCGGGCCCTGCGAATAGTTCGCCACCATGCGCAGCAGGCTGGCGCCGAGTGCCGCCTGCAGCCCCGCCACGGTCCCGCCGCCGGGCGAAGCGATCCGCTTCCCGATGTCCCGGATCAATCCACCCACCGACTCGTCACGTATATCGATCAACAGAACCCCTTTTTGCCGGTGTCGCCCTGGCCTCGCCCGTTCAGGCATACAACTGATATATAACAGACCCTAGGTGAGCTGGACCACACGTGTCAATGGTTTGGGGGAAACGTGAATTTACGGGTGGACCGGCGGGGCAGGAACCGGGTCCCCTTCACCCGCGGAGCCGGGCCTCGCCGGAAGGAACGACGCCCGGATCCCCGGCCTGGGCCGGCTCCAAACACGGCAAAAAGACGGTGGGCCAAGATCCCTCGCGCTACCTGCGCGCGAATGCCTGGCCCACCGTCCGGATCCTGCCCCGGGGCCCGCGCTTCCACGGGTTCCGGTTGGTGCTTCCGTTATTCCCGGCCCTTGCCCTCGTCCTCGTCGGGTTCCGGCTGCTCCACCTGCGGGACCATGCCGGTGGCCGGGCGCGGCGGGGTGAGCAGCGAGGCGTAGTCGTGCTCGGAGGAGTACTGCAGGAAGGCCAGGTGCGCCTCGTAGCGGTCCAGCACGTCGTTGATGACCTGCGACTTGTCAAGGCCCATCAGGTCGTAGCCCTCGGTGCCGGTCTGCGTGAAGACTTCCAGCCGGTAGTACACGTCGACCTCGCGGGAGACGGTGCGGGCACCGAACGCCGGAACCGGGGCCTCGACCGCCGCCACCTGGTAGTGGAAGTTGCGGTGGTCGTGCATGTGGACCAGCAGCGTGTGCTCGGAAATCCCCGTATCTTCGTTCGGCGCGGTGGTCAGCTCGGCCTGGTAGCCCAGCTCGTTGAATTCTCCGGCCACTTCCTCCAGCGCCGGGTGGATGGTCCGCTCCACGTATTGGGCCACGGCCTTGTTCGACGGGTAGGCGCGCAGCTGCGCCATCCGCTGGCGCCAGGTCTTTTCCGGTGCGTTGCCGCCGTGCGCGGCCACCGAGCGGCGGCGCATCACGGTGCCTTCGCGTTCGGCCCGCTCCATCCGCAGGACCTTGGAGAAGGAGGCCATGACCAGGTAGGCGATGATCGTCACCGGCAGCGCGAAGATCAGCGTCGCGTGCTCCATGGTGGTCACCCCGCCGGCCACCAGCATCGCCACGGTGAGCACCGCGGTGAGTAGTGCCCAGAAGATGCGCAGCCACTTGGCGCCGTCCTGCGAGGGATCCGGGATGGAGGAGGAGAAGTTGGACATGACCATGGCGCCGGAGTTGGCGCTGGTCAGGTAGAAGAGCAGTCCCGAGAGCGTGGCCAGGCCAATGAGGAACGGGGCGCCGGGGAACATCTCCAGCAACGCGTACCAGCCGTGCTCGGGGCTTCTGATGGCGAGCTCGGCAAATTCGGTGTTCCCGCCCAGCACCTCGTTCATCGCGCTGTTGCCGAAGATCGAGACGATGAGGAAGTCGCAGAGCACCGGGGCGGTGATCGCGGCAATGACGAACTCGCGCAGCGTCCGCCCGCGCGAGATGCGCGCCAGGAACATCCCGACGAACGGGCCCCAGGCCAGCCAGAAGGCCCAGAAGAACAGGGTCCAGCCGGCCATCCAGGCCGAACCGTCTTCCTCGTAGGCAAAGGTCTGCAGCGTGCGCTCGGGCAGCGTGAAAATGAAGCGCCCGATGTTTTCCACCAGCGCGGTGAGCAGGAAGGAGGTCTTGCCGGTGATCAGGATGTAGAGCATCATGGCCGCGGCCGACCAGAGATTCAGCTCGGAGACCAGCCGGATGCCCTTGTCCACCCCGGAGGTGCAGGCGGCGATGGTCATGATGACCGCCACCAGCACCAGGGCGATCTGCAGGGCCAGCCCCTCGGGGATGCCGAAGAGCCAGGAGATCCCGACATTCAGCAGCACCACGCCGATGCCCATCGAGGTGGCCACGCCGAACACCGTGCCAACCAGGGCGAAGATGTCGATGACGTCTCCCGTCGCCCCGCGCACCCGCTTGCCGAGCAGCGGATAGAGCGCCGCGCGGATCGACAGCGGCATGCCCCAGCGGTAGGCGAAGTAGCCCATGGCCATGCCCAGCAGCGCATACATGGACCAGCCGGCGATGCCGTAGTGGAACATCGTCCACACCACCGCGTCCTGCGCGGCCGCTGCGGACTGGGGGTCGGCCGAGGGCGGGGTGATGTATTGGGTGATCGGTCCGGTCACCGAGTAGAAGAGCATGTCGATGCCGACCCCGGCGGCGAAGAGCATCGCGACCCAGGTGAAGAGGTTGTACTGCGGGCGCGAATGGTCAGGGCCCAGGCGCACGCTGCCTTCCTTGGAGAAGGCGACCCAGAGGACAAAGAGCACCACCAGGGTCACCGTCACGACGTAGAACCAGCCGAGGTTGGTCGAGATCCAGGCGACGGCCGCGGCCATGGCGGCCGCGGCGTTGTCCGGGACGATGATGGCCCAGAGGGAGAAGGCCAGGATGATGACGGCCGAGATGATGAAGACGCGCCAGTTGACCTTGGGGCCGGCATACTCGATGAGTTCGGACGGGCCCTTGCTCAGCTCGGTGCTGGTGATCGGGGCACGGTTTTCCTCGGCCGCCGGGTCCTTGCGCCGCTCGCTGACGCCGAAGCGGCTTCGCTCCACCATGGGCTGGGGGCGCTCCGGCCCGGTGCCCTGCATGTCCTCTGGCCCGGCCATGTGGTTCTCCTTATGTCTTGTGGACCAGGGATGCCGGAGGGCCGTCCATGAAGTCAAGAACCGCTTGTCAAACCCCTAAGGGCTGGTCGGATGGGCCGGTGCACCTGGTTGTCTTTGCTTCCTCATGTTAGGCCCACTTGACGGAGTTCAAGGGAATTTGCCGGAGTTACTTTTATCACCGGACGTTCGTGGCCCGTGCGCGGCACGCGCGGCAGGTCGGCCTGCTCGGCCGCGCGACTTCCACCCGGAGCACCCTCGATTCCGGGGCACAGGGGGAACGGCCACCTGCTCTAAGGTGGTGTCATGGCCAATTCACCGAGCGGGGACTCGATGTTGGACCGCCTGGTGCGGATCCTTGATGCCTTTGACGCGCAAAACCCCACCTTGACGGTCAATGCGCTGTCGCGGCGCGCAGACGTTCCCCGGGCCACCACCTACCGGCTGCTCGATGAGTTGGTCTCCCACGGCCTGCTGGCGCGCGACAACGACGGCCAGGTGCGCTTGGGCCTGCGCTTGTGGGAACTGGCCAACCGCAGCGCCTCGACCCTGGGCCTGCGCCAGGCGGCGCTTCCCTTCATGGAGGACATCAACCAGCTGGTCGGGCAGAACACCCAGCTGGCGGTGCTGCACGAGGACGATGTGCTGGTCATCGAGCGGCTCTCGCGCCCCGGATCCGTGGTCAACCAGGCCAACGTGGCAGGCCGCATGCCGGTCCACCTCACGTCCATGGGCATGGCGCTGCTGGCCTACTCCCCCGCCAACGTGCTGGAGGGCTACCTTGAGCGGCACGGGGACGCCATGCTGGCCAGGCACCCGAAGCTGCGCCACGAGCTGGCCGAAATCCGGCGGATCGGCTACGCCACCTTCGATGGGTTCATCGACCCGGAGTCCACCGGGGCCGCCGCACCTGTCCTCGATGCCCGCGGCCATGCGCTGGCCGTGCTGGCCGTGGTGCTCCCGCGCGGTTCGGACCTTTTGCCGGCCGCGGTCATGGCCCTGCAAACCGCGACCAGAGGCATCGCCCGGGCCTTGGGTCCGGGTGTGGACGGGTGACTGACCCATCATGACCGACTGAACACCGAACGGAGGCCATGCCATGACGATCGCCCGCGCGATGCGCCAAGCCCCTACACTCAAGGAATGGGCAATGATTCCGCGGTTCCGGTAACTCTCGAACCGGTTGGACCGCTTCCGATTTTGGACGATTCAGCCATCGAACGCGTGCTTTGCGTCGTGGCGCACCCCGACGACATGGAATACGGAGCCTCGGCCGTCGTGGCCGAGTGGACTTCCAGGGGCATCGAGGTGGGCTATCTCGTGCTGACCTCGGGCGAATCAGGGATACGGAATCTGGCCCCGGCCGTCGCGGGTCCCCTGCGCGCCGAAGAGCAAAGGCGCGCTTGCGAAATCGTGGGGGTTGCCGATCTGACTATCCTGGATTTTCCCGATGGGCTGCTGGAACCCGGGCTTGCGCTGAGGGAGCGAATAGCCCGCCACATCCGCCGCTTCAAACCCGATGTGGTCGTGACCATGACCTGGGACCTGGAAACCCTGTGGGGGATCAACCACGTGGACCACAGGGTCGCGGGGCTTGCTGTCGTGGACGCAATCCGTGACGCCGACAACCCATGGCTGTTTCGCACCACCGGCGAAGAGGCGGGGAATGAACCATGGGCCGTCTCGTTGTTGTTGGTCACCGAATCCCGAGACACCCACGCCATACCCGTCGGCAAGCAGTCGGTGGACCTCGCGGTCGCCTCGCTCGGCGCGCACAAAGCCTACCTTGCCGCCCTGCCGGATCATCCGCCGCCCGAAGAACTCGTCTCCTCGATCCTGGGCCGGACCGGCAAGGCGGCCGAGAGGGACCATGCGTTGGGTGTTCGGGCCATCAGGATGGATTGACCTCCAGCGGCGCCGCGGACGCCTGGTACGAAAATAGGGTGAGTCAGGCTACCTCCCGGGTGCTCAGGGTGACGTTATAGCCCAGCTCGCGGCGGCGGCATTCAACGCCATCGATCGTTGACTACCCAGCCAAATTGATTGATAATTTCAATAATATGTTTTCTCCCTCGCCACGAGAGAGGCGATTGGTCCATGGCTGAAGTACTTCACGATCCCCCCGCTTCAGGAAAGTCCGCAAGCAATGCGCAGGACACTGCCGCATCCCGCACCACGAAACCGCCCAACCTTGTCCTGAGCCGGGAGGTCGACGAGGCCAGATACCTCGGTGGCGGCGTCTTCCACCCGCACTCCCTGCGCCTGCTGGGCAGGGGTAAGGACTTCCAAATGCGGCTTCGCTCAACGGATACTTCCGGGCTGACGGTCGGCCTCCTGGAATACGCCACCCCCGTCCACATCAGCAGTCAGGCCTTTTCGAACGCCTACCAAGTAAATTTCCCGACCTTGGGCCAACTCAGGATGACCTATGGCGACCAGAAACTACTCACTTCCCCGAGGTCGGCAGCCGTGCACGGCCCGAATGTCGCCACCAGCCTCGAGGGCTGGGGGGAGCCGACCACGATGCTCGGACTCAAGATCCCCGAAGACGTGATCGAACTCGAACTGGAAACCCTGTTGGGCAGGACCCCGGAAAAGCCACTGGCCTTTGACGGCCACCTGGACCTCACGTCACGGAACGGCCGCGACTGGTTCGATGCCCTGGCCCTCCTGGCCCACGGGTTGCGCACGGGGGAATCGCTCATGGACAACCCCCTCATCTCCCGCCCCGCCGCACAAGCTGTCGTGCGGGGCTTGCTGCTTGTCGCACCCAACAACTACAGCCCCGAACTCACCGGCGACATCACAGCCGCCGGCCCCGCATACGTACGAAGGGCCGTGGCATACATCGAAGAACACGCCAACCAGCCGCTGACGCTGAACAAGATCGCCGAAGCGGTGCACATCGGCCCCCGTGCGCTGCAGACGGGATTCCAGGAACACCTTGCCTCAACCCCGATGTCGATGGTGCGCAAGATCCGACTGCGCAAGGCACACGAAGCTCTGCAGGCGGCCTCCCCGGGCGAACGCGTTTCGGCCATAGCGCGCGAATGGGGCTTCATGCATGCCGGCCGCTTCGCTATCCACTATGCGCAGACCTACGGCCGCAGCCCTTCGGAAACACTGGCGAAATAGGCAAGCTCGGCTCGCGGCACCCGAGGGGCCATCCATTTCGCGCATCTCCCGCTTGCGGGCCCCCCGGAAGGGTCGAATGATGACCTGCATCACATTCCCAAGATTCCATGTAGGAGACCATCATGTCGCGAATCATCCCCCTCGACGTTTCCGAAGCCGACTTCGACGCGGCCCTCGAAGAGTTCCGCGGTGCCCTGGGCGCACAGTGGGTCCTCTCAAGCCCCGTGGAGCTCGAGGCCTTTGCCGACCCGTATCCGACCACCAACGGCCTTGAATTCCTGCCCGGCGCGGTGATCTCCCCCTCGACACCCGAAGAAGTCCAGGTGATTGTCGGGATCGCCAACAAGTACAAGGTCCCGCTGTCCCCGGTATCCACCGGCAAGAACCTGGGCTACGGCGGTGCCGCACCACGGCTCTCCGGCACCGTGGTAGTGAACACCGGCGAGCGCATGAACAAGATCATCGAGGTCAACGAGAAGTACGCGTTTGCCTTGGTCGAACCCGGTGTCACTTACTTCGACCTCTACAACCACATCCAGGAAAAGGGCTACAACCTCTGGATCGACGTACCCGATCTCGGCTGGGGATCGATCGTGGGCAACACGCTTGACCGCGGCGTCGGATACACCCCGTATGGGGACCACTGGAGCTGGCAGACGGGCCTGGAAGTCGTACTTCCGGACGGCGACCTGCTGCGCACCGGCATGGGCGCCATGTCGGGCTCGGATGCCTGGCAACTGTTCCCCTACGGCTTCGGCCCGTACCCGGATGGCCTGTTCAGCCAGTCGAACTACGGCATTGTCACCAAACTGGGCATTGCCTTGATGCCCGCGCCACCGGCCTCCGAGACATTCCTGATTACCTTCGAGAACGAAGCCGACCTTGAACAGGTCATCGACATCATGCTGCCCTTGCGCATCGGCATGGCACCGTTGCAAAACGTGCCGGTGCTCCGCAACATCTTCATGGATGCCGCGGCCGTATCGCACCGCGACGAATGGCATGCTGGCCCCGGACATCTCTCCGACGACGAGATCAAGACCATGCAGCGGGAACTGAACCTCGGATACTGGAATCTCTACGCCTCGGTGTACGGACCCCCACCGCAGATCGAAATGTTCCTGGCCATGATCAAGGAAGCCTTCCTGCAGGTTCCCGGCGCCCGCTTCGCCACGACCAAAGACCGCCCGGAGTCTCCCGAGGACCGCGGCGGCCATGTCCTGCACGACCGCCACAAGATCAACCGCGGTATCCCGACCATCGAGGAACGGCACCTGATGGACTGGGTGCCCAACGGTGGGCACACCAGCTTCTCCCCGGTATCCGCGCCGGACGGAAAAGACGCGATGCGGCAGGCCCTCATGGTGAAGAAGCGGGCCGATGAATTCGGGCAGGACTACGCGGCACAATTCATCGTCGGCCTGCGGGAAATGCACCACATCTGCCTCTTTCTCTACAACACGGCCGTTCCCCGGGAACGCGACAACACCTTGGCCATGGCCCGGATCCTCGTGGAGGAAGCCGCTGACGCCGGATATGGCGAATACCGTACGCATCTGGCACTCATGGACCAAGTCATGGCCACCTTCGACTACAACGACGGCGCCCTGCTGCGTTTCCACGAGCGGGTGAAGGACGCATTGGACCCCAACTCGATCATGGCCCCGGGCAAGTCCGGGATCTGGGGTGCGCGATACCGCGACCGCGGCCTCGAGCTGCTCCACGCTCCCGCCCTTGAAGACTCCACCCCCAATTCCTAGAAAGGCACGGTTCCCCAAATGACTACGGAAAACACCGTCACGGATACCCGGCTCTCCTCGATCGCGGCCAACGGCCGGCTCTACATCAACGGCTCCTGGCAGGAAGCCGCGGACGGAGGCCGGATCGACGTATTGAACCCCGCGACGGGCCAGGCTATTGCCACCGTGGCATCCGGCACCACCGCGGACATCGACGCCGCGGTTTCCGCGGCGCGAACGGCCTTCGAATCCGGCGCGTGGTCGCTGCTCAGTGGCCGCGAGCGCTCGCGGGTCCTGGCCCGCGCCTCGGCCATCATGCGTGAACGCGAGGACGAACTGGCCCTGGCCGAATCCCTGGATGTCGGAAAGCCAATCACCTTCGCCCACGTCGTGGACGTCGCCACCGCGGCCGACCAGTACGAATATGTCGCAGCGATGGCCCAGCAACTCGACGGCTCGGTGCGCGAGACCCCGCTGGCCGCCCACGCCTTCACCCGGCGGGAGCCGCTGGGCGTGGTTGCCGCCATCACCCCGTTCAACTTTCCGCTGATCCTCTCCAGCTCCAAGATCGCCGCGGCACTGGCCGCCGGAAACACCGTGGTGCACAAGCCCGCCACCGACACCCCGCTGACGGCGCTGATCATGGCCGACATCCTCACCGAAGCCGGGCTTCCGCGTGGTGTCTTCAATGTGGTCACAGGCCCCGGGGGCCTGCTGGGCGACCACCTAGTCGGCCACCCGGGCATCAGCAAGGTCGCATTCACCGGCTCGACCGAGGTCGGCGCGCATGTGGCGGCCCTCGCCGGGCAAAAACTGCGCCCGGTGACGGCGGAGCTGGGCGGCAACGCCGCAAACATCCTCTTTGCCGATGCCAACCTGGACAAGGCCATCGGGACCGTGATCAGTGCCTTCGTCTTCAACTCCGGACAATTCTGCATGGGCGGCCCACGGCTGCTTGTCGAACGACCGATCTACGAAACGGTGCTGGAAATTCTCGCGCAGGCCGTGCCCGGTGTGCCGCTCGGAGACCCGCTCGACCCACAGACAGTCATTGGACCGATGGCCAGCAGGAAACAGCTGGACAAGGTCGCTTCCCACGTCGAGGCGGCACGCTCGGCAGGCGGTCGGATCATCACCGGAGGTGAGCCGCTGGAACTCAACCGCGGCTACTTCTACAAGCCCACCGTGATCGCCGACCTGCCCAACGACGCGGCAGCGGTCCAGGAGGAAATCTTCGGTCCGGTCCTGACCGTCCAGCCATTCGACACCGAAGCCGAGGCCATCCACCTGGCAAACAGCACAGAATACGGGCTGGCCTCCGGAGTCCAGACTTCCTCGATCTCCCGCGCCCACCGCGTCTCGGCGGCACTCGATGCCGGCATCGTGTGGGTCAACGCATGGGGCATGCTGGACCCGGCTGTACCGTTTGGCGGGGTGAAGAGCTCGGGCTGGGGCCGTGAATACGGACCCGAATCACTCGACTCCTACACCCGGACCAAGTCCGTCATCATCGCAATCGATGCGGAGGACCAGGCATGAGCACAACGACCACCGCAGCAGTCGTCGAAACCCCCGGCGGCGAATTTGTTCTTCAGCAGGTGGAGCTCTCGGACCTGCGGCCCAACGAGGTCCTGGTTGACATCAAGGCCGCCGGACTCTGCCACACCGACCTGTCCGTCGCATCCGGCGGACTGCCTTTCCCGCTTCCCGGCGTGCTCGGGCACGAAGGGGCAGGTGTCGTGGCGGCAGTAGGTTCGGCCGTCACCCGGGTGGTCCCCGGGGACCACGTGGTGCTGTCCTTCACCTCCTGCGGGCACTGCGCCAATTGCCGCGACGGCCACCCGGCCTATTGCGACACCTGGCTGTCCGACAACCTCATTGGCGGCAAGCGTGCCGACGGCAGCTCCCCCATCGAGCGTGACGGTACGCAGCTTGGCGGCAGGTTCTTCGGCCAGTCGTCCTTCGCCCACCAGTCTGTGGCCGATGAACGCAGCGTGGTGAAGCTGAAAACCTTGCTGCCCTGGGAACAGGTCGCCCCGGTGGCCTGCGGCGTGCAGACGGGTGCCGGAGCGGTGTGGAACGCCATCAAGCCGGCCGCAGGTTCGTCCCTGGTGGTCTTCGGCGCCGGCACCGTGGGCCTGTCCGCGATCATGGCCGCGGCGCTCACCCCGGCCACCACCATCATTGCCGTGGACCGGGTCGGGAGCAGGTTGGAACTGGCCCTTGAAGTCGGCGCCACCCACACCATCCAGGCCGATCCGGGCATCGACGTTCCGGCACGCATCCAGGAGCTGACCGGCGGCGGGGCGCATGCTGCCATCGAAGCCACGGGAAGCACCGCGGTCTTGGAACAGGCAGTCGCCTCGACCCGGGCCCGCGGACACGTTGTTGCCGTTGGCGCACCGCCTTTCGGCGCGACAGCGGCAATCGACGTCAACTTCATCATGCCCGGACGTCGAGTCGAGGGGCTCACCCTGGGCGACAGTGAAATTCAGACCCTGATTCCCGCGATCATCGCCCTGGCCGAAGCGGGTCGCTTTCCGGTGGACCGCCTGGTGAAGACCTACCCGCTCACCGACATCAATCGGGCAGTCGACGACACCAGGAACGGGACGGCCATCAAGGCAGTATTGATTCCCTGATTAAAACCATCGATGCCCGGGACCCTCCACACATGGATTGGCTGTTCCGGGCATCGTTGTCACATGGTGGCCACGGGGTTGTGGCCCCGTGGCGGACAAGGGTTGCAACGATCAATCGGCGCGGGGCTTGGTCTTGGCTCGATTCCAGGCTTCTTCCAGACGCTCGCCCATCCCCCACTCAATGCTTCGTAGTTCGGCATGCCTCGGCGCACGGCAATACATCCTCAGGCTCCAGCGGGAATCCTGAGGCCGCCTTGCTGGCGGGATTGAGTCTAGTTCGGTTCGATGGTGATGATCGCGGGCCTGGCATGGGCAGCATCTGATTTGGCACCGGTGGCGGAGGCGACGGCGCGCGAGATGCAGCGGTTCATCTTGGTCGCCAGCCGCTGCTGACGCTCGGAATAGAACACGTCGCGGTGGTCGTTGGTTCCCGACAGCTCGGTGATGCGCACCTCGCAGAGCCCGCATTCGCCCTTGCAGCAGTCGAACATCAGCTCGGCCCCGGCATCTTCGAGGGCCTCGAGCATGGAGCGGACCTGTGGGACCGTGACCTCGAGATCCAGGTTCGAGACCCTGACAAGAAATTCGTCCGGGTCGTACCAGCCGCTATGACTGTCCGACAGCGAGCTCGGCCGGTGGCGACTGTTCTATAGTGGCCCAGGGCCAATTCACCGAGCGGAGACTCGATACTCGACCGCCTCGTGCGGATCCTGGATGCCTTTGACACCCAAAACCCGGCACTGGCCGTCAAGCGCACACACAAGCGCACCAGCTTGCTCGAAGCGACCGAAGAGAAGCTCGAAACCATCAAGAAAGCGGTGGCATCCGGAAGGCTCAAGGACGCCGGAAAGATTGGGGTAAAAGTCGGGAAGATCGTCGGCAAATACAACATGGCCAAGCACTTCAACCTGGTCATCACCGGCGAAAAATTCACCTATGAACGCAACCAAGAATCCATCAAACGCGAAGCGGACCTGTACGGCATCTTCGTCATCCGCACCAACGTCCCGCACGACACCATGGACGCCCCCGAGGCGGTGCGGACCTGCAAGTCCCTGGCCAACGTGGAGAAGATCTTCAAGACCCTCAAGACCCGGGATTTGGGCATCCGCCCCATTCGCCACTACACCGAGGACCGCACCAAATCCCACGTGTTCCCCTGCATGCTCGCCGCTAACCTGACCTGGCACCCACGCACCGCCTAGGCACCGTTGACGTTCACCGACGGAACCACCGCCACCAGCTACCAGGACCTGCTCACCCACATGGGAACCCGGCCCCGGAACACCAACAGTGTCCCGGGCACCGAGAAGACCTTCGAACTGTTGTCCCTGCCGACGCCCCGGCAACAATGCGCCATGGACCTCATCGACCACCACACCAAATCCCACAGAAAGTAGCCAGAGAACCGGAACCAAAATCGTCAGGATCCCCGACAATCCAGGGATCCTGACGATCTGTCCAACGTAACTTCTCTAAAGCACATCGGTCTGACTACGCTTCCCCTGACACGGAGTCGGTGAGCCGCGTCGGCGTCGGCGATCACCCTGTCCATCGAACGTTGCAGCGAGATGAACTCCTAGCGGTCCACGCCCAGCCGGCGCATCACCTCACGAGAATCTTTTCGGCCCGGGAACTCAGGTCCCGGCCGTCGCAGGTCAATGCGATGGCCAACACCCGCTCGTCCTGCGAATCCCGGCCCGGCTCGCGTAACCCAGCGCCTTGAACCGCTTGTTTAAGGGGGCAGGGTCACTGGATAGAGGCGTAATAACGCGCTGGTGCCCTTAATCGACAGGTGCTCGATCCCCTACAGCGCCAGCAAGACCAGAAGTGCGGATGCGCCAGACCGAGTGGCTCAAGCACCGGCCGGTACGCGGCTACGATGCCACTGAAGGCCGCCGAAAGGGCGAAGCACGCCTATCTTTCCAGCGCCAACGGATCATCGAATCCGACCTCTGCCGTGACCGGTACCTTCCTGCAAAATACCTTGGTAGACCACCGATACCCCAGCGGGTCCGACATCGACACCGACACATTGATACCAGAGCCTCAGCGAATCCCATATCATTGTCCTCATTTGAAGCAAACGGTTGGAGAGACTCGCACGCGGAAACACGACTCCTCCCGGCTGCGGTCCCCTTCTGCTACCCAGCCGGCATTCCCCATGCCTAGGAAAGGCAAACATGGTAAACGGCTCTCTTCGCACCGGGTCGGTCACGCTGCGTGCGCTGAGCCTCTTGGATACGTTCCTCCCGGGAAACGAGAGGCTTCAACTGTCCGAGATGGCAAGGGCCGCAGGTCTTCCTCTAAGCACCGCACATCGATTAACCAATGATCTAGTGGCCTGGGGCGCGCTGGACCGCACACCGGAGGGGCTCTACATGATCGGGGCGAAGCTTCGACAGGTATCTTCCATGGCGTCGAGGGGCCGGCTTTTACGCGAAATCTGCTTACCTTCCATGGAGGACCTCTCCGCCAACACTGGTTATCCATCAGTCTTGGCCATTTTGGAAGCCGACGATGTCATCTTCGTCGAACGCGTCACAGGGCACAGATTCATTTTCCGACCGCAGAGAAATGCCGGGTCCGGTCTGGCAACCGCCGCAGGCAGGGTACTCGCCGCATATGCCGGTCCGGCAGTCCAAGAATCACTGCTCCAACACACCGTGTCGACAACGACTGGTCTAGCGAGCATCGGTCCGGAACAGTTACGCCGCGAATTGGCAGAAATCCGGACCCAAGGCCACGTCGTGACTTCCGGCCAGTTGAAAGATGAAATGACAGCCCTTGCAGCACCCATCTGGGATCCATCCACACGCCAGGTCATTGCGGCCTTGTCACTGGTCATCCCACCGGATGCAGCAGACATCGATGTTTCCTTGGCCCTATGCAAAGCTGCCTCGCGGGCCATTGCCAGAGCAATGGAAGTCTCGTGACAGCGGGGCTGGACGTTTCTTCCGGATGCCGGAAATCCATGGGATAGTTTTCGGCATCCGCAACTAGGACACTGCATCGTTCCCTGCGTGGATAAACTTGGCGCCCTACCAATAACGGGGACAGGCACCATGTCCCCTCCAATGGACCCCGACCATGCCCTAGGCATGCCGGGTAACCGCTCAGGAGAYATCCATGCCCACGAACCGAATGCCATCGTCATCGACAAACAGTCGTCCTCTGGTGGAAGAAGAACACATTTCGCGCCTGCGCGAAATACTTGGCGACGACAACGTCATCACGGATCCGGTACAGCTAGCAGATCCGGAATGGCCACTGAAGGACCCCTACTGGGTCCAGGGCGATGACACCTACAGCCCTTCCGTTGCGGTGCAGCCGAAAAACACCGAGCAGTTGCAAGAGATCCTCAGGCTCGCCAACGCGGAAAAGATCCCGGTCTGGACCCATTCGCAGGGGAAGGAACAACGGCTATGGCGGTCCGTCACCCCGGGTCGGAGGCTCGATCAATATAAGCCTCCGCCGCATGAACCGGATCCTGGAAATCAATGAGGAACTGGCCTACGCCGTCGTGGAACCCGGCGTCCGCTGGTTTGACCTCTATGAMGAACTACGCCGACGCGGTTCACGGCTTATGCTCTCCATCCCTGACATCGGTTGGGGCAGCGTCATAGGAAACTCGTTGGACAACGGGGTGACTTACCTTCCCTACGGGCAGGACTTCAACGCGCCGTGTGGCATGGAAGTGGTTCTTGCTGACGGTGACGTGATCCGAACCGGGTTGGGGGCCATGGACGGCAACTCGGCGTTTCATATCTACAAACGCGGCGTCGGCCCCGCATTGGATCCGCTGTTCGTCCAGTCGAACTTCGGGATCGTCACCCGCATGAGCCWWWGGCTCATGCCGCAGCCCGAGACCTTCGCACCTTTGACCTTGACCATCGCCGCGGAGAAGGACCTGCCAATGGCGATCGATGCCATAAGGGAGCTCAAACTGCGAAACCTGCTCCGCGGAGCACCGTGCCTCTACAACACGGTCATGGCCGCAACCATGACAGGCCTCCCGGAAGTCATCGCGGCCGCTGCCGAAGGAATCATGAGCGAGCAGGAGATCGACCGCATCGCCGTCGCCAGCGGCCTGGGCAGATGGTACGTCCGGACCGCCCTCTGGGGCGACCAGGCAGGCGTCGACTACCAGCTGGCTGCCATCAAGCGTGCATGGGAAGCAATTCCCGGAGCCAAGGCAGAGGTTGGTGGCTACTATTCCCCGGACGAATACGAGAATCTGGAATCCATCTCCGACCGGATCCTGGCCGGAGTCCCAAACTTAGATGTCATCAAGTACAAAGATGACAATTTTGCACATATCGGGATGTCCCCGTTGGTTCCACTCAACGGAAGCGAGGTCCAAGCGACGGTGGACGTGATCAGGCAGATGACCCACGAACGGATGGGACTGAATTTCAAGGCCGGGATCCTGGTCACGGGCGAACGTACTTGCGCCGTCGTGGCAAGCATCAATTTCCAGCGCACGGACCCTGCCGCCGCCCGTCATGCCTATACGGTGGCCCGAGAAATGATCGCGGAAATTGCCAAGCTGGGATACACGGAGTATCGAACCCATTTGGACCTGATGGATGACGTCGCTGAACTGATGGACTTCAACAACCACGCCTACATTCGGTTCTGCCAGAAGATCAAAGATGCCATCGATCCCCAGGGCATCCTCTCGCCTGGCAGGTATGGGATCTGGCCGACTGCGGACACCTGGAGTGCCCGGTCGAACTGAGCGTTGCCTGAATGGGCCGTTCTGCCCTTGCTATCAGGGAAGAACGGCCCGCCGGCGGTCACAGGCGGGGCCACTACGGCTGTAGCGCAGCAGCCTTGCGCCTGTATTCGTCAAAGTCTTGGGCCCTCTTTTGGGCGGCCTGGTCCGAGCCCATGTCGACGAAGGAACCGATGATGTTCCCGAAGTAGGTTTCCACGCCGTTCTTGGTTTCCGGGAAAGGCAGAATGTACAGCTCCTCCTCCTCAATAGCCCGTTTTACGTGCTCGGCCAGTTCCAGCGGATCCATGCCGTTTTCGTACAGGTTGCGCTGCAGCTCGATGAACGCCGCATCGTTGCGGAAACCCGAATTCGCGGCCAGGTGCTCGGGTCTAGTCTGCTGGGCGTCGGCGATATTGCTGCGGATACTGGCGGGGCACAGCACCGAGACTCCGATCCCGAGCTGGGGAATGGTCTGCGCGTAGCTTTCCATCAGGTTAAAGACTGCGGCCTTGGTCATCGCGTAGATGGCGGAGGTCGCATTACCCCCGAAACAAGCCATCGACGAGGTGGTCACGATGTGCCCCTCCTGACCTGAGGAAATCATCCGCGGCACGAAGGTCTGCATGCCGTTGATCACCCCATGTAGGTTGACTCCGATGATCCAATCGAAGTCCTCATACGTGGCCTGATGCAGCGGCCCAAAGCTATTTACGCCGGCGGTGTTGAACAGCAGCTGTGGCGGACCACCGTAGACCGCCTCAACTTCGTCCGCCGCACGCGTGTACGCGGCCCTATCGGAGATATCCAAGACAGTACCGCGCGCCTCGATGCCGCTTGACTGGAGCCGGCCCAGGGCCTCTTCCAAGGCGTCCTGTCGAACATCGGCAATGAAGATTCGGCAGCCGAGGCCGCCGAACAATTCCGCTTGACCGAAGCCCGCGCCGGAGGCGCCTCCGGTGATGAATGCGATCTTTCCCTTGAAATCTTTCAACTTACCTGCCCCTGTCAACGTCCGATGGGAATGATGCCGAGGTCATGGAGGAGGCCCACCTTGTTCCAAGAGCCCCATTCCTCGACGATGAGTCCTTCGGAGATCCTGCACATCACCAYGCCAGCCGCACGGATGGGCTTTCCTGTGGGTCGGACACCCATGTACTCGCCCAGGTGAGTTCCTTCGGCTTCCCACCGGTAGGCTACTCGATCACCGTCTGCAAGCAGTCCAAACTGATGCCTGGCGAGATCGGGGAAGCCGGCATACAGACTTCGAATTCCTTCCTTCAGCGTGTCCAGATCGTAGTCTTTTTTGTCGCTGTGCCTGACGAAGTCCAGGGAATAATAGCGGTCCATCGCCTGGAGCGCTTCTTCGGGACCGGTGTGTCTCAAAGCGGTCAGGAGAAGATCCTTGTTGGCCTCTTCGATGGGTGCTTGCTGGGAATTCATGGCTTCCGTTCCTTGTCGTAGTCGTGGGTTTTTGGAAGGTGGCGGCTAGATTTCTTCGAGCCTGGCGCCGTCAAAGAACCGCCCGTCTTGGTAGACCAGCGGCGCCTTATCGCTATGGCCGGCTTCCACGACCTCGCCAATGAAGATCGTATGGGTGTAGGCGGGAATCTTGTACTTGATCTCGAGTTCGAAGTAGCCTGCCACACCGTCCAGGATCGGGACTCCGACGGCCGAGGACCGCCAGGCGAGGTCAGCAAATTTGTCCCCGCCGGACCGCGCAAATGTTCCGGCCACGGCTGTCTGG
Source organism: Arthrobacter sp. UCD-GKA (assembly GCF_001863355.1). NCBI lineage: Bacteria > Bacillati > Actinomycetota > Actinomycetes > Micrococcales > Micrococcaceae > Arthrobacter > Arthrobacter sp. UCD-GKA. The sequence continues at coordinate 253,340 of NZ_MOLR01000003.1, read as the reverse complement.
TCGGCAGCTAAGATATTGATGCCCAAGTGGTCCGCTTCGAAAACCGCCGGATACGATTTTGAGGACTCGTTGACGCAGACCAGCACTAGGGGCGGATCCAACGAAATGCTGGAGAACGCGTTCACGGCGAGCCCGAACGGGACCCCGTCCACAGAGGTGGTCACAACGGTTACCCCGGTGGGGTACTTGCGGTGGACATTTCTAACGCGCGTTCCCAAGTCAGGGTCGACGATAGTTGTTGCGATGGCTGAATCGTTGCTCATGAGCATTCCCCTTGGATTGTCGTATTATGGATGTTGCAAGAAACTAGATGGAAAAAGCGGCCTGTATGTCCTGATGGCGTTCGGTGACTTGCCCCAGCCACTCCGGATGAGTTGGTGCCATGGTTAGACCTCTGTCAATGGCGTCAATGACCAGTTCCCCCACATCGTGCGGTTCCAGGAACCTGAAGGACTTTCCGTTCTCCGAAATATCCACATCGAAAAGCGCACCCTCTTCGTTGGCGGGGCGGTTGCGGAGGCTATTCTGGATATTGCTCCGGATCGGTCCTGGGACCAACGCCGTGGCCCCGACCACAGATCCCTCCGCGGCGAGTTCCTGCGCGAGGACCTCCGTCATGCCGAACACAGCCGCTTTCGCTGCCACGTATGCCCCCAGATTCTTTGGGGGAGCCAGCACCGACATCGACGACGTGTTGATGATGTGTCCCCAATCGTGGTTTCGCTTGAGCAGTGGAAGGAACGAATTAACTCCATGGATCACACCGAAGAGATTCACGTCGATCATCCATTTCCAGTCGCCCAAAGTGAGTTCGGAGATGGGCGCCATCGGACCAACGCCAGCGTTATTACATACGACATGGACCGCACCAAATTGCTCCAGCACCCTGTCAGCCAGAGCCTGGACGCTCTGCGCGTCGGTGACGTCAGTCCGGATTGCCACAACACCCAACTCAAGGGCCGTGGCATCCAACGCGGTCTGGTCTATATCGGCGATGACGACGTCCATGCCACGTTTCTTCAGGGACGCCGCAAGACCCTTGCCGATGCCAGATGCCCCACCCGTAACCACTGCTGTCCGCCCTGGGTATTCAACAGTCCTTTTCACGAATTTTCTCCTTAGTTATGTTTGATCCATGACTTTCCACCGCCGCGTCGCTCAGTTCCCGCCTAGTGCAGTTCGTAGCGTTTGAGCTTTCGGTAGACCGTGGCCCGTGAAATACCGAGGCGCTCGGCCACCAGGTTTCGGTTGCCTTCGGCTTCCCGCAAGGCGATCATGAGTGTCTTGCGTTCAACTTGTTCCATCTCACCGAGTTGTCTAGTTGCCCGCGCATAGCGTTGGGGCAGGTCCGTCAGGTGAATAGCCGTGCCCACGGAGCGGATTTTGGAGGTTGCCAGCACCTGGCGAAGCTGTCGCAGGTTGCCCGGCCAGTCATTTGCGACCAAATGCGCCAGGGTCTTGGTGGGTAGGGTTGATTTACGACCGTCATCCGCTTCCAATTCGTCGAGGATGCGCCGGCAAATGGCCGGGAATTCATCGGGGCGGTCCCTCAACGGGGGAACCTTGACCAGCATTTGGAACACCTCGCTCAGGACGAGCGTTGCACCCTGCTCGGCAAAGCCTTCAGACGCCGTGGCGATGACGGGAACCGCGGCACGTTCCACGTAATCGGATACCGTATCCACGATCGCTGGCGGCAACTCGTCGATGCGACACAACAGGACGCGTCCTCTGTCTGTCCCCGTAGCCCTCTCGAACTCCGCCATCCACGCCACGGGATCGCTTGCGGCCGAGAGGCAGGGAAGGACCCTTACATTTTCGCTTTCCCCGAGTAATTCCATGATCAGCTGTTGTTTTCCGGTCCCCCGTTCACCTGTCACAAGGACAGGTTTACCTGTTTTCAGGGCCATGGCCAACTGGCTCCGATAGTCAGGGCGGGCCAGCTCGGAATGGAGGCGCCGCATCTCGCCGGCCGATGAGGAGAACGGTCTTGTCCCTTGTTCCAGCAGCAGGACCGCGGCGTAGTCGCCGCGGGCCTGTTCTATTGGTTCCACGATGACACGAACCGAGTCCCCCGAGCTCAGTCTGTGCTGCACTGAAATCGACCTCGATTTGAGGCTTGCTTCCTCGGCAAGCCGACGAAGGATACCTTCGTCGGCTTCATGGACGATTCTCTGGGCACCGGCGTTGACTAGGTAGAGCTCCTTGGTAATCCCGATCACCGCACCACGGCTTCGCCGCTGCAGACGCAGGAAATGGTCGAAAAACACTTTCTCGCCGTCGGCCCGGCTGGCCAGGAGCTGTGCCTCGATCGACTTTCCGATTTCGAGGACCAGCGGCAGGATGGCCCCTGAGCCGTATTCCCTTCTGCAATGAACACCCAGAGTTCCCACGAACCTGCGCGTGTAGGGATCCCTGATGTTGACCCCGGTCGTGGTCAGGATGCCCGTGTCCATGCGGAAGTGCTCCGTGCCCGAAACAACCTGCGGTCGCTGATCCTCAAGGGCGAGGCCGATGCCGTTTGTTCCGATCGCTTCTTCGGAGAAACACAAGCCCGGGCGCAGTTTTGTCCCCTGGGACATTCTGATATCCGGGGCGTCGCCCACCACCGAAGTTAAGAGCCGGCATCCGCGATCTGTCAGGAATCCCCAGGAACTGAGGTCCGACAGCTGGTCCTCTAGCCGATTCATGATCGGCTGGGCAATACGGGCAAGCCGATTCGTTGGAGAGAATCCTTCATCAAAGGGAATCTCGGTGCCCCAGGCGTCGACTCCTGCAAGCATCGAACGTTTCCAGGACATCAGTACTTCCCTCCTGATCTCCGGGAACTGATCGGGCATCAGATCCAGCGGATCCTGCTGCAGCACCTCGAGCTTGATCTCCTGAATGCGGTCCCACTGGGCGTTTGTCCGGGGCGCCCTGTTCAGGGGTGCCTTTTGCGACTGGTCCATCTTCTGGAACTCCATTCATGTGATCGGAGGCGTTGCCACCGGAATCCACGGCCCGCTGGTGAGGCCTGCCCGGCATCCGCTCCGGGCGGATGCCGGCGGCAGGATTATGCCTGGACGCTGACCCGGTCCCCGTTGAGGGCCCGTGCTTTCGGGAGGACTTCCCTAGAGAACAGTTCAAGGCTTTCCTGTGCCTGATCGTAGGGCATCCCTCCGAAACACGGGGCAATGATGAGTTCGAAGTCGCCCAGTACGTCCCTGATGGCTTCGATCTGGCCCAGAATCCGCTCGGGGTTACCCCACAACGCGGTTTCGGCGTACTTATCTGCCGCACCCTGAAGCCCGGCTTCCTTGATCCGCCTAGCACCATCCGCGTAGCGTTCGTAGCCCTTGGTTGTGGCAAAGTGGTCGCCGGCCATCTCGTAGTGGTCCACGTTCGAATGGAAGAACCGCGAGATGTACTCGAAGTGGCGCTCCTGGGCCAATGAGTCGTCTTCGTGGCAGTACATATTTACATTCAGGCAGATCGGCGGCGCGACTTCTCCGTGCGTCTTCTCGTAGAGCTCGCGGTAGGTATTGAAGTTACCCATGAGGTCAGGCACGGGGCGGACGATGAACGACATCAGCCGCGCCTTCAAGTTGACTGCCGAGACTAGGGAATCCGGCGATCCTGCGACGCAGTAGCGGCGGTCGGCAAAGGAGGCACGCGGGCCAGGCCGGAGTTCGGCGCGGGGCTGCTTGTAAAAGGGGCCGTCCCCTTCGATCACACCGGTTTCAACGGCTTCGAAGATCATGGCGGAAGCTTCGTCGAATCGTTCGCGCGTTTCCTCAAGTGGGATGTTGAAGGGCACATATTCCTTGCGGGACAGCCCACGGCCCACGCCCAGAAGCAAGCGTCCCTTGGACAGGGTATCGACCATGAGAGCCTTCTCGGCTACTCGGAGCGGTGAGTTCCAGGGGACGATGACGGCACCGGTGCCAAGCCCGATGGTTTCCGTCTGGCCCGCGATGTTCGCCAGGACCAGAAGATTATCTGGGCACATGGAGTAGTCACTGAAGTGGTGCTCGACGGCCCATACACTGTCATAGCCCAGAGCCTCCGCGCGGACAGCCAGATCCACCTCTGCGTGGTACATCTCTTCGTCAGACAGGCTTTCATCCAATTTTCCAAAACCAAGGTTGATTCCTACATTCAGCATTGTTCGTCCCTCCGGTGAAATTCTTCTACGTGGATTCCTACACCTGCCATCGGTGTAATTGTTATCACACTATCGACGGTTCAAAGATGAAAGTGTCTCATTTTGAGACTGTCAAGACCTGGTCATCAAATGCGGGCAGTGGCGAGCTCGGCTGCCCAGTTAAACGCCGGCGGACCGGCGTCTATCCCGCTTTCGCGTAGACCAACGCCGGCCCCTCACACCAGGCGATTGGAGGGCTGATGCGCGCCCTGCAGGATCATCCTGCTTGGGGCACCTTCCGTCGCTTCCGTTTCACGGCAGATGCCACTGATTTCATCAAATGGGAAAGGCCTCGCGGCTCGAAGACCATCACCAGGACCAACGCGAGTCCATAAGCCAACAGTCCAACCTGTCCCACCGGAATACCAAAGGACGCCGTGTCGTTGTCCGCCTTAAGGAAGGGCAGCAGCTGCCCGTACTGGGCAGCCAGCACCGGGATGCTAGCTATGACCGCCGCTCCCAGAATCGGCCCCCACGCGGCGCCGAGCCCTCCGACAACCGTGATGATCAGCAGCTCCAAGCCCATGTTGATGCCGAACTGTTCGGCATTCACGTAGCGCAGCTGCGCCAACAGAAGGCCACCAGCAAGCCCCCCGAAGGCTCCGGCCAGGATGAACGCCTTGACCTTAACCGCACTGGTGTTGATGCCTGCAAGCTGGGCCGCGGTCTCGTCTTCCCGCACCGCGACCATCGACCGCCCGAATTTGCTCTTCAACATGTTCGCCACGACGACCATGCTGACGATGAGCATGATCCATACGAGGATGAAAAGCCCTGCGTTATACGAATATTTCATCCCGAATAGAACCGGTGCCCCGAAATCAAGGAAACCCACCGACAATTTAGGAGAACCCGAGATTCCTGAGTTTCCACCGGTGAGGGCCGGCAGGTTCACGAAAACGTAGTGCCCGATGAAGATCATGCCCAAGCTCAGGATTACCTGGAACACACCCTTGAGCCGCAGGGTCAGCGGCGCGATGGCAGCTGCCACCATTGCGCTCACTACGACACAACCCGGAAGCCAGATCACCAGCGGTAACTCCAGCAGCGCGCCAAGTCCAATACCGGCGAAGGCGCCGACCCCGATGAACACGCTATGCGAGAGGGAAATGATCCCCGTGTAACCGGTTAGAACGTTCAGGCCAACAACAGCCACGGCATAAATGCCGATGGTGACTCCTAGGGAAATCACGAACGGGTTTGAGACGGTCAGCGGAATCAGCACCACTGCGGCCACTGCCGCGACGAACCATGCCAAGTGCGCACGGGTCCTGAACAATCTAATCGAGGAACGAGCCCTGCCAGTCGACTCTGGAGAGGGCCCCCGATCCTTTCCATGGGCTCCCGTACGGGATGCCTGTGGCATCGTAGTAGTCGTCATGGCCTATGCCTTCCGGGTTTCGAATGTCTTGGCGAATCCGCCGGGTTTGACCACGAGGATCACGATCAGGATTATCCAGGGCAAGGCCGAGGCGAATCCCTGCCCGAGGCTGTCCGGCGCATAGCCCGAGGCATAGGTCTGAACTAGGCCTAGGACCAACCCGCCGTAGATGCAGCCGGGCAAAGAACCCAACCCTCCGAGAATCAGCGCCGGAAGCGCGGTGAAAGCCACCGCGTCGAGGGTCGGGACCAGCCCTCCGCCGATCTCCGTGGCCAGGACCATGCCGGCCAGAACCGCGGCGGAGGCCGTCATGACCCAGGCCACCGCAGCAATGATATGGGGGTTGATACCCTGCGCTCTCGCAGCACCGGTATCGCTGGCAATGGCCCTCATGGCCACGCCGGATTTGGTGTGCTGGATGATGTAGTAGAACACGGACAGGAGTGCCATGCTCAAGATAAGAGCCCAGATGTCCCGCTGCGCGACGGATATCTCCCCGAACCGAACCACTGCCAGGCCCCATGGGTCACCAATGAGCCTCGTCGACGAGCCCCAGAAACTGATTATCAGGGCCTGGACGACGGAGATCAGGCCCAGGCTCAGCAGCAACACCGCCATATGCTCGATCGATTTGTGCCCCTTGCCGCTCAGCCGAGAAAATAGAAACCTTTCGGCAAGCAGGCCCAATCCCGCGGAGATGATGATTGCGCCGATCACCGCGGCCAGGAACGGCAACCTCATACCCATATGGAGCTGGTAGGTCAGGTAAGCACCCAGGACGACGATGGCCCCTGGCAGCATGTTGAAGTGCCCGGTGGCCTTCAGAAGCACGGCAAAACCGATGGCCACCAGCGCATAGATGACGCCCAGGGAAACCCCGGATACCGTCAACTGGATGAAACTATTCACTTGCTGCCACCTTTTCCGCTTGTTCCTGCTCAGACTGGTTCACGTTGTCCGACGTCCCTAGGTAGGCCTCGATGACCCGACTGTTGCGTTGGATCTCTGCTGGCGTTCCGAGCCCGATGACCTCGCCGAAATCGAGCGCAAGGATCCGGTCGGAGATGCTCATGACCATGTGTACGTCGTGCTCGATCAGGACGATGGTCAGGTTGAGCTCTTCCTTCACCTGTAACACGTACCGGATGAAATCCCCGGTTTCTTCCTTGTTCATGCCGGCTACTGGCTCGTCGAGAAGCATCAGCCTCGGGTATGAGGCAACTGCCTTGGCCAGCTCGACGCGTTTACGGGTTCCATAGGGCAGCGTTGACACCACATAGTCCCGCCAATAGGTCAGGTCCATCAGCTCCATGAGCTCGTCGGCACGTATACGCGCGGCCAGTTCTGCCCGCATGGTGGAGGGCCAGGCCAGCGCTGCCGAGAGCGCGCCGCCTCGGATCTGCCGGTGGCTTCCCACCAAGATGTTTTCCGCCACGGTCATTGACCCGAAGAGCCCGAGGTTCTGGAAAGTCCGGCCGATCCCACGCCCGGCAATCTGGTGTGGTTTCAACCCGGCCAGGGATCGCCCCTCGAAGGCGATGCTACCCTCCGATTTGGCAAGCCCGCTCAGGCAGTTGAACAGCGAGGTCTTACCTGCGCCGTTGGGGCCCAGGATCGAGAACAGTTCGCCCTCATCAACGTCGAAATTAATGTCTTTCAGAGCCGATACTCCCCCATAACGCAGGCTTAGGGATTCAACCTTCAACATGGGCGGGCTCCTTTCCAGGATCCTGTGGTGCTTGATCGCTCTTTCCCAGATACAGGTTGTTCAGGGAATCATCGGCCAGCAGCTGGGCGGCCGTCCCGGCATGGGCGATCCTGTGGCTGTCTAGGGCGTATGCATAGTCCGCAATGGAGAGGGCGATCGCCGCGTTTTGTTCAATGAGCAGCACGCTACATCCACGCCGATTGATTTCGACGATGATGTCCCTGATCTGACTGACGATCAGCGGGGCCAACCCCAAAGACGGTTCATCCAGGAGTAGCAGCCTTGGAGATTGCATTAGCGCCCGTCCGACAGCCAGCATCTGCTGTTCACCGCCGGAAAGGAGCCCTGCATGCAGGTCCTTCTTGCGTTCGAGCACGGGGAACAACTCCATAACTTCCTTCCGTGCGTTGGCTGCTGCTTCCCTGCGCTGGGTGTGGGCACCGGCGCGCAGGTTGTCATCTACGGACATATTGGCGAAGACCCGGCGGCCCTCCATCGAAATAGACAGACCCCGCTTAATCCGCGACCACTGGGTTTCCTTGTCGACGCGTTGACCCAGCAACGCTATGGATCCGCCGGTGACGCTTCCGCCGAAGGCATCCAGTTGGCCGGCCACCGAGCGAAGCAATGTGCTCTTCCCTGCCCCGTTGACGCCCAACAAAGCAACGATTTCACCTTCATGAACGTCCAGGCTGACGTTTTCCAGCGCCCTGATGGCACCGCCGCTGTAGGCGATGGAGAGATCCTCGACCGAAAGCACCTTGGCAGTCGAAGCGCGGTCCGGCGATGCCCGTCCCGTGAGTCTATTGATTTTCATGTGACCCTTTCCGCAAGTCGCGTGAGGGGCCGCCCAGGGCGGCCCCTCATCCGATCAGTTGTTGCTGGCTGCGACAATCTTTTCGCTGTAATTGACCGCAACGTCCGATTCGAAGCCGAACTTCTCCAGCTTGAGTCCCGTCGGCGCATCCTGGCTGACACTGAAAACGGAAATGCTGGTGCTCGGCCGACGGTCGGCCGGGGAGTCTCCGTATACGAACTTGCCACCCATCAGCCCGAAGTCGTCGTGGGATCCCAGGGACTGGGCCACTTCGAGCAGGTGTTCGCGTGAAAGGTCGCCATCGGCAATGCCTTTTTCGATCACGGCCGAGGTCACGATGGCTGCCGCATACCCCGTTTGGTAGGCGTTGGCAACGGGCTTGGCGTTGGGCAGCGTGGCGGCAAGATCCTCTTCAAGCATCTTCTGGCCGAGGACCGTTTCATCGCCCCATTCGGTTCCGGTCACGAGGAACTTCACGTTCTTCTTGATGTAGTCGGCGGCCGGACCGGTCGCCAGGGTGTCGTTGTAAGCAGTGTTACCGGCTAGCCACGTGGCAKTGAAGTTCAGCTGAACTGCGCGGGTTGCCGCGTTCTGCACCACCGCACCGGCACCACCCAGGTCCACGACCTCGCAGCCGTCGTTCTGTAGCCGGGCGATCTGCGGAGTGAAATCAGAGTGTCCCGTGGGGTAGCGCACGGAAACTCCGCGGTCCAGGCTCAGTTCTTCCGTGGCAAAGGTGAAGCCTTCCTCAACCTTGGTCCCGAAATCGTCGTCCTGGAGCAGGGCGCAGAAGCGTGCCCCCTGCATTTCCCCTTCCTCCGCCAGATACTGCACCGCAGCAGCGTGGTACACCCCGTAGAACGGTCCGAACGTCAGGAAGTTCGGGTCCTTGAAGGTGTCCTCGTCATTTGCGTTGAGCACCGCCAACATGTTGTCGGCCTTGATCTGTGGCAACAGGGCCTTGGCAATTGCGGTGCCCAAGAGCTGGTTGACCATTAGGACTTCGTTCTGTAGCTGCCCGTAAAGCGGGACGGCAACGGAGGGGTTGTATTCGGTGTCAACGTTCTTGACGACGACTTTGTATCCGTCCAAGGGTGCGCCGGGTTGTGTAACTCGGTGGAAATACGCCTCGGCACCGTCGATATTGGCCACTGCGGCTTCCCAGACCCCCGAGGTTGGAATCATGGTGCCAACGGTAATAGTCTTGGTCGCCGGGTCGAACCCCGGAACCGCGGCGAGAGTGGCTGCTTCGGCACCGGGAGCTGGCTCCCCTGCGTTGCCGGTGGGCGTTCCCGCGCATCCGGCCAACACCAATGAACCTGCTGCCAAGGCAGCGAAAAGCATGTGTCGTGTTCTCAAGGCGAATCACTTTCGTTGAAGTTGCAGGGCTTCTGTGCCATGCGGGATTTATGCTGGGAGATTTGTTTCTGCTGGTTGGAGGATTTCAGGTCAGTCCGTACAAGGGATGACCGGCAGGCTCAAGTGCATGGTTTTTTCCGGCCCGAAGTGCAGGCTCTGGGAAAATTCCCGGATATCCCCGGCTGTGTTCTCGGCGATGGGTCGCCCCGTCCCAAGATTTCTGTCATAGCAGGGGAAGTTGGAACCCGCGATGTCAATGCGGATTCGGTGCCCCTTGGCAAACAGCTGGCTCGTAGCCACGAGGGAAACTGTGATTTGATATTCCTTCCCGGGCTCAACCGGGCTTGGGTGGTTCATCCCGTTTCGGTAACGCAGGCGCAGGATGCCATCGGCGACGCCCAGGGCCCTTCCATCGGGGCGCTCATCGATGAGGCGAACAGTGAAATCCGCATCCTTGGCGCTCGTGGAGACCGTGAGCGTGGCACTGACGGGTCCGGTGACTTCAAGGTCTGATTCCAACGGTTCCGAAACGAACCTGAGTATGTCCGCGCGCCCGTCAAGGATCCGTTGATCGCGGGTGCCGGGCTGGTAGTGCATACCACCATCGATCCCTCCCTGCATGAGGGTCCGGCCTCCCACTGTCGGAACCGGGTCAAGCGGATCAGTGGTGAACTCAAGGATGCCTTCACCCACTTGGGACCCGGGGGGCAACAGCTGGGATTCTGGCGTGAAGTTCCAGTCCTGCCATTGCGTGCGCGCAAGCGGCCATTCCTGTTCGGAACGCCAGATATTCGCACCCATAACAAACAGCTGCACTGGCGGAAGGCTGGAGGCTTCTCGTTCCACCGCGGACCTGAGGAATCCGATTTGTTGCCGTTCCAGTCCGAAGACAGCTGCGTTTCCTGCCGGATAGAACATTTCCCCGGCGTTCCCTGTCTGGTCAGTGTGGGTCCACGGGCCGATTATCAGATGTTGTGATGCCCTGATGGAAACATTCTCGGCGGCAGTGCTGATCGTAGTGTAGTTATCCAACGTGCCCGAGAGGAAAAGGTCGTACCACCCTCCGATGTGGAGCACCGGTACGTTGGTCTTTACCCGTTCATCGGTGAAGCTGAAGGAACTCCAGTAGTCCTGATTCGTTTCGTTCTCCACCCATTTCCTCCAAGTAGGGAGCACCTCGTTGATGGCTGGCAGGTTGCTCGATGGCAGCACGCGGTATGCTTCGTTGAGGTTCCCGGCAAGACTTCTGAATGCCTGAACGAGCCGGGCTTTCTCCTCAGGGTTGGAGGTGGGCTGATCGGCAAGCGTCTGGGCTACCTTCAGCACGTGCCAGCCGAGCCCCTGGCCCAGCTGGAAGGCACCCTGCTGGTAGGCAAGGCCATCGCGGTAGTTGTGTGTGGTCACCATCTGGACCATGCCGGCCAGCCCCCCAGGCATAGAACCGGCGATTGCGTTCTGGGTCATGCCCAAGTAGGACTGTCCCAACATGACGACGTTCCCGTCGCACCATTCCCGCGACCGTAGCCAAGCAAGCGAATCAAGCCCGTCCGGCTTCTCATTTTCGAAGGCCACGAGCTCCCCCTCGGACCCGAATGACCCTCGGCAGTACTGGATCACGACGGAGAACCCTGCTTCCAAGGCCGTCCTGATGGGGGCATTGCGCTGCATGGGCTCACTGTAGGGCGTTCTCATGAAGAGGACCGGAGTCGGCGCGTTGCCGGTGGCACGGTAGGTTTCGGTACGCAGCCTGATGCCGTCACGCATAGGCACGAATTCCGTGTCCCAGAATGCGGATACCGCGGTTTCCTGATTGGTCATAGGTGTCATAAACAGCCGCCTTGAAATGTAGTCGGTCCCGATCCTGGGGTCGCGCCTCAGTACATGCGAGTGATGTGTGACACAAACCTATTCGCGGTCTCGCCTACTTTGCGTCTCACTTTGAGACATCTTGAAGATATCAAGCAATTCCACCAGCTCCCGGAACTCAAAGTCGCTTGTGACGTGGGTGGGGCTTCCGCTTATGGGCGCGACAGATCTCCCGAGGGTCCCTTGTCGGAACCCTCGGGAGACCTGTCAAATGCGGTTTGTGGCTAGTTTGGTTCGATGGTGATGACGGCGGGCCCGGCATGGGCGGCGTCGGTCTTGGCGCCAGTGGCCGAAGTGACGGCGCGCGAGACGCAGCAGTTCATCTTCGTGCCCTGGCGCTGCTGGCGCTCGGAATAGAACACGTCGCGGTGGTCGATGGCACCGGAGACCTCGGTGATGCGGACCTCGCAGAGCCCGCATTCTCCCTTGCGGCAGTCGAACATTATCTCCGCGCCCGCGTCCTCGAGGGCCTCGAGCATGGAGCGGCCCTGCGGGACCGTGACCTCCAGGTTGAGCTTGGGAACCCTGACGATGAATTCCTCGGGGTCGTACCAGCCGCTGTTGCCGAAGGTCTCGTAACGAAGGTTGGGCAAATCCAGCTCGCGCTCCACCCAGGTGCGGCGCACCGCGTCCATCAGCCGGATGGGCCCGCACATGTACAGCTCGGTGTCCGCGTCGGCGCGGCACACCACCGCGGGGACCTTCAGCGAGCTGCCCTCGTCATCGACGTGCACCTCGAGCCGCTCGCCGTGCAGTTCGGACAGTTCTTCCAGGTACGCCATGGCGCTGCGGCTGCGTCCGACGTACACCAGCGTGTAGTCGGCCTTCAGCCGTTTGAGCACCGCTGCCATGTTGGCGATCGCGGTGATGCCGATGCCTCCGGCGAGCAGGATGTAGCGCCGGGCGCCGACGCGCAGCGGGAAGTTCTGCAGCGGCTGGGTGATTTCAAGTCGCTGCCCCGGAACGAGTGAGTGCATGAAGATCGAGCCTCCCCGCGAGAGCGGCGCCTTCATCACGCTGATCACCAGCCGGGTCCCGTCGTGGTTCGATTCCACCACCGAGTAGGAGCGTTTTGCCTGTTCCCCGTTGATTTCGACCATGAGGTCCACGTGCGATCCCGGCTCGGCCTTGAGCGGCAGGGAGGGTATGAGCACGATGCGTGCAATGCCGTCGGCGACCGGAACCACCTGTTCGACGGTTGCCGATTGCCAGGTTTCAATGTTGGTTGCTGCCATGGTCCTTGTCCGTATCCTTCGCTGTCCGTCTCCGCCTTAGGCGGAGGTGGCCAGGCGTCCCTCGGCGGCCAGCATCGCTTCGAGGATGCGGCGCACCCACATGCCGCCCGAGTCGATGTTCAGGTTGTAAAACTCGTAGTCCGGGTTGGCGTCGATGGCTGCCTGCTGGGCCATGAGCATTTCCTCGTCCTCGCCAAAGACCCCGTGCACGCCGTCGCGCAGCTGGGTGGTGATCAGCTGGCTGTCCAGGCAGTAGTTGCGCATGAAGGCCCAGAAATAGTGGGAGGACCTGTCGGTTTCCGGGGTGATGGTGTTCATTACGAAGCCGTTGACACCCTGGCTGCGGTCGCCTTCCGGTGCACCGGTGCCGGCCTTGGCCACGCCCACGTCGATGCTGATGGTGGAGGGCGCCTCGAAGTTGATGATCTGCCAGCGGTCGACCTTGCCTTCGAAACCGGGGAACTTGTCACGCATGTTCTTGAGCCAAAACGGCGGGGCGTCGATGTTGTGCATCCAGCGCGTGACGGTCACCTTGTTGCCCTCGCGCACGGTGACAAAGTCGGACTCGCTGAGTTCCTCCTGGCCGATCGTGGAGGAATGGACGAACTCCTCGTGGGTCAGGTCCATGAGGTTGTCCAGCACCAGCTGGAAGTTGCAGGCCGCGTGGATGGTCAGCCCGTCTCCAGCCCACTCGTCGGACGTCATCTGGTGCATGTCCGGCACCAGGTCCGGGTCGGCCAGCGTCGGGTCGCCCATCCAGATCCACACATAGCGGTAGCGCTCCACGACGGGGAACGAGGGGACGGTGGCGGACGGGTTGATGGTTTCCTGCGCCGGCATGGAGACGCAGCGGCCGGCCGAGTTGTAGATGATGCCGTGGTACGGGCACTGGATGGTGTCCTTTTCCATGGTCTTGCCCATGGACAGCGGTGCCAGCCGGTGCCAGCAGGCATCCGCCAGCGCGACGGCCCTGCCGTCCTCGGTGCGGTAGAGGGCCACGGGCCGGTTGGCAATGCGGCGGGACATCGGCTTGCGGGTGACCTCGTGGTCCCAGCCGGCCACGTACCAGGCGTTCAGCGGGTGGGGCAGGACCTTGTTGGTGGTGGAGCTTGTCGTGGCGACGACGGTCATGGGGTTTTCCTTTCGATACGGCAGCAAAACTACCTATCGACATAGTTAGTGGTGTTGGTCATAGACTAACTGCGGATATAGTGATTTGCAACACCCGTGACCGCCGAAAGTTGCTATGAGTCTCCGTAACGCATTGTTCGCCCTGCTCGTTGTCGAGCCGATGACCGGATACGACCTGCACAAGCAGTTCGAGTCCTCGGTCGGTCACGTGTGGCACGCCCCCGACTCGCAGATCTATCCGGAGCTCAGGCGCATGGAGTCCGAGGGCCTGCTCGAAGGCGAGGAAATCCCCTGGGGCCCGCGTGGCAAGAAGCGCCAGTACCACGTGACCGAGGCGGGCAAGGCTGCATTCAGGAACTGGATGAACACCCCGCTGGAATACGCCCGCACCCGCGACCCCGCACACCTCAAGGCCGCCTATCTGGAATGGGCGGATCCGGATGCCGCCCGGGAGCAGTTGCGCGCCCACATCGAACACCACACGGGGCTTCTGGGCCAATGGCGCGAAAAGGTCAGGGAAATCGAGGATGGCTCCAGCGCCATGCTCAACCGGCGCCTGGCCAACACCCCGGAGGCCGACCGCGAAAAGACCAGCGCCTACAAGATCTACACCTACGAGGGGCTCATGTCCCAGGCGGAGGCAGAAATCGCCTGGGCCCGGCGCGGACTCAAGCTCATCGACCGGCTCAACGGCTGACCGCCAGCCCCATTCGCCCCGAGCCGGCCACCGCTGGGCCGCCCTTGTAAACTCCCGGAACCTGTAGCTCAATGGCATGGAAGGCACTCGAGCGTGCCATGGCAAGACGGAGGATGGGAACATGTTGCTGGATGGGGTCAACCACATCGCGATCATCTCAAACGATGTCGGAAAACTGGGCGAGTTCTACCGAAAGGTCTTCGACGCGCAGGTGGGACCGACCCGCAACCACGGCCCGGGCGAGACCATGACAAACATCAGGATCGGGCCGGGCACGGAACTCAATGTCTTCGTGATCGACGGGAACGCCGAGGCACGACGGCAGACCCCGATGTGGGGCCGCGGACGCATCGACCACCTCGGCCTTGCAGCCGCCTCCCGGCCGGCCTTCGAGACCATCCGCAACCGGCTCATCGCCTCCGGAGCGGGAGACGGGAGAATCAACGACTTCGGTTCCGTGCTCAGTATGTTCTTCCGGGACCCGGACGGACTCGAGGGCGAGGTGGTCATTCCCAAGGAATGACCGACCCTCCCCCTGGCCATGGACACCATCGTGCATCCGGGATATACCTATGGGGATAGGCAATGATGCCGATCTGCCCCACGGGGCACGAAAGGGGCACCACCGATGACAACGGATCATCCCGGCACCACCTCCGGGGGCTTGCTGAACGGATTCTCCCTGGAAATGACGGGCAAGGACATCCCCGCACTCCAAGCAGCAGCCCCGTCCCTGCCGCCCGGAACCCCCGTCAACGTCACTTTCCTGGGCAACGAGGATGTGTCGATGCGGGTGGCCGCGGCGGCAGCCGTCAAAGAAGCCGGACTGCATCCAGTGCCGCACATTTCGGCGCGCAGGCTGGCATCCACCGGCGAGCTCGACGGCTTCCTTGAGGCGCTGGTGCAGGTCGGGTCCGGAAGCCACGTCTTCGCCGTCGGCGGCGACCCGACCGAACCCATGGGCCCTTTCCCCGATTCGCTGTCGCTGATCACCTCCGGGCGGCTCGAGGCCTTCGGAGTGAACGCGGTGTCGATCGCCGGCTATCCCGACGGCCATTCCGAAATCGAGGCCGACGCACTCTGGTCGGCCCTCGAGGCCAAGAGTGCCGCCCTTCGGGAGAGGGGATTCGAGGGCGAAATCATCACCCAGTTCGGGTTCGACACCGTCCCGGTCCTGGACTGGCTAACCACGTTGCGTGAGCGCGGCATCACGTTGCCGGTGCGGATCGGGGTACCCGGTCCGGCTGGCATCAAGCGACTGCTGGGCTATGCCCGACGGTTCGGAGTCGCTTCCTCCGCCGGGATCGCCAAGCGCTACGGATTTTCCCTGGGGAACCTGCTCGGGACCGCCGGGCCCGAGCGCTTCGTTGCCGACCTGGCCCGGGACTACGACCCGGCACGCCATGGGGAGATCAAGCTGCACTTCTACACCTTCGGCGGCATCAAGACCACCGCGGACTGGGTTGCGACGCACCTCTGAGACGGGGACCAGGAGCATGCAGAACCGACGGCGGCCTGCCGGGAAACCGTTCCCGGCAGGCCGCCGACTTCATGCTTGGTAGGAGCTACTTTGACGGCAGCAGCGCCGTGAGGTCCGGAATCTTTTCAATGAGTCCGCGGTCCAGCGAGATCTCGGCAATCTTCTCGATGGAGGCCTCGTTGACCTCGGTGTAGTACCTCGGCATCGTCAGCTTCTCGATGACATCCGGCTCCAGCGAGGTGTAGTCCGGCAGGACGGCCTTGGCCTTGTCGGGGTTCTCGTCGGCGAACTTCTGCGAGGCCTTCATGGCACGGGCAAACTTGGCCGCCGTTTCGGGATTTTCCTTGATGTATTCATCCGACGTGAAGTAGACGGCGACGGTCAGGTCATCGACCGGTTCGGCGTAGTTGGAGAAGATCGGAACATTGCCGTCTGCCTCGGAGATGGTCACGAACGGTTCGACGGCCGCCATTGCATCGACGTTGCCGGCAGCGAGCTGGGCCGCCATGTCGGGGAAGCCCATTTCCACGAAGTGGACCTGCTTGTAGTCCCCGCCGGCGAGCTTCACCGCCTCGCTGATGGTTGAGTCCGAGATGTTGTTCAGGGTGTTTACGGCGACCTTCTTGCCGACCAGGTCCTTGATGTCCTTGATGCCGCTGTCCGGCTTGGTCATCACCGAGGCGAAGTCCGCCTTGGTGTCGCCGGTGGAGCTGCCCCCGGGTGCCACCATCTTCAGGGGCAGGCTCTTTGAGCGTGCCACGATCATGGAGGTGACGTTCGAGAACCCGAAGTCCATCTGCTTGCTCATGATGGCCGGGACGATGGCCGCCCCTCCCTGGGCCAGCGTCAGCTTGACGTCCAGGCCCTCCTTTTCGAAGAGCCCCTCCTTGACGCCCAAGTAGATCGGGGCGACGTCCACGATCGGGATCACGCCGACCTCGACCTTTTCCAGTCCCGTGGCGGCGCCGCTGCCGGATGCGCCTTCTGTGGACGATTCGACCGGGCCGGTCGACGGCGATCCGCTCCCGCAGGCCGCCAAGCTCAGTGCCGCGAGCAGGGCCAACGCCCCTTTGATTCTCTTCATGCTGGTCTCCAGGATTCCCGGGGTCACCCCCCGAAAGAAAAGTGATGTACGTCGCATACTACCTATTCCGATAGTGCTTTGGGGCATATCGACGGGACCAAATACTTGGGCGCGCAACTTCACGGCATCCTGGGGTCCGCGGCAAGGCCGCGTGGGGTTTGGTTTTCCGAAAAGTAACTATCGACTTAGTGAGTCCGTTGGCCTATGGTCGGGGTAGCGGCAGATACGCCGCTCCTTCGTGTTCCAGTGCGGGCCCGGCGAAAAAAGGGCACCGCTCCCCAAGGAAAGGAAGCCTTCTCGCATGTCACCCAAGAACCTCCAGGAAGTCCTGGATGCGGCTGGCAACACCGCCGAACTGCTGCGCAATTCCCAGCTCGGGGCCTACGTCTATCCGGTGGTGGCCCCGGAATTCTCCAACTGGCGCAGCGAGCAGCGTGCCTGGCGGGAAACCGCAGTGCTCTACGACCAGACCCACCACATGGACAACCTCTTCATCAAGGGCCCCGACGCCCTGAAGCTGATCTCCGACACCGCCATCAACAGCGTGGCGGTCTTCCCGGTGAACCGCGCCAAGCAGTATGTCCCCACCACACCGGCCGGCCACGTCATCGGCGACGGCATCCTCTTCCACGAGGAACAGGACGAATACGTGTACGTGGGTCGGGCACCTGCCGCCAACTGGCTGCTCTTCCAGGCGGAAACAGGCGGGTACGACGTACAGATCGAAGTGGATCGCCGCTCCCCCTCCCGCCCCATGGGCAAGCCGGTGCAGCGCAAATACTGGCGCTTCCAGATCCAGGGGCCACAGGCCTGGAACATCATCGAGAAGCTCAATGGCGAACCGCTGGAACAGCAGCGCTTCTTCTCCATGGACACCATGACCATCGCCGGCCAGAAGGTGCGCACCCTGCGCCACGGCATGGCAGGGGCACCGGGTCTGGAAATCTGGGGACCGTACGAATCCTACGACACGATCCGCGCGGCAGTGCTGGACGCGGGGGCGGAATTCGGCATGGTGCCGGTCGGTGCGCGGGCCTATCCCTCCAACACCCTGGAATCCGGGTGGATCCCCTCGCCGCTGCCGGGGATCTACACCGGTGAGGAGCTGCGCGCCTACCGCGAATGGCTGGGTGCCGACAGCTACGAGGCCACCAACGCCGTGGCCGGAAGCTTCGATTCCACTGACATCGAGGACTACTATCACACGCCCTGGGAACTGGGCTACGGATCCTTCGTGAAATTCGACCACGACTTCATCGGCCGCGAGGCCCTGGAGAAGATCGACCCGGCCAGCCAGCGCAAGAAGGTCACCCTCGCCTGGAACGCCGAAGACCTGGGCACGATCCTTTCCTCCGTCTTGGACCTCGACGAGGTCCCCTACAAGTACTTCGATCTGCCGCTGGCAAACTACGGTTCCTCCAACTACGACCGCGTCATCGATGCCGACGGCAAGACCGTGGGCCTGTCCATGTTCACCGGCTACAGCTCCAACGAGCGCCGGGGGCTGTCCCTGGCCATTGTTGATCCGGATGTCCCCGAGGGCACCGAGCTGCGTGTGGTGTGGGGCGAGCCGGACGGAGGGACGAAGAAGACCACCGTGGAGCCGCACCGCCAGTTCGAGGCCCGCGTGGTGGTCAGCCCCGTGCCGTACTCGACCGTGGCCCGGGCCGAATACCAGGGCGGGTGGCGCACCTCCTACGGGAAGTAGGCGCCCCCAGCAGCCGGCAAAGTGGTCGCCGATCCCGTGAATGGGAACGGCGGCCACTTGTACGTGGTTCGACGGACGAGGCGCGGGCCACAAAAGGACGCCGTACGCCCGTCATCGCCCGGCTACGGGGATGACGGACGCACGGCGTCCCGGTAATGAGGGTACGGATCTTGCTACTTGGCGACCATGGTGATGGCTTCCTCGGGGCGGTGCCCCTGCTTGGCCTTCTGGATCTCCGCATAGACGTGGTGGCGCAGCTCGGTGAACCGCGGCAGCGACCGGGTCTCCAGCTGGTCCCGCTCGGCCGGCAGGTCGATCACGATGTCCTCCTGCACGATCGTCGGCGAGGAGGACAGGATGATCACCCGCTCCCCCAGGTAGATCGACTCGTCGATGTCGTGGGTGACAAACAGGACCGTCACCCCCAGCTTCTTCCAGACGCTGCGGATCAAGTCCTCCAGGTCCGCACGGGTCTGCGCGTCCACGGCCGCGAACGGCTCGTCCATCAAAAGCACCTCCGGCTGGTAGGCCACCGCCCGGGCGATCGCCACGCGCTGCTGCATGCCGCCGGAGAGCTGCCACGGATAGGACTTGGGCACGTGGTCCAGGCCCACCGCTTCCAAGGCTTCCTGAACCAGGCGCTTGCGTTCCTCCTTGGGAACCCCGGCGTTCTTCAGCGGCAGCTCGACGTTCTCCGCCACGCGCAGCCACGGGAACAGGGAGCGGCCGTATTCCTGGAACACCACCGCCATCTTCTTCGGCGGGCCGGTGACCTTCTGCCCGTCCAGGAGCACCTCTCCGGAAGTGGAGTTCAGCAGCCCGGCGATGCACTTGAGCAGCGTCGTCTTGCCCGAGCCCGAGGGACCGACCAGGCAGACCAGCTCGCCGCGGCCCAAATCGAAGGTCAGGTTCCGCACCGCCTCGATGTCCCCGGCGTCGGTGTGGTAAACCTTCTTCAGTCCGCGGACCGAGAGCAGGGCCTGCCCCTCGGGCAGGGTGCGGCCGCCCTTGTGCGACGTGGGATTCTCAGACTGCATTTTCAACCTCTTTCAGGCCGTGGTACCAGCGCAGCACGCGCCGTTGGACCCATTGGAAAATAAACGACAGGGCCACGCCGATGAGCCCCAGGACAACGATGCCGGACCACATTTCCGGGACCGCGAAGGACCGCTGGAACTGCACGATCGTGAACCCCAGGCCGGAGGACGAGGCGAACATCTCGGAGATGACCATCAGGATCAGCCCGATGGACAGCGCCTGGCGCACCCCGGCCATGATCGTCGGGGTTGCCGAGGGCAGGATCTGGTAGCGGATCCGGGAGAACCCGGTGATCCCGTAGGACCGCGAGGTCTCGTTCTGCACCGGGTCGATGGAGCGCACGCCCTCGATGGTGTTCAGCAGCACCGGCCAGATGCAGCCGGAGATGATCACCGCGACCTTCATCCCGTCGTTGATGCCCACCAGCAGCATCAGCACCGGAACCAGCACCGGCGGCGGCAGCGCCCGGAAGAACTCGAACACCGGCTCGGTCACCGCGCGCAGCGTGCGGTTCAGGCCCACGGCCAGCCCCAGCACGATGCCCAGCACGATCGCGGCCAGCACACCGATCACCAGGCGCATGATGCTGGGCAGCACGTCGGTGAGCATCCGCTCCCCGAACCAGGTCTCGATGAACGTGGTGACCAGCTTCGCCGGGGTGGGCACGAAGAAGTTCGGCGCCCCGGAGGTCGCCAGCCACCACCAGGCCAGCAAGATCAGCGGCAACCCCAACAGGAAGCCGAAGGATTTCAGGATTTTCATGCCGTCGCCTCCCCGCGAACCGACGGGTGCCAGGACAGCACCCGTTTCTCAACCACCCGGGTGACCCCGTTGATCGCGACCCCCAGGAACCCGGTGGCCAGGATCAACGCATACATCCCGGAAATCGCGCCGCCGGACTGCGCCAGGGCGATCTCCTTTCCCAGCCCCGGGGAGCCGATCAGCAGTTCCGCGGTGATCGCCAGGATCAGCGCCACCGAGGCGGCCAGCCGGATCCCGGTCATCAGGTACGGCAGCATCGTGGGGAACACGACGTCCCGCACCCGCTGCGCGTAGGAGAACCCGTAGGAGCGGGCCGTCTGCATCGCCACGTTGTCCACGTCCGCCACCCCGTAGAGGACCTGGATCAGCACCTGCCAGAAGCAGGCGTAGACGATCAGCAGCAGCGAGGACTCGATCTTGATGCCAAAGAGCAGCACCGCCAGCGGGATCAGCGCCACCGACGGGATCGGGCGCAGGAACTCGATGGTCGAGTTGGTGAAGCGCCGCAGGAACGGCGACATCCCGATCACCAGGCCCAGCACCAGGGCCGCGGCCACGGCGATCGCCAGGCCGATCGCCCAGGCGAGCATGGTGTCGCCCACGGCGACCCAGAACGCCGTCAGCCCCAGGTCGGTGGCCAGGGCCGCGATGACCTCGGAGGCCGGAGGCAGGTACTTGGCCTGCACCAC
The DNA here is from genome assembly GCF_001863355.1 of Arthrobacter sp. UCD-GKA. Taxonomy (NCBI): domain Bacteria; kingdom Bacillati; phylum Actinomycetota; class Actinomycetes; order Micrococcales; family Micrococcaceae; genus Arthrobacter; species Arthrobacter sp. UCD-GKA. The sequence continues at coordinate 232,199 of NZ_MOLR01000003.1, read as the reverse complement.
GCCCAGCGCCGGCATCAGCTCCCAGAACCCCAGGAACACCACGATGCCGATCAGGCCCAGCACCCACTTCGGCAGGCCCTTGGACGGCGCGCGGGAGGCCTTGGCCTTCACCGCGGCGCGCGTCGATGGTTCGGTCACTTGGGTCATGGCAACAGGGCCTCGAGGTCAACGGGCTTGGCGATGGCACCGAATTCCTGGGCCGCGTCGCCCAGCTTCTGTGCGGCCTCGGTGTTGATGTCCACGCGGTAGCGCGGCAGCACCAGCTTGGCGCGGGTTTCCTCATCGATCTTGGTGTAGGTGCCCACGATGTCGCGGACCTCCTGCGGGTTCTCGTTCGCGTATTCCAGCGACTTGTTCATCGCGCGCTGGAACTTGGCCGTCAGCTCGGGCTCGGCGGCGACCTTGTCCGAGGAGGCGAAGTAGCCGGCGATGTCCAGTTCCGGATCGAAGTCGGAGAAGTTGTTGCTCACGACCCGTGCGCCGTCACCCTTGGCCTGGACCAGGAAAGGATCGAGGATCCAGGCGGCATCCACGATGCCGTTTTCCAGGGCCGCCGGGGCATCGGGGAACGGAACCTCGACGAAGTCAACGGTGCTCGGGTCCCCGCCGTCGTCCTTGACGACCTGCGAAACGGTGATGTCCCCGATGTTGGAAAGGTTGTTCACCGAGACCTTCTTGCCTGCCAGGTCCTTGGGGCTCTTGATCGGCGAGTCCTTCGGGACCACCACGGCGCCGAAGTCCCCGTCCTTGTTCCCGGAGGTGGTCACGCCGTTGGCGACGACCTTCATGCTCAGGCCCTTGTCGTTGGCGACCATGAGCGAGACGTAGTTGGAGAAGGCGAAGTCGTAGCTTCCGGACTGGATCCCCGGCACGATGGCCGAGCCGCCGGTGGCGGTCTGGATGTCCAGGTCCAAGCCCTCGGCCTCGAAGAAGCCCTTGGAGTCGCCGAGGAAGATCGGGGCGGTGTCCACGATCGGGATCACGCCGACGGTGATCTTTTCCAGGCCGGCGCCGCCGGATTCGGAGGCGGTGCCGGCGGCCTCGCCGCTGGGCGAGCCCGAGCCACATGCGCTCAATGCGAGAATCCCCAAGGCGGCCACTGCGAGTGTGAGTTTGTTTTTCATGGTCGTCATGAATCCTTAGCTTGTGTGTACCGGGGGAGTCGTCCCGCCGAAGTTCTTGCGCAAATCGGTTTTGCGGATCTTGCCGCTGGCGGTGCGCGGGAAATCGTCCGTGAGCACCACCGTGCGGGGGATCTTGTATTTGGCCAGGCGTCCTGCCAGGTGTTCCTTGATGTCGGACTCGGTGATGGCCGCGCCCTCCACCGGGACCACGATGGCCCTCGGCACCTCGCCCCATTTTTCGTCCGGGACACCGATGACGGCCACCGAGGCCACGCCGTCAAGTTCCATGATGGCCTGTTCCACCTCGGCCGGGTAGATGTTTTCCCCGCCCGAGATGATCATGTCCTTAAGCCGGTCTGAGATGTAAAGGAAACCCTCGTCATCCAGGTGCCCCATGTCCCCGGAGCGGAACCAGTGTCCGTCGATGAAGGCAGCCTCGCTGGCCTCCGGAAGCTGCCAGTATTCCTTGATCACGTTCGGGCCCGAGATCAGGATCTCGCCGGCTTGGCCGGCCGGCAGTTCGGCCCCCGAGGGATCAACTATCATCACGTCGGTGAAAAAGTGCGCCAGGCCGGCCGAACCGGCCTTGGCACGGGAGCGTTCGGCCTGCAGGGAGGTGGCCCCCGGGGCGGTTTCCGTCATACCGTAGCCGCCCGAGAATCCCAGGCCCCGTTTTTCGTAGGCTTCGAGCACACGCATCGGGACCGCGGAGCCGCCACAGGTGAGCATGCGCAGCGAGGAAATGTCGGTGCCGGCCCATGCGGGGTGCTCGGCCAGCATCTGGTAGGTGGTGGGGACCCCGGAGAGCGAGGTGATCGAGTGGCGCTCGATCGCCGCGAGCACCGAGGAGGGCTCGAAACGGTCCTGCAGCACCAGGGTGCCGCCCTTGAGCAGCGTCGGCAACGCACCCATGCCCAGCGAGGCCACGTGGAACATCGGGGCGATCATCAGGGCCTTCGCGTCGCTGGTCACGTCGTAGTCGACCAGGACGTTCAGTGAATTCCAGGTCATGTTCCCGTGCGTCAGCACCGCGCCCTTGGGCCGGCCGGTGGTTCCGGAGGTGTACAGGATGATGGCTGGATCCTCGTGGTCCACGGCGATGTCCTGGAAGCCGGCCTCCGCCGCACCCAGTGCGCGCTCGTACGCCGAGTCCGCCCCGGGCTCGTCGTTGAGCACCAGGTGGTGCTCCACGGGGCTTTCGCCCATCGCGGCCTGCGCCAGGTCGTCCAGCGACTCCGGGTTGATCAGCACGGTGCTGCCCGAGTCGTTCAGCGCGTAGTTCAGTTCACGCGGGGTCAGCCTGGTGTTGAGCGGCACGAAGATGGCACCGATGCCGCCACAGGCAAAGAGGGTCTCCAGGAAGGCGGAGTGGTTGTTGCCCAGGTACGCCACGCGGCTGCCCTTGGCCACGCCCAAGGCCCGAAGCGCGTTGGCCAGCTTGTCGATGCGAGTCGCCAGCTGTGCGTAGCTCAGGGATTTTTCCCCCTCAATGACGGCCGCGTGGTCCTGCGACTTGACGCGGCGCTTGTGGATCCAGCCGCCGAGACCTTGGTTGAGCATGGGTGCCTTTCCCGTGTGCCGGCCGGATGGCCGGCACACCTTCTTAGAACGTTGTTGTCGGTACTACTTGACCGTCATGGCCGCGACGTCGGGTGCCTTGGAAAGGAACTTCAGCTTGGCGGCCAGCTCGGCCAGCTTGGCGAGCTGGTCGCTGGGCACCTCGCCGTCCCAGGTTTCCATCTTCAGGTTCTCGGCCACCTTGGCGTCCATCTTCATGAACTCGGGCAGCATGGCCTTGGCCCCGGCCTGGTCGGCTTCTGCAGCGGCGAGGGTTTCGGTCATGGCTGCCTTGAAGTCGGAGACGACTTCTGGCTTCTCCTGGGCGAACTTGCCGCTGGTGAAGCTGACCATGGTTGGCAGGCCGGGGATGGCCTTCTGGTTCGGGTAGCCGAGCAGTGCGTTGTCCGGGTTCGCCAGCGCCTTGGACAGGAACGGCTCCGGGAGCCAGACGGCGTCCATGTTCCCGCGGTCGAGCTGCGCTTCCATGTCCGGGAACGGCATCTCGGAGAACTTCAGGGCCCCCGAGTCCCCGCCATCGATCGCGGCGGATTCCATGATGGTCAGGTCGCCCTGCGTCTTCAGCGCGTTCACCGAGGTGGTCTTGCCGGCCAGGCCGGCAAAGTCCTTGATGCCCGAATCGGCACGCACGACCACGCCGTTGATGTCGTCCCCTTCGGCCTTGGAGTCTGAGTAGCCCGAGACGATTTTCATGTCCAAGCCCTTGTCGACCGCGGTCAGCACCGAGAGCGGGTTGCCGACGGCGAAGTTCAGGTCGCCGGTGGAGACGGCCGGAAGCATGGCTGCACCGGCGGAGCTGGTGGTGAACTCGACGTCGAGTCCGTGCTTTTCGAAGATGCCCTTGTCGATTCCGTATTTCACGGCAACTGACGGTGCGATCGGCAGGACGCCGACGACAACCTTGGTCAGTCCGTCGGAGCCGGCGGCGGAGGCGGTACCCGCATCCGAGGCGGCGGAACCGGAGGGCGATCCCTGGCCGCAACCGGTCAGTGCGAGAGCCGCAATCGATGCCCCGGCGAGGATAGTGGACAAACGCTTCTTCATGGATGCTCCTTGGTGAAAAATGATAGGCCAGGCACCTACGCCCCAACCGCGAGATTCTGTGACCCCTGCCACATAGGACAATCTAAGCACAATCATTGAGAAAATCAATAGTTGTCACTTTTGTGCGCCTGGGATGGCTGAATGTGACGCCACATTCGGACCAGCGACCTYGCGCCACTACGGCAAAGGCCGGGAGCACCCCCAGCGGGCTCCCGACCTTTTGCTGGATACTAGGCGTAGAAACGGTAAATGCCGCGCGAAACGACCGCCGGCTTCGGCGCGCCCTCGACCTCGACGACCTGGTCAACGGCGATCTGGTAACCGCCCTTGACTTCCTCTACCTCCGCGATCTGAGCCTTCATGCGAATCTGCGCGCCCACCGGAACCGGCGAGGGGAAGCGGACCTTGTCCAGCCCGTAGTTCACCCGGGTGGAGACGCCAGTGACGTCGAAAAGCTCGGACCAGAAGGCGATCTGCAGGCTCAGCGAGAGGTAGCCGTGGGCAATCGGACCGCCGAAGGGGCCGTCTTTGGCCTTTTCCGGGTCGGTGTGGATCCACTGGTGGTCGTCGGTCGCGTCGGCGAACGTGTTGACCTGGTCCTGGGTGACGGTGCGGAATTCGCTGTATCCCAGGTCGGTGCCGGCCGCGGTTGCGAGCTGCTCGTAGGAAAGAACTGTCTGGCCCATGATGGGTACTCCCTTTAACTAAGTGGTTGGTCTTGAGATGTGCAAAAAACAGACTTGTGGTGCCGGGGCAATCTAGCGAAAGGCCCCGATCCCGGTGATGGCCCTGCCGAGGATCAACGCATTGATCTCGTCGGTGCCCTCGTAGGAATAGATCGCCTCGGCGTCGGCGTGGAAGCGGGCGACATCGTAGTCGAGCACGATGCCGTTGCCCCCGCAGATCTCCCGTGCCAGGGCGGCGGTCTCGCGCAGCATGCGCGCGGTGAACATCTTGGCCATGGCCGAGTTCTCGTCCTTGTAGACGCCCTCGTCCTGTGCCTGGGTCAGGCTGGTGACCATGGCTAGGGAGGCGGTCACGTTGGTGAGCATCGTGGCGAGCTTCTCCTGGATCAGCTGGAAGGACGCCAGCGGCTTGCCAAACTGGTGGCGCTCGGTGACGTACTTCAGCGCCGCCTCGTAGGCGCCGGCCGCCGCTCCGGCGGCGATCCAGGCGACGTCCGAGCGCATGTTGCGCAGGCAGGCGGCGACGTCGGCGAACGAGTTGATGTTCGCCAGCCGCGCCGACTCCGGAACCCTGACGTCAACCAACTCGATGTCTGCGTTCTGCATGATCCGCAAGCTGGTCTTGCGCTCGATCTTGCTCAGCTTCATGCCCGGCGCGTCGGTGGGCACCAAGAAGCACTTGACCTTCGAATCGGCGGTGTCGCGGGCGAACACGGCCAGCACGTCGGCCTGGGCGGCGCCGCCGATCCAGCGCTTGGCCCCGTTGAGCACCCAGTGCCCGCCCTGTCCGTCGTCCGTGAACGTCGCGGTGGTTGCCAGTCCCCCGGCGATGTCCGATCCGTGGTCCGGTTCGGTGAGCGCGAAGACGCCCTTGAATTCGTAGGAGGCGATGCGCGGGTCCAGCTCGGCGACCTGCTCGGGACTGCCGCCCAGGTTCACCGTGGTGCGGAACAGCCCGGACTGGGCGTTGTAGAAGGTGACGACCGAGGCATCCACCCGGGCCAGCTCGAAGTTCCGGAAGCCGCCGAAGAGGCCGCGGACCGGCTCGCCGGCGGCCAGCACCTCGGCCGGCCGCATCAAGTCCAGGCCCACCAGCGGCTCGATGATCGATTCCGGGAACTCCCCGCGTTCCCAATGGTCGCTGAGCACCGGGCGCACATGCTCATCGAGCACGGCGCGCAGGCGCAGCAGCGCGGCGCGCTCGGCATCGGTCAGCAGCCGCGCGAAGCCGTACTGGTCGCTGGGATAGAAGTCGGTCATGGCCTGCGCAGTCCCAGCACCCGCACCGCGTTGTCCTTGAGGATCAGCGGGCGGACCTCGTCCTTCAGCGGCAATTCGGCAAAGGCGCCCAGCCACTTTTCCGGGGTGATCAACGGGTAGTCGGTGCCGAAAAGCACCTTGCGGGAGAGCACGTTGTTGCTCATCTTCACCAAGGACTCCGGGAAGTACTTCGGGCTCCAGCCCGAAAGGTCGATGAACACGTTCGCCTTGTGCGTGGCGATCGAGTTCGCCTCGTCCTGCCACGGCACCGAGGGGTGGGCCATGATCATCGTCAGCCCCGGGAAGTCCGCTGCCACATCGTCGAGCAGCAGCGGGTTGGAGTAGCGCAGCTTGATGCCGCGCCCGCCCGGAAGCCCCGCGCCCATCCCGTTCTGCCCGGTGTGGAAGATGCATGGCAACCCGAGCTCCTGAAGCGCCTCCCACAACGGGTAAAAATCCTCGGAAGAGGGGTCGAAGCCCTGCAGCGAGGGGTGGAACTTGAAGCCGCGCACCCCGAGTTCGTCCGCCTGGCGGCGGGCCTCGGTGATCGCGGCCGGGCCGGTGCGCGGGTCCACCGAGCCGAAGGGGATCAGCACGTCGTTGTTGCGCGCGGCCCCGGCCACCAGGTCGTCGATCGAGTTCGGCTCGTGGCCCAGCGCGGTGCGGGCATCGACGGTGAAGAGCACCGCGGCCATCTTCGCCTCGCGGTAGACCTGGGCGATCCGGTCCACCGACGGGGTGCGGTCCGCGGACTTGAAGTAAGCGGCCGAGGCCTCGAAAAGGTCCTCGGGCATGGCCTTGTGCCCGCAGTCGTCGACCTCGACGTGCACGTGCATGTCGATCGCGGTGACCGCGTCGAGGTCGATGTTGGATTCGTAGCGAACGCTCATCGTGATGGTGGTGCTTTCTACTTGGCTGCCGGTTCGGGCTGCAGCTCGGCCGGCAGCTCCGGGAACTTTTCGCCGACCGACTGCAGGTTGCCCGCAAACGGGAAGCGTTCGAGCAAGGTGGCGTAGTCCCAGCCGCCGTCGTTGAATTCCGAGGCAATCGCCTCCGGGTGGCTCCACAGCTGCAGGCGGTCCCCGCCGGCGCCGATGGCCTGGCCGGTGATGTTGCCTGCCTGCTCGGAGGCGAGGAAGGCGATGAGTCCTGCCACGTCGTCGGCGGTGCCGAAGCCCAGTTCCTTGCGGAAGAAGTCCGGCATGGCCTCGCCGCGCTCGTCGGCCTCGACGGCCTTGGCGAAGAACGGGACGGTCTTGGTCATGGCGGTGGCGGCCACCGGGATGACGGCGTTGACCGTGACGCCGGCACGCTTCATTTCCATGGCCCAGGTGCGCACCATGCCCACGATGCCGGCCTTGGCGGCGGCGTAGTTTGTCTGGCCGAAGTTGCCCCGCTGGCCGGTGGGCGAACCGATGGTGATGATGCGACCGGCGATGTTGTTTTCCTTGAAGTAGCCATAGGCCTCGCGGACGCAGGTGAAGGTGCCGCGCAGGTGCACGTTGATGACCAGGTCGAAGTCCTCGTCGGTCATCTTCAGGATCGACTTGTCGCGCAGCACGCCGGCGTTGGTGACCAGGATGTCCAGGCGCCCGAAGTTTTCCACGGCGGAGGCAACCAGTGCCTGGGCGGTTTCGGAAGATCCGACGGGGGCCACGACCGCCACGGCCTTGCCGCCCGCCGCGGTGATCGAGGCAACCGCCTCGGCGGCCACGTCGGCATCGACGTCGTTGACGACCACTGCGGCACCCTGGCGGGCCAGTTCCTGTGCGTAGCTCAGGCCGAGTCCGCGGCCGCTGCCGGTAACGATTGCAACTTTTCCAGCCAGTGACATGTCTGCTCCTTCGAGGGTAGTTATTGCCCCCGCCGACCGTGTCGTGGGAACCTTGCTATATACATAACAACTTAAACTCTTGATAAAGTCAACGATTAAGTTTCTTATCAATCTCGAGGGGCAGCACCATGGCAACCAAGCCGGGCACCACCATGAACACCATTGACCGATTCCTGTCCAGCGAACTGGCGGGGGAAATCGAGTTCCTCACCGCCCGCACCCGCTCATTGGGATCGGCACGCGCCAACAAGCTCCTCGAGCCACTTGACCTCAAGGTCCGCTCCTACTCGGTGCTCTCGCTGGCCTGCAGCGGACAGGCACCCACGCAGCGGGAACTGGCCGAATTCCTCTCGCTGGATCCGAGCCAGATCGTGCCACTGGTCGACCAGCTGGAAGGCCGGGGCCTAGTGGAGCGAACCGCCGACCCCAACGACCGCCGCTCCAAGGTCATCACCGGCACGAGGTCCGGCGAGCAGCTTTACTCCAAGGCGCGCAAAGCCACCGCCGAGGGCGAGGCCGTAGCCATGGCGAAGCTGAGCAAGGCGGAACAAGAGACCCTGCGCGACCTGCTGTCGCGGATCGCGTTTCGCGACTGATCGAGACGGGCGCCTGCCAAGCGGGCTTTTTTCCGAATTTGCGTGCTTTAGACTCCATTACCGCCGCAAATGAGACACCATGGGAATATGCCGAAAATTCGCGTCTCCGAAGCAGCCCGCTTTCTCGGGGTCAGCGACGACACCATTCGCCGCTGGACCGAGAACGGAAACCTCACTCCGCACAAGGACACCTCGGGCCGGCTGGCCGTCGACGGGCTCGAGCTGGCCCACCTCGCCCGGAACCAGGCCCACCTGCCCGATGACCCCTCGCAGATCGGTTCCTCCGCACGCAACCGATTCGTCGGACTGGTCACCGACATCACCATGGATACCGTCATGGCGCAGGTCGAGCTGCAATGCGGGCCGTTCCGCGTGGTCTCGCTGATGAGCAGCGAGGCCGCCCGGGAACTGGGCCTCAAGCCGGGGTCCATTGCCACCGCCGTGGTCAAGGCGACCACCGTCATCATCGAATCCCCGCAGGGAAAGACCGCGACATGAGTTTCCTGGGCAAAAGCATGGCCACACTCGTCACGGCCGGGGCACTCATCGCCTCGCTTGCCGGATGCGCCCAGGGCGCCGCAAGCGACGCCTCGCCCAACTCCCCCGGCACCGGGCCCACCGGAAGCATCACGGTATTTGCCGCGGCCTCCTTGAAATCCACGTTCACGCAGCTGGCCGACGACTTCGAGGCCAGCCATCCCGGCACCACCGTCCACCTGAGTTTCGCCGGATCCTCGGACCTAGTCACCCAGATCACCGCCGGCGCCCCGGCCGATGTCTTCGCCTCGGCCGACACCAAGAACATGTCCAAGCTGCAGGACGCTGGCCTGGTTGCCGGCACGCCCGTCGATTTCGCCACCAATACCCTTCAAATCGTGGTTCCCCCGTCCAACCCCGCCTCGATCGTTTCCCTTGGCGATCTGGCCAGACCCGGCCTCAAACTGGTCATCTGCGCACCCCAGGTCCCGTGCGGCGCCGCGACCAAGGCCGTCGAAGAATCCGCCGGAGTGACGCTCGCCCCGGTCAGCGAGGAATCCTCCGTTACCGACGTGCTGGGCAAGGTGACCAGCGGTGAGGCCGACGCGGGGCTGGTCTACGTCACCGACGTCTTGGCTGCCGGTGACAAGGCCAAGGGCATCGATTTCCCCGAATCCGATGCGGCAGTGAACACCTACCCGATCGCCACCGTGGCCACCAGTCCCAACCAGGAACTGGCGGATGCCTTCATCGCCTCGGTCACCGGCCCCCGGGGCAGCATGGTCCTTTCCTCCGCCGGCTTCGGAACACCGTAGGTGCGCCGGATGTCCAGACGCAGCGGGTCAGGATATACCGCCATCCCGCCCTGGATCTTTGCCCTGGCGGTCGTGGGCGCGCTGTTTGTCATGCTCCCACTGCTCGGCATGGTGGCCAAGGTCAACTGGCCCGAGTTCATTCCGCTGATCACCTCGGAAGCCTCGCTGAGTGCGCTGGGCCTGAGCCTGCGCACCTCGACGGCCAGCACCGCCCTGTGCATCATCCTCGGCATCCCGCTGGCCCTGGTGTTGGCGCGTGGGAACTTCCCGGGTCAACGGGTGCTGCGCGCCTTCGTGCTGCTGCCCCTGGTGCTGCCGCCGGTGGTCGGCGGCATCGCGTTGCTTTACACCTTCGGACGCCAGGGCCTGCTGGGCCGGTCCCTGGAGCTGGCCGGGATCCAGATCGCGTTTTCCACCACCGCAGTCATCCTGGCCCAGACCTTCGTCGCCCTGCCCTTCCTGGTGGTCAGCCTCGAGGGCGCGCTGCGCACCGCGGGCGGCAGGTACGAGGCTGTCGCGGCAACGCTGGGGGCGCGTCCCACCACGGTGCTGCGCCGCGTGACCCTGCCGCTGGTGCTTCCCGGACTGGCCTCCGGAGCGGTGCTTTCCTTTGCCCGCAGCCTCGGGGAATTCGGGGCGACCCTCACGTTCGCCGGCTCCCTGCAGGGCGTCACCCGGACCCTGCCGCTGGAGATCTACCTGCAGCGCGAGACCGACGCGGATGCCGCGGTGGCACTGTCCCTGGTCCTGGTTGCCGTCGCCGTCATCGTCGTGGCCCTGTCCTACCGCTCGCCGCGCGGGCGCCAGTCCATGGCGGGGGCGAGCTAGGTGGGGTTCCGGTTTGAGGCCACGCTGAAATCCCGGAACTTCGAGGTTGCCGTGGAACTGGCCCCGGGCGAGACCCTGGCGGTGCTGGGCCCCAACGGGGCGGGCAAATCCACGTTGCTGTCCATCATTGCCGGGCTGCTGCGCCCGGACTCGGGCAGCGCGACGATCGGCGAGCGCACCCTCTTCGACCTCGATTCCCCCCGGTCCACCTGGGTGGCGCCGCACGACCGGGGCACCGCGCTGCTGGCACAGGAGCCCCTGCTCTTTCCGCACCTGAGCGTCCTGGAAAACGTGGCCTTCGGCCCGCGCAGCACCGGCACCCCCGTGGCCGAGGCCAGAAGCGTTGCGCGCCAATGGCTCGCCTCCACCGACACCGGGGCACTGGAATCCCGGCGCCCCGGGGAATTGTCCGGGGGCCAGGCGCAGCGGGTCGCCGTGGCCCGGGCGCTGGCTGCCGGTCCGGACCTGTTGCTGCTCGATGAGCCCATGGCCGCGCTGGACATCCATGCCGCGCCCCTGATGCGCCGGCTTCTGAAGCACGTGCTGGCCGGCCGCAGCGCCATCATCATCACCCACGACGTGCTCGATGCCCTGATGCTCGCCGAAAAGGTCATCGTCATGGAGGATGGGCGCATCACCGAGGCCGGGGCCACCCGCGAGGTGCTCAACAGGCCGCGTTCCCGCTTTGCCGCCGGGCTCTCCGGGCTGAACCTGCTCACCGGCACCGCCCGCACCGAGGGGATCGACACCCGGTACGGACTGGTCTCCGGAACCCCCGAGGGGTCTGTGTCGCCGGGCGTCCCGGCGGCGGCGGCCTTCCGCCCCTCGGCGGTCTCGGTGTACCTGGATCCGCCGCACGGCAGCCCGCGGAACCTGCTTCGCGCCACCATCACCGATTTGGAACCCCACGGGGACGCGGTCCGCGTGCGGGCCGGCGACCTGGCGGCCGACATCACCCCGGCGGCCCTGGCCGACCTCGGGCTTGTCCCCGGCGCCAGGGCCTGGTTTGTCGTCAAGGCCACAGCTGTCACCATCTACGGCACCTGATCCACGGGCCGTGGATCACGGCCGGCGCGAAGGAAAGCGATCCCACCATCGCCCTGGATCGCGATACCGCTTTACCCCGAATCCATGAGACCAAGCCCTGCGGTTGGCCCTGGCCGGCCCCACTCGGCATTCGAATGCCCGAATTCCACGCCACTCCTGGCCTCCTCATCGTCTGATGTTCAGCTCCGCGTCATTTCGAGTCTTCCGGTCTCGTAATTCTCGGCAATTTCGGACTGCCATTCTCGTTAGTACCGGCAACGTTCCCCGCCGCCAGCGAACCGGGCCCCAGCATCACGCAGGCCTGCCGCATCCCCCCACTCGCATTCAAGAAAGGCCCTTCCCTTGACTTCCACCCAACGCGCCCAACGTTTCGCCTCCGTTGCAGCAATACTCGCAGCGGGCACCTTTGCGCTTTCCGCCTGCGGCAGCACCACGGCCACCGCCGATGCAGCCCCAGCGGACAACACCCTGGTCTTTGCCATGCCTCCGGGAACCGACGACCCGGACATCCTTTCCGAGGCCAAGGTCATCCAAGGTTTCATCGCCGAGGCGACCGGCAAGGACGTCACCCGGGAAATGCCGGCCGACTACCTGGGGGTTGTCGAGGCAGTCCGCCAGGGGCACGTCGACGTCGCGGTCATGAGTCCCTTCTCCACCGCCCTGGCCGTCAAGAACGGCTCCGTGGATCCGCTCATCGTCTGGAACAAGGACGCCACCAACCTGCCTCCTACTGCTACGCCAAGCCGGGCAGCGGCATCGAATCCATAGCGGACGTCGCAGGGAAGACCGTCTCCTTCGTGGACCCGGGCTCCACCACCGGATACTTCATGCCAAAGTCCCTGCTGGCCGACAACGGCTTGGTTGACGGTGAGGACTACGAATCCGCCTTTGCCGGCGGCCATGATTCCGCGCTGCTGGCCATGGTCAACGGTTCCGTCGACGTCGCCTGCTCATCCATCGCCGAGCGGATCATCGAATCCGGGGCCCTGAAGAAGAGCGACCTGAAGCTGATCGGGGAGACCGACCCCATTCCGGTCGGCATCGGCATCGTGGTCAGCCCGGATCTCCCGGCCGAAACCCGTCAACAGCTGCTGGACACGCTGCCGGAGAAGATGACCAACAACCCCGAAATCCTCACACTCGGCGGCGCCACCGAATACACCCTCAATCCCGGCATCACGCCCTACGAGCCGCTGCTCAAGGTCGCCGAAAACGTCGGAGTCGACCTCGAGGACATGCGGTGACCCTCAATCTTCCTCCCGCGGGGCACCAGACCGGATCGCATACCGGCCCCCGTACAGCCTCCGGCGCCGGAACCCACCTGGCGCCCCCCATACTTGTCGCCAAGGACCTCCGCGTCACCTACCCCAACGGATACACCGCCCTCGAGAGCTTCACCATGGACGTTCGCCCCGGTGAAATTGTGGCCCTGCTGGGGCACTCCGGCTCCGGAAAATCCACCTTCATGAAGGCTGCCACCGGCATGGCCCCGAGCACCGCCACGCAACTAACCATCGACGGGCAGGACGTGATTGGCGCAACCGGGGTCGAGTTGAGGCGGCTTCGCTCCAAGGTCGGCTACGTCTTCCAGCATTTCAATCTGGTCCCGCAGCTCAGCGCACTGACCAACGTACTCACCGGAGGGCTCCACCATGCCGGCCCGGCCAACGCCCTGGGAATCTTCCCGCGGCGGCAGCGGGAGCGTGCCCTGGAGCTGTTGGACCGGGTGGGATTGGCAGACAAGGCCCGCCAGCGGGCGGACAGTCTCTCCGGCGGACAGCAGCAGCGCGTGGCCATTGCCCGGGCACTCATGCAGGAGCCGCGCATCATCCTGGCCGACGAACCCGTGGCGTCGCTGGACCCCCGGCTGGCTGGATCCGTGCTGCGGCTCATGCGCCGCATTGCGCGTGAGGACGGCATACCCGTGGTGGTCAGCCTCCACATCGTGGATCTGGCAGTCCGCTACGCCGACAGGTTTGTCGCCCTCGAGGCGGGGCAGGTACGGCACACCGGGTCGGTCGAGGCACTGACACCGGACATGGTCACCGACATCTATGGGCAGGAAAGCGAAGACGATGAAGAGCACTGACACCAAGCCCGCCCGGCTCCCGGCCCTTGACGAGAGGGACCGGTTGCGGCTCGCCCGCCCGTTCCAGGCCCCCGGAGCCTCGGGAATCATCTCCCTGGCCGTGGCCGCGGGCGCCGTCTGGTGGTCCATGGCCGGATCCGGATTCAGCCTGCAACGCCTCGCCGAAGGTCTGCCGAAGATGGGCGACTACCTCGTGCGGATGTGGCCGCCGACCTTCGACAAGATGGACGTCGTGCTGGACCTCCTGGCCGAGACCGTGCAGATGGCCATCGTCGGCACGCTGATCGGTGCGCTGTTGTCCCTGCTCGCGGCATTCGGTGCGGCCTCGAATATCGCACCCGCCTGGCTCTACACACTCACCCGGGGCGTGCTTAACGTTCTGCGGTCGATTCCCGACTTGATCTTCGCGCTCATGTTCGTCTCGGCCGTGGGCTTGGGCCCGTTTGCCGGAATCCTCGCGATCATCCTGGGATCCATCGGTTCGATCGGCAAGATGTATGCCGAATCCATGGAATCGGTGCCCGAGGCGCCGCTCCAGGCGTTGCGCGCCTCCGGAGCCACGCGCGGACAGGTGATCCGCTACGGCGTTCTGCCACAGGCCTCGCCGTTGCTGGTGAGCTACACCTTGCTGCTCTTCGAAGGCAACGTCCGCGGCGCCACGGTGCTCGGTCTGGTCGGCGCAGGCGGCATCGGCCTGGAACTGACCAACGCCATGCGGCTCTACGACTACGGGCACATGTTTGCCATCATCATTTCCATCGTGGTCCTGGTGACCATCATCGACCGGGCCAGCGCCATGGTCAGAAAGAAGCTGAGCTAATGACCCTCACATCCCTTGTTTCGCCCTTGGCAAACCTGCGCGACCTCGGCCACCTGCCCGTGGCCGGTGGCCGGGTGCGCCCGACGATGCTGTGGCGCGCCGATGACATCGCATCCGCTCCTGCCGACGAAATCGCTTCTCTCGCCGCGTCCGGGCTGGGCACCGTCCTGGACCTGCGCTCGGCCGGCGAGGTCGAGCGCAGCGGCAGCGGCCCCGCGGACGGACCCATCCTGCTCCGGCATCACCTGCCGCTCACCGACGATTCCGCGGACCCGCAGGCGCTTGCGGCATTGTCCGCCGCCACCCGAACCCCGGCGGACGTCGGCTCCTGGTACGCGCGGTTGTTCCGCGACCGCGCTCCCCAGCTGGTGCGGGCACTGGCCCTGATCGCCGACGCCCCCGGGGGTGTGCTCTTCCACTGCGCCGCGGGCAAGGACCGCACCGGAGTCCTGGCAGCCGCCATCCTCGCGGTGCTCGGTGCCCACCCGGAGACGATCATCGACGACTACGCCGCCACCCATGCCAACGTCCCGGCGGTGCTGGCCCGGCKGGGGGCGATGCGCAGCGCGGTGGCCGTCAACGGCATGCCGGAACGGCCGGCGGGCCACCCGATGCTCGGGGCGCATGCCGGCAGCATGGCCGCCATGCTCGCCGACCTGGAGCGCGACGGCGGCCTGGTGGCCGTCCTGCACAGCGCGGGACATCGCGCCGAAACGACGGTCCAGCTGCGGGAGCGACTCGTTGAAGCACGATTCCGCGGCATCCGGTAGGCAGGCCCACTCGGATACCCGCCCCGTGGGACGCCCGCGCGACACCGAGATCGCCGACCGGGTATTGCGCGCCGCCGTCGACCTGTTGCGCGAAAAACCGGTCGGGGATGACTTCACGCTCGCCGAACTCGTCGCTCGAAGTGGCGCGAGCCGCGCCGCCATCTACCGTCGCTGGGAGAACCGGCAGGCGGTCGTCGTGGCGGCCCTCGACGCCGAGCGCCGGGCTGTCACGCACATTGAACGCGACAGCGTCCTGGAATCCCTGGTGGCGACCTATGACCATGTCCTTGCGGACATCGAATCCCTGGCGGGGGGCCAGCGCCTGATCGACCAGCGCCTTGCCCTTGGCCTGCGGGACAAGGCCCTGCAGCAGGCCTACTGGGAAAGGCATGTCAGCAGGCGCAGGGCATCCTCGCTGGCCATCCTGAAACGCGGCAAGGAAACGGGGGAAATCCGCGTCGATGTAGACCTCGAGGTCGTCCTTGACCTCATCAACGGCGCTACCTACTACCAAACAGTGGTTCGTCCCGACGGCGGCACCGAAGCGAGCCGTGCGCGGGTGCGTGAGGCAATCCGGATGCTCTTTTGCGGTATCGCCGCATAGGAATCATTTGTGTCGGYATGCCCGTGCCCGGGAGCCGCGCAACTTCCCCGAATTCACTCCACATATTCTCATTCAATGAGATGGGGCATGTGCTTTGTGTGCCCGCGCCCACAGACTGTTTGCAGACGGATCACATTCATTCGGCTTCCCCAGGTTTCCCGCGCGACGACGCACGGCCGCCGGTAGGGGGAACCGCCACCGACGCACCAAAGGACTCAATCGCCCCATGGCCACAGAGCGCACCATCCTCAAGACCCAGGTCGGCATCGTCGGCGGTGGCCCCGCCGGCCTGATGCTCTCGCACCTATTAGCCAAGACCGGCATCGAGAACCTCGTCGTGGAATCCCGCGACCACGAGACCATCCGCAACACCCACCGCGCCGGCATCCTCGAGGCGGGCTCGGTCAAGATGCTCACCGACACCGGGGTCGAGGGCCGGGTGCTCACGCACGGGGACGAGCACGCGGGGATCGACCTTCGCTTCAACGGCGAATCCCACCCGCTGGATTTCACCGATCTGGTCGACGCCACCGTCACGCTGTACGCGCAGAACGAGGTCTTCGTCGACCTCGCCGCGGCCCGGGCGCGCGACGGCGGGGACGTGCGCTACTCCGCCGAGGTCACCGCGGTCTTCGACCTGGAAACCGAGACCCCGAAGTTCCACTTCACCGATGCCGAGGGCAACGTCTTCGAGGTGCACTGCGACATCCTGGTCGGCGCCGACGGCTCGCGCAGCTTCTGCCGCCGCGCAGTCCCCGGAACCCAGGATTTCAAGAYCGAGTACCCCTTCGCCTGGTTCGGCATCCTCACCGAGGCCCCCAAGTCCGCACCCGAGCTCATCTACGCCAACTCCCCGCACGGCTTCGCGCTGATCTCCCAGCGAAGCGAAACCGTCCAGCGCATGTACTTCCAGTGCGACCCCAACGAGGACGTAAACACCTGGAGCGAGGACCGCATCTGGTCCGAGCTGCAGCGCCGCGTCGACGGGCCGGACGGGTTCACGCTGAAGACCGGAAACATCTTCGACAAGACGGTGCTGAAGTTCCGCTCCTTCGTGCGCGAACCGCTTTCCCACGGCCGGATGTTCCTGATCGGGGACGCCGGGCACACCGTCCCGCCCACCGGCGCCAAGGGCCTGAACCTGGCCTTCGCCGACGTCAAGGTGCTCTTCGAGGCGCTGGATTCCTTCTACGCCACCCGGAACGACGCGCTGCTGCACGGCTATTCCGACCTGGCGCTGAAGCGCGTGTGGAAGGCGCAGAACTTCTCCTACTGGATGACCTCGATGCTGCACACCCCGGTGGACGCGGATCCGTTCATGGCCAAGCGCGCCCTGGGCGAGCTCGACACCGTGACCTCCTCGCGCTTCGGACAGCAATACCTGGCCGAGTCCTACACCGGCTGGCCCCACTCCTAGCCTTCTTCCCTCCATCCATTTCCCGCATTTCCCCCCACCGAAAGGAGCACGCAGTGAGCACCGAAGCCACCTCGACCGAGTCCTTCACCGATTCGCACGTGCTGGATCCCGCAGCCACGACGCTCTCGCAGGAAGCCATCTCCGCCGAGATCACCGACATCCACGCCGCCTACCGCCAGTCCGTTGTTGACGGGGCCAAGGCCGAGACGCAGCCGCGGATCGACTTCGCACCCTACCGTTCCTCCTTGCTGCGCCACCCCACCAAGAACCTGCACCACGCGGACCCCGAGACCATCGAGCTGCACTCCCCCGCCTTCGGCGAGCGCGATGTGCATGCCCTGGAGTCCGACTTGACCATCCAGCACAACGGCGAGCCGATCGGCGAGCGCATCGTCGTGGCCGGCCGCGTGCTCGACGGCGACGGCCGCCCCGTGGCCGGCCAGCTGGTGGAAATCTGGCAGGCCAACGCCGCCGGACGCTACATCCACAAGCGCGACCAGCACCCGGCCCCGATCGACCCGAACTTCACCGGCGTGGGACGCGCGATCACCGGCCCCAACGGCGAGTACTCCTTCACCACCATCAAGCCGGCTCCCTACCCGTGGAAGAACCACCACAACGCCTGGCGCCCGGCGCACATCCACTTCTCGCTCTTCGGCACCGACTTCACCCAGCGGATGATCACCCAGATGTACTTCCCGGGCGACCCGTTGTTCAGCCTCGACCCGATCTACCAGGCGATCACGGACAAGGAAGCCCGCGACCGCCTGGTCGCCACCTACGACCACTCGATCACGTCCCACGAATGGGCCACCGGCTACAACTGGGACATCGTGCTCACCGGCAGCAACCGGACCTGGATGGAAGACGAAGAGGGAGATCACTAACATGGCACAGGCATCAAACACCCAG
Organism: Arthrobacter sp. UCD-GKA; assembly: GCF_001863355.1. NCBI lineage: Bacteria > Bacillati > Actinomycetota > Actinomycetes > Micrococcales > Micrococcaceae > Arthrobacter > Arthrobacter sp. UCD-GKA. The sequence continues at coordinate 214,298 of NZ_MOLR01000003.1, read as the reverse complement.
GCACCCGCGCTGAAGTTGGCCGCCACCCCGGGTCAGACCATCGGCCCGTTCTACGGCTATGCGCTGCCCTTCAACAAGGACAACGAACTGGTCAACCAGGCCCGCCCCGGCGCGGTGCGCCTGCACGGCACGGTCACCGACGGCGCCGGCACCCCCATCCCCGACGCGCTGCTGGAAATCTGGCAGGCCGACGAGGACGGCAACGTGGTCTCGAAGGACGGCTCGCTGGTTCGCGACGGCTACACCTTCACCGGCTGGGGCCGCACCGCGGTGGACAACGTCGGGCACTACACCTTCACGACCCTGAACCCCGGGGCCACCGAGGAGGGCAAGGCACCGTTCATCATGCTCACGGTCTTCGCCCGCGGCCTGCTCAACCGCCTGTTCACCCGCATCTACCTGCCGGAGGACACCGCGGCGCTGGCCAACGACCCGCTGCTGGCCTCGCTGGACGAGGCCGGGCGCAAGACGCTGGTCGCCACCCGCGAGGCCGACGGTTCGCTGCGCTTCGACATCTCGCTGCAGGGCGAGGGCGAAACCGTGTTCCTGTCCTACCCGCGCGAGTCGTAACACGCGCACACCTTTTGGCCCCCGCCTGCCGCAGAACTCGCCGTTCCGTCCCCGAACCGGGATGATGGAAAGTGCGTCTTCCGGCACCGCGGGGGCTTTGGGGTTCACCCCCCAGGGGTTCCCGGGCATTCCCGGAACCGCAGAAGCCACCCGGTCCCACCCCCTCCCAAGGAGATGCACCAGCGAATGTACCCGGTCGATTACGGATTGCTGACCCCCGCCTGGGCGGCAACACCAGTTGCCGAAGCCGCCTCGGATGCCGCCTTCGCCCAGGGCATGCTCGACATTGAAGCCGCCTGGGCCAGGGTCCAGGCCGAGGCCGGGCTCTGCAGCCAGGCGGACGCCGATGCCGTCACCGCCATCGCCAGGGTGGAGCTCTACGACCTGGGCGCACTGGCCGAGCGCGGGCCCGACGGCGCCAACGCGTTGATCCCGCTGCTGGGCATGATGCGCGAACAGCTCGCCCAGGCAGGCGCCCCGTCCACCGCGGCGCTGGCCCTGCACCGCGGCGCCACCAGCCAGGACATCATCGACAGCGCCCTGATGCTCCTCGCGTCCCGCTCCATCGCGGCCATGCGAACCGACCTGCTCGCCGCCGCCGCGGCGCTTTCGGAGCTCGCACTGAAGCACGCCGCCACCCTCTGCGCGGCCCGCTCACTGACCCAGCACGCCCTTCCCACCGTCTTCGGGCTGCGCGCCGCCAACTGGCTCGCCGCCCTCACCGCGGCCGGACGCCAGCTCGACGCCGCCGCCGCGTCCCTGCCGCTGCAATGGGGAGGCGCGGTCGGCACCCTGGCCTCGCTGCACCAGCGCCTGGGCTCGGCACTGCCGTACAAGTCCGAACACCGCCTGGCCCAACGCGCCCACGAGCTCACCGCTGCGCTGGCCGCCGAACTGTCCCTGGCCGCACCGATCGCACCGTGGCACACCATGCGCCAGCCGGTACTGGGGCTCGGGTCCGCGCTGGGCTCGGTCATCGCCGCCGCGGGCACCTTCGGCGCCGACGTGCTCACCGCCGCACGCCCGGAGTTCGGCGAGCTGAGCGAACCCCGCGAGGCGGGCAAGGGCGGTTCCTCGGCCATGCCGCAAAAGCAGAACCCGGTGCATTCGGTGCTGCTGCGCAACGCCGCGCTGTCCGCACCCGCCCACGTGGCCACGCTGTTCACCGCCGCCGGCACCGCGGTGGACGAACGCCCCGACGGCGGCTGGCACGCCGAATGGTCCGCCTTGCGCGAACTGCTGCGGCTGGCCGGTGGCGCCGCGCACCACGCCGCGACCCTGGCCTCCGGCCTGGGCGTGCACCCCGAGGCCATGGCCCGGAATATGGCCCTGTCCGGGGACCTGTTGGTCTCCGAACGGATCTCCACCGTCGTCGCGCCGCTGGTCGCCGGCGGCAAGGCAAAGGTGCAGGAACTGGTCCTCGAGTCCCTGCGCACCGGAACCCCGCTGCGCACCCTGCTCTCACAGGTCCTGCCCTCGGACATGGACAACCAGCTGTTCCTCGACGACTTGCTGGACCCGGCCGGCTACCTGGGCTCGGCCACCGACTTCATTGACCGTATCCGCGAAGACTTCAACGATTGGAAGAACGCATGAGCATTCCCGCACTGACCCCGACCCTGCTGCATCCGGCAGCCGACCTCCCCACCCTGGTGCTGGGCCCGTCGCTGGGCACCGGCTCGCTGGCCCTGTGGGGACCGGCCGTGCCGTACCTCAAGGAGCACTTCCAGCTGGTGGCCTGGGACCTGCCGGGCCACGGCGAGTCCGCTCCGTCCACCGAGGAATTCTCCATGGCCGAGCTGGCCTCCGGCGTGATCAAGATGCTCGAGGCGCTGGAAACCGAAGGCGTGATCGTCCCCGGGACCCCGCTGTTCTACGCGGGCGTTTCCGTGGGCGGGGCCATCGCCCTGCAGCTGGCCAACGACTTCCCCGGCACCTTTGCCGGGCTGTCGGTCATCTGCTCCGCTGCGAAGATCGGCACCCCGGAGGGCTGGAGGGATCGCGCCGAACTTGTGGCCAAGGCCGGCACCCCGGTGGTGCTCACCGGATCGGCCGAGCGCTGGTTCGCCCCGGGCTTCATCGAGGCCAACCCTGTCATCTCCACCGACCTCTTGCACAACCTGCAGGACGCGGACCGCTTCGCCTACGCCCACGTCTGCGGCGCCCTGGCCGGCTTCGACCTGCGCGAGGCACTGCCGGGCATGAAGGATCCGATCCTGGCCATCGCCGGCGCCCACGACGTGGTCTGCCCGCCGGCCGATGCGCAGTTCATCGCCGAGCACGCCCCGAACGCCCGGGCGGCCACCATCGACACCGTCGCGCACCTGGCCCCGGCCGAGGACCCGAAGGCCACCGCCGCCCTGTTGGTCGAGTTCTTTGCTTCCGTCACCCAGGAGAAAATCGCATGACCGAATCCACACGCCTGCCCGGCGACAGCTACGACGCCGGTCTGGAGGTCCGCAAGCAGGTCCTGGGCACCGAGCACGTCGCCCGGGCCACCGCGAACTCGACCAACTTCACCGACGAGTTCCAGGAAATGATCACCCGCTACGCCTGGGGCACCATCTGGACCCGAGACGGGCTGCCGCGCACCACGCGCAGTGCCATCACGCTGACCGCACTGATCGCCGGCGGCTACTGGGAAGAGCTGGAAATGCACGTGCACGCGGCCCTGCGCAACGGCATGACCGCCGACGAAATCAAGGAAGTCTTCCTGCAGTCGGCCATCTACTGCTCGGTGCCCGCGGCCAACACCGCGTTCAAGATCGGCAAGGCAGTGCTGGCCGAATACGAAGCGCAGGACGCCAAGTAGGTACCTGATTCAAGGCAAGACCCCGGGTCCCGACGATTCGGTTGAATTGTCCGGGGCCCGGCGTGTTTTCAGGCCGCGCCCGGGTCCTTGTCCGGGCGGGACGGACGCGTGGACGGCGTCTGGACGATCCCATCGGCGTGCTCACCGATCCAGGTGACCAGGGGAAGCAGCCGCTGGACCAATTCCTGGCCTAGGGCCGTGAGGCTGTAGTCGACGCGCGGCGGGATCACCGGCTGGGCGTCGCGATGGACGAATCCATCCCCTTCAAGGGTCTTCAGGGTCTGGGCCAGCATCTTCTCACTGATGCCCTCGGCGCGGCGGCGCAGCTCGCTCCAGCGTTGCGGGCCGCGCGCCAGCGCCACAAGAATGAGCACGCCCCATTTGCTGGTGACGTGGTCAAGGACCGTCCGGCTCGGACACCCCGCCTGCAAGACCATGACGGATGCGGGTAGTGCGGGTGGCTGGAGACTGGTGGTTGCCGACATGAAACCAACTTACCTTAAAGTGCGTACTCTCTTTTGGGAAGCAATTTCTCGGGTGCACGGTTGTGATGGAAGACAGCCAATATTTCCCGAAAGGAAACGCCATGACCATCCTCATCACCGGGGCCACCGGCAAGCTCGGCCGCCTCGTCGTCGAAGCACTCCTGGAGCGAGGTTTGCCTGCGGAACAGATCGTGGCAGGGGGCCGGAACCAGGCCAAGTTGGCAGAACTCGCCCGACTCGGCGTCCAGGTCCGCTCCATGGATTATTCAGACCCGGCTTCGCTGCGCGAGGCATTCACCGGAGTCGACAAGGCGCTGCTGGTTTCCGGCAGCGAGCCGGGCCCGCGCGTGGCCCAGCACCTCGACGTCATCGAGGCCGCGAAGGACGCCGGCGTGGCGCTGCTGGCCTACACCAGCATCCCCAACACCGACACCAACACCATGGCCCTGGCCGCCGACCACCAGGACACCGAGCGGGCCCTGCACAATTCCGGGGTCCCCCACGTGCTGTTGCGCAACGGCTGGTACCTGGAGAACTACACCGAGCAATTGGACGGCTACCTGAAGCACGGCACCGTCTTCGGCAGCGCGGGCGAAGGCCGGCTCAACGGCGCCACCCGGGCTGACCTGGCACAGGCCGCCGCCGCCGTCCTGCTGGCTGACGACCAGGCGGGAATGGTCTACGAACTGGGCGGAGAAGAATCCTTCAGCCTCGAGGACCTGGCCCGCGAGGTCAGCGCGGCCACGGGCCAGGCGGTGACCTACCAGGACCTGCCGGAGGAGGACTTCTCCCACCTGCTCGTGGGTGCAGGCGTTCCCGGAGACTTTGCGAGGATCCTGGCCGACAGCGACCGCGGCATCGCCCGCGGCGAGCTGCTCGTCGAAGGCAATGCCCTGGCCACGCTGCTTGGCCGCCCCGCCACGACGCTGGGTGAAGCCGTTCGGGCCTCCGCCGGTGCATTGGCCACCCAGCGGGCCTGACCGGACAGGGGCACCAGGAGGCGGGGCGACAGGTCTACCCGTCTCAAGTACGCTCCAAATATGCCAACCCCGTTGCCTTCCCGAAAGAAGCCCCGCCCACCCGGGCGGGGCATGACCCGGGAAGGAACATCACATGGCCCATTCGCCTCACCGCCGAAATCGGGGGTGCGCGCTGTGCAAGCCGCACCAGTGGCGCGGGCAGGGCAAAGCCCGCAAGTCACCCTGGCGCGTCAACCGCACCATCGGACGCAAACGGCGCTGGGAACGCCGGACCATGGATGGCTGACGCCCCTTGTCCGATTCCGAACGGCCGGCACGGCCTCCTCCGGGGATTCCCTGCAGGCCGTTCGTCCGGGCGGATGGCACCCGGGAAGCCTATTCGGCAACGCGTGACCATGTACCGTCCCCGGAATTCGCATCCGCACACACCCACGCCGTTTCTTCGCCCCGAAGCGCCACCTCGTCGCTGAACCAATGGGTCTCATCCGGGTTCCACCCGGCGATCACGCTCGCCCGTTCCGCGCCGACTTCAATGGCTTCGCCGGCCAGCCCCAGATACGCAGCGACCGTCAGGTGCACGCCGTCGTAGCCGCGGGCCAGCTGCGAGAAATCGGGCATGACCCATGCCCCGACCCGCCCGGTGGTGCGGTACCAGTCGTGGCGCTTCTGCGCCGTGACCTCCATCGGATGGTCGTGGCACAGCTGCGCCCAGTCGGCGGCCTGCGTGATTTCGAAGATGCGCACCGCTTCCGGCACCTCCACCCGACGGGTCTTGGCCCGCTCCCACCCGAAACCGTCCTCCACGCACCACAGCCCAACCGGGGATCCGTCCTCGAATGTACCGGTGGAATGCAGCAGCTTTGCCGGCGGCATCGACCACCACTCACCTCCGTAGTTGGCCGCGGGGTCGGCCGGACGTTCGATTCCCGCGCGCCGCTCCTCTTGCTCCAACGCCTGATGCCAAGCGTCCAGCACCGTTGCCGCAGGTTCGCCGCTCGGTGCCCACCAATCCGGCGCGTCTTCCTGCTCCCATTGGACTCGCCACTGTTCTCCGGTCGTGGCCGTACGCATCCACCAGACGGCCGACCCGGATGCGGCAAGGTGTCCGGCGACCCGCACCAGTTCTTTGCGCACCGGCGCCGAGGCCGCGATCACGTCGGCCCCCTCGGGTGGCTGCCAGTAGCGGGCGGTATCGACGCTCCGGGCCAGGACCGTGCGCAGCAAAGCCGCGGTGACGGGCACCAGCCCGGTGGCGGCGAGCAGCTCGGCCACGTCTTCGGCGGTGACGATGATTTTCCGGCCCTCCTCGGCGCCGGGCCCGAACAACGACACCGCTTCGCCTCGTGCGAAGTCCTCTCGGTAGGAGGCGTAGAAAAGCCCTCCGTGCAGCGGATGCTCGGCTTGGCCCGTGAGCAGGATCGCCTCGGATTCCAGCGCGAACTCCAGCAGCAGCCGCCGGCCCCGCCGACCTCCCAGCAACGCCTCAACCAATTCCATGACCGTTTTCTCTCAAAGGTATGGCCAGCCGTCACATGGCTGCTTGGCTTCCACCGTACCCGGCGTGCCGGGTCCTAGACTGGGGTCATGCGCATAGCCGTCCTCGATGATTACCAAGACGTTGCCCGTTCCCTGGCGGACTGGGATTCACTGCCCGGGCAGACCGTTTTCTTCACTGCGTTCCTGGGACACGAGGATGACGCCGTCACCGCTGCTCTGCGGGACTTCGAGGTGGTGGTGGCCATGCGCGAGCGCACGCCGTTCACCGCCGCGCGCCTGGCCGAGTTGCCAAACCTCAGGCTGCTGGTCACCACCGGCATGCGCAACGCCTCCATCGACCTGGATGCGGCGCGGGAGTTGGGCATCACGGTGTGCGGCACCGCCGGCAGCGCGACCGCCGCGGTGGAACACACCTGGGCGCTGATCCTGGCTGCCGCCCGCCGGCTGGATGTGGAGCTGTTCTCGACCGACCGGCCGCGTGCCGCCGGCCAGCCCTGGCAGCAGACCCTGGGCACCGGGCTGTCCGGCAAGACACTAGGGGTCTACGGCCTGGGCAAGCTGGGCAGCCAGGTCGCACGCATCGGGCAGGCCTTCAGGATGCACGTGATCGCCCACAGCCAGAACCTCACGGCGGAACGCGCCGCGGAGGTCGGGGCCGAGCAGGTGTCCAAGGAGGGGCTCTTTTCCCGCAGCGACGTGCTCACCATCCACCTGAAGCTCTCCGAGCGCACCACCGGTGCGGTGGGAGAGGAAGAACTTGCGTTGATGCAGCCCGGCTCGATCCTGGTCAACACCTCGCGCAGCGCCATCGTGGATACGGACGCCCTGGTTTTCGCCCTGGACACGGGAGCCCCGTCGCTGGCGGCCATGGACGTGTTCGACGTCGAGCCGCTTCCGGAGGGCCACCGGTTGCTGCGCACGCCCGGGGTGATTGCCACCCCGCACCTCGGCTACGTGACCGAGGACCAGTTCAGGATCTTCTACACGGGAGCAGCACAGGACATCGCCGCCTGGGCCGGCGGGTCTGCGGTCAACGTGCTCGGCTGAGACCGAAAAAGAGCCCGGGCTTCACCCCGGGTGTGGACCACTCAACGAGCTCGGGTTCATCCTCGCTTTTGGGTCAGATCCTCGTCAACAGCAGGCTCTCGGCTCACGCACGCCGCCGCGGCCCCACCCCTCAAAGCAGGATGAGGGGAAATCGAGCTTTCCTTTTGAGGCGACGTATCCGGCCGCGCCGAGGGTTTTGTGAGTCGACCCGTCCTTCCTCGTTGACAGCTATTGATACACCAGATAGTGTCCGATGGTATGACGTACCTCACTCTACCTGCATCCCGCCGCCGTGCGCGTGGCCATGCTTCTAGGGTCGAGGCTTCAGCCGTCCTCCGCAATCTGACGAAGTCCTTTCCCTCGTTCCCTACGGTGGGATATGCAAATGACTCGTGGTCGCCAGCAGCAATCGGCTGGTGGGGTGGCGAACCGTAAACGGTTGCCCCCTGAAGCAGGAACCGGGTCTGTCCAGGCGGCTGATCCAGCCGATATTGGATCCTCACGTAGTTCGAACCATTCCTGCTGTTTACTTCCCCGCATCCCTTGAATTGCGGGGTGCCACCCATGCCGACATCTCGGCGTCAGGTATTGGGCATGCGTTTTTCGCTACGGCGATTTAGCTTACGTTAAACCCTTCCTAACTTTCCTGCACCAACTGGGCTCATTTTGCTGTGCACTCGAGGCTCCGCTGCTTCTAGCAATGCTTCGATTCGAGGCCCCAGAGAGGACCCCATTTCGATGACGTTCAAACCCAGTAAACCCGAACAAGAGCAGAGCAGTTCACGCCGGAATCAAACCTTGCTCGACAACGAGCGCGCAAATCAGCGGAAGGGACCCGGACGTCTGAATCGCAGACTTCTTGCTTATCCACACAACAGGCACCCTGTCCTGGTTCCGGGCATCGCCATTGATGAGCAACGTCGGCGCTATAAGGTAGACAAGCTCGTTTTCGCGATTGCCGGTTCGTTGACGACGGCGTTCGTTGTCTGGGGCATTTGGTCCCCTACGAGTGTCGCTTCCGTAGCCGAGACGGCTTTTAACTGGTCCACCAATAACCTCGGCTGGATGTTCAACACCGTAGCCATCGTTGTGCTCATCGCATTGGTCGGCATGGCTTTATCTCCCTACGGGAAGATTCCGCTCGGCAAGGACCACGAGAAACCCGAATTCAGCACCTTCTCCTGGACAGCAATGCTTTTTGCTGCCGGTCTTGGTGTGGCGGTACTTTTCTGGGGTCCTGCAGAACCTCTCACGTATTTCATCTCTCCGCCGCCGTTGACCAGCCAGCCGGAGTCCGTCGAGGCTATGCATCGAGCCTTTGCACAGACCTACTACCATTGGGGCTTCCACGCGTGGGCGGTCTACGCGCTTGTGGGCGGGGCAGTGGCTTACGCCGCATACCGCCGTGGTCGCACCCTGCTCATCTCCTCGATTTTTCGGGCTCTCTTCGGACAGCGGCTCACAGAAGGCATCGCTGGCAAGCTGGTGGATGTCTTCGCCATCGTTGCCACACTCTTCGGCACCGCTGCCGCCCTTGGCATCGCTGCAATGCAGATCGGTACCGGGGTGAGCATTGTGTCCGGGACCGGTGAGGCCACGAACACGACACTCGTCGTAATTATCGCCATCCTCACGATTGGTTTTGTAGTTTCGGCCGTGTCGGGCGTTTCGCGCGGCATCCGGTATCTGTCCAGCATCAACATCCTGTTAACGATTGCTTTGATGTTGATCGTCCTTTTCTTGGGTCCCACGTTGTTTCTCATGAACCTGTTGCCCTCGGCGATCATGGAGTATCTCGGCTCCATGTTCGAACTAATGGGCAGGTCCCTCTCATGGGGTTCCGAGACGCAAGAATTCCAGTCGATATGGACGGTGTATTACTGGGCGTGGTGGATCTCGTGGTCGCCGTTCGTCGGCATCTTCATCGCTCGAATTTCGCGTGGCCGAAGTATCAGGCAATTCGTTCTCGGCACCATTCTGATTCCTTCGTCCTTGATCTTCGTTGCCTATGGAATCATGGGCGGCACATCGATTTGGATGTACCGCCAGGACCTGCCGGGGTTCTCTGCGGACATGGCTGCGCCCGAGGTGCTCTTCGCACTGATAGAAAACTTGCCGTACGTTGAATGGCTACCGTATGTCGTACTGGTGGTGCTCGCGATCTTCTTCATCACGGCCGCTGACTCAGCTTCGGTCGTGATGGGCATGCTCACCACGCAGGGCGATCAAAATCCTCGCCGCGGGGTGATCGTCTTTTGGGGACTCGTGATGAGTGGAATCGCTATCGTCATGTTGCTACTCGGCGACGCGATGGCGCTTACCGGACTGCAACAACTCGTTATCATTACGGCGGTCCCGTTCTCTCTGATACTGATCCTGATCTTGATCGCGTGGTTCCGGGAACTTCGCACCGATCCCATGGCGCTGCGTATCCGGTATACCCAAAGTGCGTTGAATAATGCGGTAACCGACGGTGTCGAACGTTTCGGTGACGACTTCGCCCTCAAAGTTGGCAAAGCGAAGAACGGAAGTGGCGCCGGCGCCGAGGTGGATTCATTACACGAGGCCTATACCCAGTGGTATCAGCGCACCAACGAGGACGGCGAACCGGTCGGATACAACTTCGAAACCGGAGAATGGGCTGACGGATACGACCCGGAGTCTGTCGAAAGTCCATCGACCAAGAGTGACCAGGTCTTTGAAGATCCTAGTGAACCGACTATTGAGCCGCCCCCTGCCCCGCTAGAGGAGCAAGAACCTCAACACTTGCGATCATGACCCCCAAGGGGTTCCCGCACCGGCCCGTGCGGGGAGAGCTCCAAGCCCCTCAGAGGGTGGAAATATCGACGAGCGGCGTATCTGCTGCAACTCCTGTGCGGGCTATCACCAGAAGTACATTCGCTGGCGAATGCACACTTCACCATGCGGCCTCTGATGCGGATGGCCGTTACCACTCAGGCCGCCAGGCCTATGCCAGATAGTGCCGTGTGGCTGCGAGGGAAGCGGACGACTCGGTCCGTAACCTCGCCGGCAACCCTGCACTGCAATTTCCCACTCAACCTAATCGAAAGGACCCATCATGACTCAGAAACGACCTAACATCGTGGTCATCCAAGCCGACCAGATGGCGGCCCAAGCGCTGGGTGCATACGGTGACAAGGCCGCTAAGACCCCGAACATCGACGCATTGGCCGAAAATGGCGCGGTGTTTGAACGGGCCTACTGCAATACCCCGTTGTGCGCGCCGTCTCGCGCATCGATGATGGAAGGCAGGCTACCTTCCGAAAGCGAATGCTACGACAACGGTGATGACTTTGCCGCTTCTTCGCCAACTTTTGCGCATCGCCTGAGAGCAGTCGGTTACCACACCGCTTTGATCGGCCGAATGCACTTCATCGGCCCCGATCAGCAGCACGGGTTTGAAGAACGGCTGACGACCGATGTCTATCCTGCGGGCCTTGACATGGTGCCAGACTGGACCCTGCCGCTGGACCGCCGTCTGCAGTGGTACCACGATGCCGATGCTGTATTCAACGCCGGGGTTTCGAAGGCGACGGTGCAGCAGGATTTTGACGAAGAAGTCGGGTTCCGTGCGCTGCGTCACCTGAACGACCGGGTGCGTGCAAATCAAGCCGCTGGTGAGGACCTGCCCTTCCTCATGGTGGCCTCATTCATCCACCCGCACGATCCGTACGAACCACCGCGCGAGCACTGGGACCGTTTCGAGGGTGAGATGATCCCCGATCCCAAATACCCAGCAATACCGCCGGCTGCCCAGGATCCGCACACCCATCGGCTACGAGCAATGAGTGGGTTCGATAAGCGTGATCCAAGCATCGACCAAGTTCGCCGGGCCCGCCGAGCGTACTACGCGGCGGTCAGCTACATTGATGACCACATCGGTCGGATCCACGAGCGGCTCAAGCAGCTGGGCCTGGCCGACAACACCGTGATCCTGGTGACCAGCGACCATGGGGACATGCTCGGGGAAAAGGGGCTGTGGTTCAAGATGTCACCCTACGAGCAATCGTCCCGGGTCCCCCTGATCATGCATGGCGCGGAGAACCTAGTGCCCAAGGGGCGATTCGCGAATCCAGTGTGCCTTCTTGATTTAATGCCGACGCTGGTCGAATTGGCCGGGGCACCAGAGGCAAAGGCCACAGGCATCTCTCTTCTGGAATCCATCCGCCGTGAGCTCTCGGGCACTGTCGCTCCCGAAGACCGAGACATCATGATTGAATATCTGGCCGAGGGCACGTATCGACCTCAGATCACAGTGGTTCGCGGTCGGTTCAAATTCGTTGTTTGCCCCGGCGATCCGGATCAGTTGTTCGATTTGGATGAGGACCCGGACGAATTGCAGAACCGGGCCATGGATCACGCTTACGCGGATGTGGTCGCAGAGCTGCACCAAACCCTTGCAGCCCAATACGACCTTGCCGCGCTGGAATCCGGGGTCTTGGCCAGCCAGTCCAGACGGCAGCTGGTGGCCGAGGCTCTCCAGCAGGGGCGGGCACAGCACTGGGACTTCGAACCCCGGCCCGAGCAACGGTACGTCCGCGGTGACTTCTGGAACGCTCTTGGATATGGCACGATTTCCGATCTGTCCGTTTGACCCGGCGACGGCGCAGATTCGGTGTCATTCACCCGCGCTAGGGAGTGGATGGCGAAACCCGGACATGTGCAGGCCGTAGATCACAGTGTCAGACGCTCGCGCAGGCACGTTCCTGCAGCGCGTACTGGACCTTCCGAAATTACCCTTTACACCCATAAGCCCAGTCGATTCCAAGGACCCAAAGTTTCGATGACAGGCAGAGTCAGCCTTCTACACATCGCACAAGCGATTTCAACATGGAAAGAGGTCACATGAGCCTTCCGCAGAATACCAATCAACTACTACACAGCGGTTCCAGCCTGTTTATCGACGGCCGCTTCCGGTCCGCCGATACGGGCCGGACCCGGGAGATCACCTGCCCGGGCACCGGCGAGCACGTCGCCACCGTCTCCGAGGGAACCGGCGCCGACTCCGAACGCGCCATCGCCGCGGCCCGCGCCTCCTTCGACTCCGGGGTGTGGACCTCGGTCCCGGCCCCCCAGCGCGGGGACTTCCTGCTGAGGGTCGCCGCCCGGCTGCTGGAGCGCCAGGAGGAGTTCGCCCGCGCCGAGGCACTGGACACCGGCAAGCGCATGTACGAGGCACGCCTGGACATCCAGGACATCGCCGACAGCTTCAGCTACTTCGGCAAGCTCTCCGGCCAGGAACCGGGTCGGGTCGTCGACGCCGGGGACGCCAACGTGGTCTCGCGGATCGTCTACGAACCGGTCGGCGTGGTCTCCATGATCACCCCGTGGAACTACCCGCTGCTGCAGGCCGCCTGGAAGATCGCCCCGGCCCTGGCCGCCGGCTGCTCCTTCATCCTCAAGCCCGCCGAGCTGACCCCCTCCACSGCCATCYTGATGATGGACGTGCTGCAGGAACTGGGACTGCCGGCCGGGGTGGCGAAYCTGGTSACCGGSGCSGGGTCCGCGGTCGGCCCGGCCCTGTCCGCGCACCGCGACGTGGACATGGTCTCCTTCACCGGGGGACTGGCCACCGGGCGGGTCATCGCCGCCGCGGCGGCGGGCACCGTGAAAAAGGTCGCCTTGGAACTGGGCGGCAAGAACCCCAACGTGATCTTCGCCGATGCCGACTTCGACGCCGCGGTGGACAATGCCCTGAACGGCGCCTTCGTGCACTCCGGGCAGGTCTGTTCCGCCGGGGCCCGGCTGGTGGTGGAGGAATCCATCGCCGAGGCCTTTGTCGACGAGCTGGTCCGCCGCGCCCGGCTGATCCGCCTGGGTGGGCCCTTCGACGAGAACGCCGAGACCGGCCCGCTGATCTCCGCCGCGCACCTGGCCAAGGTCGACGCGTACGTCCAGGCCGGCATCGCCGAGGGCGCACGCCTGCGCTGCGGCGGCCGGAAAGCCACCAACCAGGACGGCAAGGACCTGGAATCCGGGCACTTCTACCTGCCCACGATCCTGGACCGGGTCACCGGGACCATGTCGGTGGCCCGGGAGGAGGCCTTCGGCCCGACGCTGACGGTGGAAACCTTCCGCACCGAGGCCCAGGCCGTGGCCATCGGCAACGACACCGACTACGGGCTGGCCGGGGCCGTRTGGACCCGGGACGCCGGGCGGGCCCAGCGCGTGGCCGGGGCGCTGCGCCACGGCACCGTGTGGATCAACGACTTCCACCCSTACCTGCCGCAGGCCGAATGGGGCGGCTTCGGGCAATCCGGGGTGGGCCGCGAGCTGGGYCCCACGGGCCTGGCCGAGTACCAGGAAGCCAAGCACATCTACCAGAACCTCGACCCGCAGGTCACCGGCTGGTTCGAGGACCAGGCACAGGCACAGGACAAGGACAGCTAGGGATGGAGAACCTGAACGTGGGCAYCGAGAACGCACCAACCCCGGACACCGCATTCGACTACATCATCGTGGGCGGCGGCTCCGCCGGAGCCGCGGTCGCGGCCCGGCTCTCCGAGGACCCGTCCGTCACGGTCGCGCTGATCGAGGCCGGCCCCGATGACCGGGGCATCACCGAGGTGCTGCAGCTGGACCGCTGGATGGAACTGCTCGAATCCGGCTACGACTGGGACTACCCGATCGAGGAGCAGGAGAACGGGAACTCGTTCATGCGCCACTCCCGGGCCAAGGTCATGGGCGGGTGTTCGAGCCACAACTCCTGCATCGCGTTCTGGGCCCCGGCCCAGGACCTGGACGCCTGGGAGACCGAGCACGGGGCGACCGGCTGGAACGCCGAGATGGSCTTCCGGCTCTACAAGCAGCTGGAAACCAACGAGAACGCCGGCCCGGATGCCCCGCACCACGGGGATGCCGGCCCGGTGAGGCTGATGAACGTGCCGCCGAACGACCCCTGCGGTGTCGCGGTGCTCGATGCCTGCGAACAGGCCGGGATCCCGCGGGCCAGGTTCAACAACAATCAGACGGTGCTCAACGGGGCGAATTTCTTCCAGATCAACAGGTTGGAAGACGGAACCAGGTCCTCCTCCTCGGTTTCCTACATCCACCCGATCGCGCAGCGGAAGAACTTCACGCTGCTCACCGGGCTGCAGGCCAGCAAGCTGCGCTTCAACGAGGCCAAAGCTTGCATCGGCGTCGATGTGGTCGAGGGTGCCTTCGGGCGCACCATCCACTACTCGGCCCGCCGCGAGGTCGTCGTCTCGGCCGGTGCGATCGACACCCCCAAGCTGCTGATGCTCTCGGGCATCGGCCCGGCCGGCCACCTGGCCGAGCACGGCATCGAGGTGCTGGCAGACTCCCCGGGCGTGGGCTCGAACCTGCAGGACCACCCCGAGGGCGTGATCCAGTGGGAAGCCAAGCAGCCTATGGTCGAAGATTCCACCCAGTGGTGGGAGATCGGGATCTTCACCCACACCGTGGCGGGGCTGGACCGCCCGGATCTGATGATGCACTACGGGTCGGTGCCCTTTGACATGCACACCCTGCGCCAGGGCTACCCGACCTCGGAGAATGCCTTCTGCCTGACCCCCAACGTGACCCGGGCCAAGTCCCGCGGCACGGTGCGGTTGCGCAGCCGCGATTTCCGCGACAAGCCGCGGGTCGACCCGCGCTACTTCACCGATGCGCAGGGCCACGACATGAAGGTGATGGTCGCCGGGATCCGCAAGGCCCGGGAGATCGTCGCCCAGCCGGCCATGGCCGCATGGGCAGGGACGGAGCTGTATCCGGGGGTGGAGGTGCAGTCCGACGAGCAGATCGCCGACTACATCACCCGCACCCACAACACCGTGTACCACCCGGCCGGGTCGGTGCGCATGGGCGCGGAAACCGACCAGATGTCCCCGCTGGATCCGCAGCTGCGGGTCAAGGGCGTGACGGGGCTGCGCGTGGCCGATGCGTCGGTGATGCCGGCACTGGTGACGGTGAACCCGAACATCACGGTGATGATGATCGGCGAACGCTGCGCCGAACTGATCCGCGAATCCCGGTAGTCTGCGTTCGCTGGTAGTCCGCCCGACCACCAGCGAACGCAGCGCCACGCACCGCTTTGGAATTCCGTGAGGATAGTTTCGTGTGAAACGTATTCTGCTTGGGATCTTGCCTTCCGGTAAGCGGTGCAACAACGCAACTTCCCAGACAACCCGACGTCGGCAGACGTGCCCCCCTCTGCATGGACAATCTGAAAAGGACCCCACACCTATGCACGCTTCCAAGGAAACACAAGCAAAGAGTTGCTGTTCCCCAATACGCCTTGGAACAACAGTTAAGGCTTTTGATCCACATATTCCTTCGGCGGAGCGTGATTCGTCAGAGAATCTGCATGTCGATGTCCAGGTCAATGGAGGTCACTTCAAAATGGGTGATGCCTTCAACGAGGGATATGAGGCTGACGGTGAAGTTCCTGTCCATGAGATTTCGCTGGATCACTACCGGATCGATGCAACCACGGTAACGAACAAAATGTTCGCTGTGTTCGTAAACGACACCGGGTATCGAACCGAGGCTCAAATTTATGGCACGTCCGCGGTGTTCCACCTCCTGGCTACTGCAACGCGAAATGAAATAGTCGGCCCTATCGCGGGATCTCCGTGGTGGTTGAACGTTCGCGGCGCCCAGTGGATGAATCCCACCGGCTCGGGATCCACTTGGGAGGAAATACCTGATCATCCAGTGGTTCATGTCTCCCACAACGATGCTCTTGCCTACTGCCAATGGTCGAAGCGACGCCTCCCCACCGAAGCCGAATGGGAATACGCGGCCCGCGGAGGACTGGACCAAAAACGCTATGCATGGGGCAATGACCTAGAACCGCACGGGCAACATCTCTGCAACATCTGGCAAGGAACCTTTCCAACGGTGGATTCCGCTAACGATGGTCATAGGGGCACGGCACCGGTTCGGTCTTTTGCCCCCAATGGATACGGGCTTTACGAGGTTGCAGGGAACGTATGGGAATGGTGCGCCGACTGGTTTCTGCCCAAGTACTATCTGAACTCACCGCGACATGATCCAAAGGGGCCCACTGTCGGGGCCGGACGCGTCATGCGCGGGGGGTCGTACCTATGCCACGAATCATATTGCAACCGGTATCGCGTCGCTGCCCGTACTTCMAATACGCCTGATTCCTCCAGCGGAAACTGCGGCTTTAGGACTGTTGCGCTGTCATAAATATGCAGTGCTGGGGAGCGTTCCACGGTTTTGGGCTGTTAGAAATCCCGTACGGTGGTCTCACACGATCCGATGCTGCTCGAAATTGTCTTCGATCTCTTAACTGTGCGACGCATTGGATTTATCGTCCCGTCCAATCATGCGCCTGCTCGAGTAGTTCGGCCTTCGAGCCATTCGGTCTCGGTACCATCGGATCACCTGAAGTTTTCGCTTTCTAGCGCACTTATGATTTGGGCTTTGATTTTAGTCGCATCCCACACACGCACTTCCAGAACCCTGATTCACATATTGTGCGCGGATGCCTTCTTCCGCAAAACCGTGTTTAACACCCGTTCGGCTTGGTTCTGCCCTTCTCGCCGCTCCATGCTTCCTTTGGAGGATTTGGCCGCTTGTTTTGCGGTGACGCAGGCAAAGTATGCAGCCGAAACGAATCTTCTTGCCAGCAGAACACGGCCTGCTCCCCAAGATCAGGGTGCCCCTGATTCTTCTTGGTGAGCGGGACCTCAGGATGTTGGCGGCCATAGCGGGCTTCGTTGTGGATGGCATTTGTTGAACTCTGGAAGATTTCGGCGTCGGCGGTTTCCGGCTATCCATCACATGCTAAGTGTCCTTCGGTGAGCAGCTTCCACCCCGCGCGTTGGCCGCTTGAGCGACGCTAAGACCAGCATTTCCTATGCTGGATCAGAGACGTTCTGGTTCAACTCGACGCACAAACTACCTAGACATGATCAGTGCTCCAGCCGTTCGATTCCCAGCAGCGCGTCCTCGACGTCGACCGTCCGGCGACGCAGCGCATCTGCCACTGCGGCGACCGCGGGCTGGCGCAGCGAGTCGGGACGCAGCACCATCCAGTAGGGCAGGCGTTCGGCGAAGTCCACGGGCAGGAGCCGCACCAAATCCGGGTGGGGGTCGGCCATGAAGCAGGGCAGGAAGCCGATTCCGGCTCCGGCGCGCGTGGCCTCGACCTGGACGAACACATTGGTGGAGCTCAGCGCATCCGGCATCCCGGGAACCAGCCGCCGCGGGGCATCCAGGTCGTCGACCTGCAGCATCGAATCGACGAAGTACACCAGCCCGTGCGCGCTCAGTTCCTTCACGCCGGCGGGCGTGCCGAATTCATCCAGGTAGCGGCGCGAGGCGTACATTCCCAGTGTATAGTCGCCGAGCCGGATCGCCTCTGCCCGGTGCACCTGGGGCTCGCCGACCACCACCTCAAGGTCCAACCCGGAGCGGTGTTGCAGCGCCCGGCGGGTCACGTTGACGATCTCCACGCTGAGGTTCGGGTGTTTCCGGCGCAGTTGCGCCACCGCCGGCGCGATGATGAATGCGCTGAAGCCATCCGTGGCGGAGATGCGCACGACCCCGGTGATCCGGCCCGTTTCCACCTCGCCTTCGTGGATGGTGGCCACCGCGGTTTCCACGTCCTCGGCTGCCCGCACGGCCTTCCGGCCCAGGTCGGTCAGTTCCCAGCCGCCCACGGTGCGGGCCAGCGTTCGGCCGCCGAGGCCCTTCTCCAATGCGGCGATCCGCCGCGAGACGGTGGTGTGGTTCAGGCCCAGGGTCTCGGCGGCCGTCGTGAACCGTCCGGTGCGCGCCACCGCGAGCAGGATCAGCAGGTCGTCGGGATTCGGGGCCGCGGATCCGGGAGTCTTCAGGTTCATATCTGCAATTGTGCACCCCATCACTGCGCAACTGGTCATTGATGCACACTAGCGCTCGTGTCCATACTGGGTGGAGCTTCCCTGTGTGGCAGCACACAGTCCCCCTCTCAAGGCCGGTGTCAACGCCGACACCTGCATGGCATAAGGAGTGCAAAGATGAGCACCAGCAAGCTGACCGACGTCCCGAAGACGGCAACGTCCGGGCTGAAAAAGGTGGTGGCCGCCTCGATGGTGGGCACGGTGGTGGAATGGTATGAATTCTTCCTCTACGCCACCGCCGCCTCGCTGGTCTTCGGAAAGTTCTTCTTCCCCAATGCCGACACGGAACTGGACGGCATCATCGCAGCCTTCCTGACCTATGCGGTGGGCTTCATCGCCCGCCCGCTGGGCGGCATCGTCTTCGGCCAGATCGGCGACAAGCTCGGCCGCAAGCACACGCTGCAGGTCACCATCGTCATGGTCGGCGTGGCAACGTTCCTGATGGGCTGCCTGCCCGGCTTCAGCTCCATTGGCTACTGGGCCCCGGCACTGCTGGTGATCCTGCGCTTCGTCCAGGGCTTCGCCGTGGGCGGCGAGTGGGGCGGAGCCGTCCTGCTGGTGGCCGAGCACAGCCCCAACAAATCCCGCGGCTTCTGGTCCAGCTGGCCGCAGGCCGCCGTTCCGGTGGGCAACCTGCTGGCCACCCTGGTGCTGCTGGGCATGAGCTGGATCCTGCCCGCCGACCAGTTCCTGTCCTGGGGCTGGCGGGTGGCCTTCTGGGTCTCCGCGTTCATCGTCATCATCGGCTACTACATCCGCACCCACGTGTCCGAGGCACCGATCTTCCTCGAGGCCCGCGCCCAGGCGGAGGCCGACAAGGCCGCCAGCTACGGCGTGCTGGAGGTCGTACGCAAGTACCCCAAGGGCATCTTCGGTGCCATGGGCCTGCGCTTTGCCGAGAACATCCTCTACTACATCATCGTGTCCTTCACGATCGTCTACCTGAAGACCGTGCACGCCTACGACACCAGCCAGCTGCTGCTGGCCCTGCTGGTCGCCCACGTCATCCACTTCCTGGTGATCCCGCAGGTCGGACGGCTCTCCGACGCCTTCGGCCGCAAGCCGGTCTACCTGGCCGGAGCGGTGCTCGGGGCAAGCTGGGCGTTCTTCGCCTTCCCGATGTTCGACACCCGCAACCCGGTCATCATCATCGTTGCGGTCACCATCGGCCTGTGCTTCCACGCGCTGATGTACGCGGGACAGCCGGCCATCATGGCCGAAATGTTCCCCACCCGCATGCGCTACTCCGGGGTTTCGCTGGGTTACCAAGTGACCTCGATCGTGGCCGGTTCCATGGCGCCGATCATCGCGACCGCGTTGCTGCAGGACTTCGGCTCGTGGCTGCCGGTGGCCATCTACGTGGCGGTCGCCTGTGCCATCACTGCCGTCGCGGTCATCACGCTGAAGGAAACCCGCGGGGCCTCGCTGCAGGACATCGACGACGCCGACGCCCGCAAGCACGGGCTGAACACGGCCCGGGTCGGCCGCTGAGCCGGCAAACGCCCGCACATTGCACCAATACGCTCTACACAAGGGAAAATTCATGACCCATCAGGAATCCGAACGGATGACCCCGCAAGCCCTCCAACCGGCTCTTCACCCCTTGGCCGGCCGGCGGGCGCTGGTCACCGGAGGGGCCAGCGGGATCGGCCTGGCCGTGGTGCGCACGCTGGCCGCCCGCGGCGCCCACGTCGTCGTCGCCGATCGGGACGCGGCCGGTGCCCGGGCGGCGGCCAACGAGGTCGGCGGCTCCAGCTGGGTGGTCGACCTGCTCGATCCGTCGGCCGTCACCGACGATCGTCTGGCCGAGGCGCTCGACGGGGTGGACATCCTGGTCAACAATGCCGGGATCCAGCACATCAGCCCGATCCAGGACTTCGATCCGGCCACGTTCCGCCGAATCATGACCCTGATGCTGGAGGTCCCGTTCCTGCTCATCCGTGCGGCGTTGCCGCAGATGTACGCGCAGGGGTTCGGGCGGATCGTCAACGTCTCCTCGGTGCACGGGTTGCGCGCCTCGGCGTTCAAGTCCGCCTATGTCACCGCCAAGCACGGGCTCGAGGGGCTGTCCAAGGTCACCGCGCTGGAGGGCGGCGGGCACGGGGTGACCAGCAATTGCGTCAACCCCGGATACGTGCGGACTCCGCTGGTGGAAAAGCAGTTGGCCGACCAGGCCCGGGTCCACGGAATCCCCGAGGCCGAGGTCCTGGCGAAGATCATGCTGACCGAAAGCGCCATCAAGCGCCTGGTCGAGCCGGAGGAAGTCGCCTCGCTGGTGGCCTGGCTGGCTGGCGACGAAGCGGCCATGGTGACCGGCGCCAGCCACGCGATGGACGGCGGCTGGTCGGCCAGCTAACGATTGCCTGTCGCGCCGCAACACCGAAACCATCCCCGGGCGAGCCCATCAAGCGCTCTCCCGGGGATGGTTTCGTCGCGGGCGGGCGGAATTCAAGACAGCTGCCGTGTCATGGCGCGCATGCGCACCGGCAGTCTCCTCCCCCACGACAATTCATCCAGGGTGGGCTCGAGCAAGCGTAAGCTGGCGGCCGTATCTGACCCCCAAACGATCCAGCTCCTGTAATGAAGCCACGCCCGCAGCCAGCCTTGATGACTGCCAAAAGGTTGCCTGCACCCTTGCCGGCGGGGAGCCCCAACCAGGTTTTGGCATAAAGTTCATGTTCGGATGAAGGGTGGCCTGCGCTGCGGTCAGGCGCTTTTTGCCAAGTCCACGATCCACTGCTGCGTTTTCACGCCGCGTTTCTTGTCGTAGGCCATGCGGATGCGTGCGGCACTAGCTCGTTGGGAGTCACTGATCGGGTCTGCCTTGCCCTCTTCGATCAACTTCATCAGGGTATCTCTGCGTTCAATCAACTCTCGAATGGTTGAACCCGATGGCAGCCGGCGCGAAAAATCAAAACCACCAGATTTTTCATATTTGGACTTCATGGGGATCACCTTTCCTTCTACTGCTGATTCGATTGTCCAATGATTCAGTCCGCGAGTCCACCATCAGCCTCACTCAGTGGCACAAAGTAGCTGCTGATGACCGCATCAATAATCTGTGCCTCGGTCTCCGTCGCATCTTGAAGAAGCACCTCAAGAACCCGCATTCCCGTATCACGGGATGCATCTTCCTTGGTGGCTGCCAAGTTCAACGCCCATTCGGCCCGGTACCACCATTCCTGCCGCCGCGCTCCCCTGCTGGATGCACTGGCCGACTGCCTGGCGGCACCAAAAGCGATGACGGCAGCCACCACTGCCGCCATCCCTCCCACGGCAGGACTCACCCAGAAGGACCGCCAGAATGGGTCGTCCAGAACGAACGGAGGCAAGAGCCGCCCAATGACCCCACCAACCACAACGCCACTGGATCCAACGGTGAGATACAACCAATTTCTTCGCCACCAGAACATGGCCCGCATTCCCTTCTTGCTGCACACCCGGGGCTGCCAGTATGTGCGGGAAGAACGTCAGCCTGTGGCAGGTTCGCTCCTGGTTGTGGATAGCCCCGTCAGGGGATGAAGCAGGTGACGAAGGCGAAGGCATCGGCTTCGAACGTCGAGCCATCCGGGCCACTCAGCCGTGGGGCAGGCCAATCCGGCCAAAAAGCGACAGCCGGATCTTACGCGCCTCGCCCATGTGCCGGCGCATGGAGTCCTGCGCCGCGGCGCCGTCGCGGTCATGGGCAAAAGCGTTCCGGGGCCGCAGTTCTTCCCCACCATCGTCTGCGTGCTGCTCTTCCTCATGGCGGGAATCCACACGATCAAGATCCTGCGCACCCGGCGGTTCCCGCAAGCCGACAGTGAGGGGCACAACCCGGATTTCTCCAGGGACATGCTCGGCGACCTGGGCGACACCGAGGGCATGTCGATCTACGGCACCGCTTCCACGCCGACGTCGGCCGGAAAGCGCAGCGATCATGCTGGCCGCCTTCCAGCAGTACGGCATGCAGCCGGGCCCACTCCTGTTCGAACGCAGCGGCCCGATGGTCTGGACCCTGCTCGCCTCGCTGTTCATCGGCCTGGTGATCCTGCTGGTCCTGAACATGCAGTTCGCGGTGCTCTGGGCCAAGCTCCTGTTGATCCCCCGGCACTACCTCTACGCGGACATCACGGCGCTCTCGGTACTCGGCGTGTACGCGATCAGCTCCTCGATCATGAACCTGTGGATCCTGCTGGCCATCGGGCTGCTGGGCTTCTTGATGCGCCGCTACAAGTTCCCGCTGGCGCCGGTGCTGATCGCCGTGATCCTCGGCCCGCTGGCCGAAACCGAATTGTGCCGCGCGCTGACGGTCGCGGAAGTCGACCTGTCGATCCTGGTCAGCAGCCCCATCACGATGGTGCTGTACGGGTTGCCGGTAATCGCCCTGGCGGTCACCGGCATCCAGCACCTGCGCCACAGCAAGGCCGCCCGAGGTCAGGCGCCGAAATTGGATAACGACAGGATCGGTGTCTAGACCGCTCCGCCCACCACGCCCGTCGGGGCCTTAAGCGAGAGCCCTGCACGGCCCAGCCGTGTCGGACTTTCTCCTGCGCTTGCGACTGCTGATGCCAAGACTTCTCCCCGCGCGATCGCGGCGTCGGGGGTGGTGCAGCGGGCCCCCGCTACCTAGACCCTCCGGGGAGCCTTGGCCAGGTTCGCCTCCAGCTCTGCCACGTTCTGCCGCACCACGTAGGCGGGGCGGTCGCGCTCCACGCGCCAGCTTTCGGCCAGCGGGCCGATGTTGACGGTGTCGAAGCCGAACTCGTCGTACAACCCGGCCACCAGCGCCGCGGCGTCGTCGTGGTCGCTGGCCGTGGCCAGGGCGCGGCGATTCCCGGTACCGGCCGGGGAGCCGGTGGTGGTGATGTCCGCCGCGAGGATGTGATTGAAGCCCTTGGCGACCTTCGAGTCCTTCAGGTGTTCCTGGACCAGTCCCGAGGTGGTGGTCTCGCCCCGGTCCAGCGCGTCGATGTGGCCGTCGCGCTCCCAGCAGTAGTTGACCGTGTCGATCACGACCTTGCCCGCCAGTGCTTCGGCGGGAAGCGCCTGGTGGTTTTTCAGCGGGATGGTGACGACGGCGAAGTCGGCCGCCGCCCCCGCCTGTGCCGCGGTGGCCGCGCGTGCGCGCGACCCCAGTTCGGCCACCAGTTCCGTGAGGGTCTCCGGCCCCCGCGAGTTGCCGATGACCACGTCGTATCCCAGCTGCACGGCCTTGCGTGCGATCTGCGATCCAATGTGTCCTGCTCCGATGATTCCGATGGTAGTCATGCAGGGTTCAACGGGGCGAAGGCCGCGCCCATTCCATTCTTACGGCATGTTAAGCGCCCGGGCGGCTCTGGTCGGGCGCGGGGTGCACGGGGCAGAATTGACTCCATGTCCACCACCGCGCAAGACACCCAGTGGGAAACCCATCCGGTCACGCCTGACCGTTTCGAGGACTTCGCCGCCATCGTCAATCCGACCGGGCGCGACAAGCATTGCTGGTGCCTCTCGCACCGCCTGCGGGCCAAGGAGATCGAGGAGCTCGGCGGCGGCAACCGCGAAACCGCCATGCGCAAACTTTGCGAGCGGGAGAATCCGCCAGGGGTGATCGCCTACCGCAACGGCGAGCCCGTCGGGTGGTGCAGCATCGGCCCGCGCGCCGAGATCCCGCTGCTGGCGGCCTCCAAGCTCATCCGGCCCGTGGATGGGGTTCCGGTGTGGAGCATCATCTGCGTGGTGGTGCGCAGCGGTCACCGCAGGCAGGGCGTCACCAAGCACCTGCTCGAGGGGGCCATCGCCTACGCGGCCTCCCGCGGGGCGCCGGCCGTCGAGGCCCACCCGGTGGATCCGGACGGAAGGATGGACACCACGATGGCGTTCGTCGGAACGCGGGCGATGTTCGAGCGGGCCGGCTTCCGCGTCATCGGCACCACCGATGCGGTGGCCAGCAGGATGCCGCGGCTGGTCATGCGCCGCGACCTCTGAGGCTGCTTCCGGGCCCGGGCAACGCTTAGGTCAGCGACCACGAGCGTTTGCATCCCCGACAGCGCCACGGCCTGCGGCGAAAGCCGCCCCGGCCCTTCCCGCTCCGCACCTTCATGAGCGGTAACGCCCCGAAGGGAAGCGGTTCTCCCTAGCCGCGCCTACCTTTTAGGCCCGGCTTGCGACGGCGCTGATGCGGTAAGCCGTCAAGCCTCCGTCTACGCGGACATCGGTCCCATTGACCCACCGTGATTGCTCCGAGAGGAGGAACGCAATGACTTCGGCAATGTCCTCCGGTTCGCCGAAACGTCCGAGCAGCGCCGCGGCACCCTCAACCTTGGCTGCGCCGTGGTCCGCCTTGAAATCGTTAAGAATGGGGGTCTGGACGGGCCCGGGACTGACGGAGTTCACGCGGACGCCCGCGGACAAGTTCTCGGCCGCMAGTTCACCGGAGAGCAGCATGACGCATTGCTTCGAGAAGAGGTAGGATTCCCCGTCGGCTTCCATGGCCCCGGCAACAGCTTCCAGGGCCTTTTCTCGGTTCGGTTCCATTGCGAACACGGCCAACTCCTGTGCATTGGCGCGCCACTCCCACGCCACCGACGACGCCAGGTTCACGACACTGGAGCCGCGCTCCATCCGGGTGACGAGTGCCCTGGTGAGATCGCGCACGGCAAACACGTTGATCTCCAATACCGTACGCCAGGGAGCCGTGCCGGGAACGCCCGCGATATTGGCCAGTCCTCCGATTCCCTCGGGCGCCAGGCGGCCCACTTCCGAGGCGATCGCTTCGACCCCCTCGAAGGTGCTCAGGTCACCTTGGATGAATGGCCCTTCGAAGGCTTCCGGGACGTTTCTGTCCACGCCGATGAGTGATGCCCCCAGTCGGCGCAGGTGGGCCGCGGTGGCAGCACCAATGCCGGATGCTGCTCCGGTGATGACGATGGGCTTGCTGGCAAAATTCATGTGGGCGTCCTCGGCGTGTTCGGTGCGGGCAGCGCAGCCCGGTTCAATTCAAGAATGGCGTCTTCCTCGCCACCTCAAGTGTGACGCCAGCAGACCCCATCCCCGTCCCAAATTTTCAACCAATGGAAATGTGGACGAGACTTCGGCATCCTATCGGGGATGCTTTCAGGAGAGATCACCGTGAATTTGTTCCGAAAGGACCACCCCGAATGACTGCAAGCACCTATGACATTTTCGACCCGGCAACCCTGGAGAAAATCGGTGTGGCCCCGCAGCATTCGCAGGCGGATGTCGAGCAGGCGGTCGCCCACGCCTCTATCGCCGCCAAGGCTTGGGCGTCCGACCTTCCCATGCGCCGCGAGGCACTGCAACGGGTTTCCGCCCTCATCCGCGAACGTCGCGGTGAACTTGGAGAAATCCTCAGCCGCGAGCAGGGCAAACCGCTTGCAGAAGCCACCCAGGAGTTTGCGGTGGCTGCGGACGTCTTCGCTTACTACGCGCAATTGGCCTGGGAGGAATCGGAGAACCTGCCCGACCGCGCCGATCGCCGCCTGAGCATCCAACACCGTCCTGTCGGATTGGTGGGAACCATTACCCCCTGGAACTTCCCCATTTCCCTGCTTGCGGTCAAGCTCGCCCCGGCACTGGCCGCGGGTTGCACTGTCATCGCGAAACCGGCACCCACCACCCCGCTTTCAACGATCGCCTTGGTTGAACTCGTGAACCAGGTGCTGCCTCCTCACGTCGTCCAGACACGCACCAGTTCAAACCGTGCGGTCAACGTCGCATTGAGCACGCTGCCCCGGGTACGCAAGATTTCTTTCACGGGCTCCACCGATGTGGGCATCTCCGTGGCCACCCAGTCGCTGCAAAGCGTCAAACGAGTCACCCTCGAGCTCGGAGGAAACGACCCGGCCATCGTCTTGCCCGATGCCGATGTCGCAGCCACAGCGCGCGGCATTGTCGCCAGCGCATTCCGCAACGCCGGACAGGTCTGCATGGCCGTCAAGCGCGTCTATGCGCCACGCTCCCTTGAAACCGAACTGACCGAGGCCATCAGCGCCGAGGTTGCCAAGCACGGCCTGGGCCACGGCGTTGCCGAGGGCACCACCATGGGCCCCATGCACAACGCCTCCCAGCTCGCGACCGTCCAGGACATGATCGACCAGGCCCTCTCCTCCGGTGCCCGGGTTGTCCATGGCAACAACCGCGGCACGGACCTGCCCGGATATTTCCTCAGCCCGACCGTTATTGCGAACGCCAGCGACGGGATGAGAATCGTTGACGAGGAACAGTTCGGAAATGCGCTGCCCATCGTCGGCTTCGACGACGAAAATGCCTTGATCCGGATGCTCAACGCCCAGGAATTCGGCTTGGGTTCCTCGCTCTGGACGCCCGACGAAGAACGCGCCCATGAGCTGGCCTCGCAGTTGGAAACCGGAACGGTGTGGATCAACCAGCACACCGTCGTGGAACTCGATGCGCCTTTCGGCGGCTGGAAAGCCTCAGGCGTCGGGCGGGAACGCGGACGCTGGGGACTCGACGAGTACCTCGAAACACGAACCATCAATGTGCGCGACAATGTGCACCAGACCCAGCAGAAGGAGCCACAACGTGGACACTCCCTTTGAACTCATCACTCTCGGCACCGCCGCCGGCCCGGCCATCCGCGGCCATGAAGACGGGATTGCCAGCGCGTTGCGGGTGGAGGATTCCTTCTACATGGTTGATTTCGGATTGGGCGCAACGCGTGCGGCCCACGAAGCGGGGCTGCGCGGCAAGAATTTCCGCGCCGGCTTCATCACCCACCTGCATTCCGACCACGTGGTCGAGCTTCCCGCGTTCCTGCTGTGGAATTGGGGCGCGCCGGTGGACGGTTTTACGTCTCCCATCGACATCCTGGGTCCGGGGCAAGATCCCGGCCACCCGCGCGGCAAACAGCTGTCGGGAACCATGGGCATGGTCCAACATTGCCTCGACGCCTATTCCTACGATGTCGACATCCGCATCACCGATGAAGCCCGTCCAAACCTGCGCGAGATCGTCCGTGCCCGCGAGATAGAGGTGCCGCACCCCGACAGCATAGTGCCCTTTGACGTGTACGAGGACGACCTGGTCAAGGTCACCGCGGTGCTAGTGAAGCACCCCCCGATCTTCCCGGCGCTGGCCTTCAGGTTCGACACCGCATACGGCTCGGTCACGTTCTCCGGCGACACCGCCGAGTCCGAGGCGCTGGCAATCCTGGCGCAGGACACCGATGTCCTGGTTCATGAGGCAGTCAACCTGGATTTCTACAGGGCACAGGACTTCAGCCCAGCATTCATCAACCACCAGATGATCGCCCACACCTCACCGGAGGGCGCAGGACGCGTCGCGGCGAGCTCTGGCGCCCGTTCTCTGGTGCTTTCCCACTTGGCCGGCATTGCCACCCCCGAGCAGTGGAAGTCCCGCGCCGAAGCGACGTACTCCGGAAAGATTACCGTCGCCACCAGTGGGCAGCGGTTTGCCTTGAACAAGGTTGCCCGTCCGGAATCGATGGTTTCCGGGATGTAACTTCTCTCGCAACGCTCCTTGGCCTTCCGTCATCGAACCCGCGGCCAGCCGGAACCAATTCCGGACTGCCGCCCGAAGACGGAAGGCCTTGCCATGTCCGAACCACGATATCCAAAGCCCTCCGCTGCAGGTCTCGACGATCTATGTCCATGGCCTGGCAATGGTTTGACCCATCTATGGGTTCTTTCAAGGGGCCAGCAATATTGCGAGTGGGGACCACCCCGGGATAGCGTAAATATTCCCCATGCGACCCACGAATGCCATCGTTGGGATCCACTTGGCCATTGACAGGTGACCGTTCCCGTGACGCGAGCCGGCCGGGCCGGAAATGGACCGATTGCCCGGGACGAACCGTTGGGCGTTGCAAGTCCCTGGAAGAGCGTGGCCGGTTCGATCTTGCCGGGGTGGTGCGGCCGCTGCTGGAAAGCGCTTGAGCATATTGCTTGGGCACATGTCGCGCCGCTGCGGCTGGACGGTGTCCGGCACAGTCGAAGTCTTAAGGCGATCCGACGCCCGCGGCCCCCTCGGCGTCCACGACGACACGGTCCTGGACCGGATCATCCACAACTCCATTTGAATCGATGCTGGACGCTGCTGACAACATGCGGGAGAAGATCGGCATCGTCAGGCACGGTTGGCTTCGTTGCGGCTAGGCGGCTCCCATCCAAGCAGATGCTTGCCCCCAACGGCAATATCGTTGGACGCCAAGCACGATAATGGGTGGTCCCCAAAACGTAGAATACTCAGGTTCAGGGCACGTGCCCCCGAAACGCCGCACGACAAGAGCAGAACGGCCGTGGATCGCTCGACTGTCCCCACGAGGAACATCAACTTCTCGGCAACGGCCCCGCGCCACATGCAGCTGGCTGCCCCTCACCATGTGGTGCGGGGCAGCCATCTCAGATCGCGGGAACGGGCGCCGAGCTCAGGCCTTGAGCTTGAGGTCCAGTCCCAGCTTCGTCCTGTCGCGTTGCTGGTTGATGAAAATCATCGACAGCACCCCGATCAGGGCCAAGGCGCCGCCCGTGTAAGCGAAGGCGTTGAGGTAGCCCGCGCTTGGCACCGCCGCGGATCCAATCATGAATCCTACGAACATCGGCGCGACCAAGCCCCCGGTCGTCAGGAAGGCATTGGTGATTTGCAGAACGGCTCCGCGTTGCTGGATCGTGGTCATTTCCGAGGCAACCAGGTATGTGACGGCAAAAAGCGCGGGCGCCGTGCCGAAGCCAAACATGAAACAAATGATGGAAACGGCATCGATGTTCGACAGTGTTCCAACGATGACCATGAGGCCGCCAAACGTTGCGGCGCCTCCCAACACCACGCCTCGCGACACTCGCGTGGGGATCCCCTTGTTGACCAGCACCTCGGTCAGCCAGCTCAGGCCGATCGTCGCGATGAAACCCCAAATTGCCGGCAGGGCTATCAATGAACCCGCCTGCTGCGTGGACATTCCCATGGCGTTTTCGTAGTAGGCCGGAAGCCACGTGGTGGCAACGGTAAACGTCCAATAGCCAAAGAATGAACACAACACGGCCAGGATCCAGCTCGGGGTCAAGAACGACCGCATGTACCGCACCGGCGCGTCGGACGCCTGGACCTTGGCGGTGTCGAGCGTTTTTACTGCTTGCCCCTCGATCTCGAGTTCGGCTTGGACGGAAGTGTAGGGTCCTTCCTTGCCGATAAAGAGCCACAGGATCGACCATACGACGCCGACGATGGCCAAGAACACGAAAGTGGATTTCCACCCGAACTCGGCATTGACCCACGCCAATACTGGGGCGAACGCGACAATGCCCAGCGTGACTCCCGACGAGGCGACAGCCGCGGGAGTGGCCGACCGCTTGGCAGGGAACCACTTGTACACCGAGTGCATGATGACCGGAGCCAGCGGACCTTCCCCGGCTCCAAGGACCAGGCGGCTGGCCCACAGCGCAGGAAGCGAGGCAAAGACGAAGATGGGCACCTGCGCGACCGACCAAATCAGGCACAAGGTCAGCAAGATCCATTTGGACTTGACCCTGTTGGCAATCGGAGCAGCGACAAACTGCGCGATCCCGAAGAGCATGAACACGGCGGAACCGAGCAACCCGAATTGTTGCGGGGTGATGTGGAGGTCGTGCATCAACGGAACCGCCACGATACCCAGAATCGCCTTGTCCGCCCAGCTGACCATCATCAGGACCAGGAGTGCCGCGGTGGTCAGCCAACCGTATCGCTTGCGGCGCCCGGGGGTCCACGTGGCAGGGTCGCTCTTGGCGTTTTTTGGGCGCGGTAAAGCATCGAGTGACATAGCGTTGCTCCAAAAGTAATAGGGGCATTGGGCCCCCGGCCGGATGACTATCTTTGGGTGGTGATGCGCACGGGCATCGACTCGAATCCGCGCAAGACATTGTGCAGAATCGGTTTCGGCTCGCCGACAAGTTCGATCGATACAACCTTCTCCAGCAGTTGCTGCAAGACGATTTCCATTTCCATTCGCGCAATCGGCTGGCCCACACATTGGTGCAGGCCCATGCCGAACGCAACGTGGCCCGAAGAAGTGCGTTCCAGCGAGAACTCGTTCGCGTCGGCTCCCCATTTCTTGGGGTCGCGGTTGGCCGCGCCGATGAAGACCTGGACCTTGGATCCGGCAGGAATGCCGACCCCGCCCAACTCCGTATCGACAGTGGTCGTCCGGTGGAACTTCTGGAATGGCGATTCCAGTCGCAGGGCCTCGTCAATGGCGAACTTGGCCAGCGACGGTTCCTTGCGAAGGCGTTCCCAGGCTTCCGGATGGCGGGCCAAGACCGAGAGCGTGTTTCCGATCCCGAAGATGGTCGTGTCCACACCCGCCGAAAGCAGCGCACGGACCAAGAGCGTGGCTTGCTCTTCCGTGATCAATCCTTCGCCGACCTTGGCCCAGATCCCCGCGCCGAAGCCAGAATCGGTCAGAGACTCGCGCTTGCAGGCGTTCATGACCACGCGAGCGTGTTCATCGCCTTCAGCGAAGGCTTGGTGGTAGATGTAGTTTTCGGGACCGAACGCGTTGAACACCATGTTGCCGTAGGGAAGCAGGTGCTCGCGCCCTTCCTGCGGAATGCCGACGGCATCCGGAAAAACCTCGATCGGGTACTTTTCGGCGAGGTCGGTAATGGCGTCGAAGGTGTTTCGTTGCACCAACGCCTCAACCAGTGAAACAGCCGGTGCGGTGAAGTCCTTGCGCAAGGCACGGACCGTT
The DNA here is from genome assembly GCF_001863355.1 of Arthrobacter sp. UCD-GKA. NCBI lineage: Bacteria > Bacillati > Actinomycetota > Actinomycetes > Micrococcales > Micrococcaceae > Arthrobacter > Arthrobacter sp. UCD-GKA. The sequence goes on along the minus strand of NZ_MOLR01000003.1, from coordinate 183,327 downwards.
CCAGGGTTGATGACACCGGTCAGCGCGCGGCGCATCAGCGTATGGATCGGCGGGTCTGATTCCAGGATGCTTGGCGGGCGCCAGCCGTCGTCCTTGCGGATGTCGCGTGGCCCCAGCCCACCGGAGGACACGAACGTCTCGAAGTCCGTCAGCACTTCGTAGACCTCGTCGTAGCCCGTGATGGCGTAGGTCTGTTCCGATTCCAGCCAGGATACGGAACCGGCCTCTTGCAAGGAAGCAAGGAACGGGTAGGGGTTGAGCAGGTGCTCTTCACTGTACGGGTCGCCCGTGAAGACGATGGGTTCGCTGGTGGATGTAGTCATGGAAGTTTCTCTCCTGGTCTTTAAAGATCGAGCACAAGTCGGTCGCACCCGGCAGCGGCACGCGAGACGCACACCAGCATGACTTCGTTTGCGTCCTTGTCGGCTTCGGTCAGCACCGCGTCGCGGTGTTCGGGCGTTCCCGAGAGGATGTTCGTCTCGCACGTTCCACACAGGCCGGCACGGCACGATGAAAGAATGCGCACACCCACCTTTTCGACGGCGTCGAGAATGCTCTCGTTGGTCTGCACCGTGACGATGCGCCCGGCCTTGGCCAATTCGACCTCGAAGGGAGCGCTAACGGAACCTGCTCCCAAGGTGTCGGCCGAGAAACGCTCAAGGTGCAGTGCACCTGGAGGCCACCCCATGCACAGGTCCTCGATGGCGCCCAGCATGCCGCCGGGGCCGCAAGCATAGACCAGCATGTGGGCCCGCGGCATGCCCAGGATCGCGTTCAGGTCCAGGCGGCCGACTTCGTCCTCCGGATAGAGGTTGACCTTGGTGCTCCCGTACGCGTCTTCCAGCGATTGGGCAAACGCCATGGAATGCCGGGAACGGCCGCCGTAGACCAGGCGCCATTCCCTCCCCGCGGCTTCGGCCGCTTCAATCATCGGGATGATCGGCGTGATGCCGATTCCCCCTGCGATGAACAGGTACTTCCGCGAATCAATCATGGGGAAGTTGTTCCGCGGCGCCGAAATGGTCAGCGGGGTTCCGGCAACCAACTTTTCGTGAACGGCCTCCGAGCCGCCACGGGAGTCTGGAACGCGCAGCACCCCGATACGCAGGACTTCACGGTCGTTTAGATCGGAGCACAAGGAGTACTGGCGTGTGAGTCCGTCACCGAGATGGACGTCGATGTGGGCCCCTGGGGCCCACTCGGGAAAGCTCTCGCCGTCAATGCGCCGCAATACCAGTGAGACCACTTGGTCAGCCACGTGCTCGGCCGCGTCAACAACGACGTCCAACAGCCCAGCTCCGCTAGCCACCGGCTTTACCGTGTCAACGGCTGCACCGAGCCGCCCAGTTTGAGGCGTCATGTCCATCGCTCCTTATTGCTACCGACCCGATCATCTTTCCGTCGGGCCACAACAACGATCGTAAGTGCGCTGCAACACAGCCCAAGCAGCGTCTTCCATCCAATGGAAAGACGGCAAATGCTCAGGCAAGCTCGCGGCTAACCAAACTGCGGGCGATACCACGGGCTGCAATTCGGAGGACCGGAACCACTGTCCCGACCGGCGGAGGGTTCTTCTGGGAGACCACGCCGATGGCCGCCGCGATCTTTCCCGAGGGCAGGATGACGGGGACGGCCAAGCCGAAGTTGTCCTCGCCGCTTTCTTGGTTGGAGACACCAAAGCCTTGTTGGCGCACGGCTTTCACTTCTTCGGCCAGCCTGGACCGGTCCGTGATGGTGTGCCGGGTAAAAGCCTCCAGCTTGCCGATCCGCGGCAGCAGCTCCATTCCCTCATAGGCCAGCATCACCTTGCCCGCGGCACTTGCATGCAGGCCAAGGTGCGATCCCGGCCGTCGGAACGGGGCCCCGGCTCGCGTCCCGGAAATCCGGTCCAACAACAGGACCGAGGACCCGTCGAGAATAAAGAGGTTGACCACGTTTTGCGTCACGAACAAGACATCTTGCATGTGCGGCGCCGCAATCTCGGCGATGTCCTTCTGCACGGGGGCCAGGGTCGCGATCTGCCAGAGCCGCTGGCCAATGACGAAGTCGCTGCCGGACCTCTCAAGCGCTCCCCATCGCACCAATTCGGCCGACAACCGATGTGCGGTGGCGATGGGCAGCGCGGCTCGGCGGGACAACTCACTCAAGGACAAGTGCGTATGGCGTTCGTCGAAGGCCCCAAGAATCTCCAGCGACCTCCAGGTCACGGAATCCGCGGCCTTCACGACCCTGCCTTCGGCGTCGATTCCCCGACGCGGGGTTGCGTTGGCCATTCCCACGATTCTTTCTCACCAAGACGAGCTCTGCCTCGCTGCCAGTCTACCGGCAGGCCTCAATCCGAAACTGGCACTCCTTCGCTCTGAAGCCGGTAGCACCGCCACCGATCTACACACAGAGCCCCGGCTTCGGGGAACTTTCCTGGCTGTGGTTTAGGTCAGCGACCAGGAGCGCTTGGAAAGCCCGAACCAGAAGCCGTCGATCGCGCTCTTGGCCTCGATGCCTCCCGAGGCATATGCCGCGCCCAGGGCGACATAGAGCGGCGCCCAGTGCTCGGAGCGCGGGTGCGCCTCGCGCGCGGCCGGGGCCTTGTGCAGGAAGTCGAGGATCGAGTCAACGTCCCCGCGGGCCATGGCTTCTTCGGCCCAGTGGTCGAACTCGCTCGAGGCCGTCGGCGGGGTGGTGTCCGGTCCTGCTGCCGGGTTGAACCAGCGCAGGTTGTGCGTGGTGAAGCCGGAGCCGACGATCATGGTCCCGCGCTCGCGCAGCGGGGCGAGCGACTGGCCCAGGGCAAAGAGCCCCTGCGGGTCCAGCGTGGGCATCGACATCTGCACCACCGGCACGTCGGCCCCGGGGAACATTTCCTTCAGCGGCACATAGGCGCCGTGGTCCAGGCCGCGGGTCTCGTCGCGCTCCACGTGGTGGCCGTGGTTGCCGGTCAGCCGGGCGACCTCGTCGGCCAGCTCCGGCGCCATCGGCGCGTCGTAGCGCACGTCGTAGTAGTGCTGCGGGAAACCCCAGAAGTCGTAGACCAGTTCCTGCTTGCGGTGGGTGGCGCTCAGCGACACCGGCGCGTTCTCCCAGTGCGCGGAGACCATCAGGATGTCCTTGGGCTTTTCCATGGTTCCCGACCAGGCCGCAAGCTCGGCGGTCCAGGTGGCGTCGTCGGCGAGCGGCGGCGCGCCATGGGAGAGGAAGAGCACCGGTGGGAGGTCAGCTGCAGTAGTCATGGGACCAGTCTAAACCAGATTAGTTGATGCTTCAAGCATTTCCTGGTGGCAATCGGCACATGCCCATCCCGGCGAACAGCCCACCGGGAGGCCCCGGCGGTTCCATTGAACCGCCGGGGCCTCCCCTTCCGGGACGCTGCCCTAGAACGGGTAGGGGGCGATCTCCGGACGCATGGTCAGCCACTGCGTCTCGGTGAACGCCTCCATGTTGGCCGAGGCCCCGCCGATGCGCCCACCGTTGCCCGAATCCTTGACCCCGCCGAACGGCGAGTTGGGCTCGTCAGAGACGGTCTGCTCGTTGATGTGGACCTTGCCGGATTCAACCCTGTCGGCGATCTTCATGGCCATGCCCACGTCCCCGAGGATGGACAGCGAAAGCCCGTAGCTCGATGCGTTGGCCATCTCAACCGCCTCGTCGATAGTGGAGAAGCTGCGCACCGGGGCGACGGGCCCGAAGATCTCTTCCTTCCACGCAGCGTGCTCCGGGTCCAGGTCCGCAAGGACCGTGGGCGGGTAGAACCAGCCTTCGCCGCGGGTCCCGCCGGCCGCCAGCCGCGCGCCGCCCGCAACCGCCGCCTGCACCATGGAATCGATCCGCTCCAGTTGCCGCCCGTCGATGATCGGCCCGATCGCCACGGTTCCGGACTTCGGGTCGCCGACCGGCAGGTTCTTCGCCTTTTCGGCCAAGGCCGCCACGTAGTCCTCGTAGATGTCCTGGTGCACGATGTGCCGGCCGGTGGCCATGCAGATCTGGCCCTGGTGCATGAACGAACCAAACGCCGCCGCCGAGGCGGCCTTGGCCAGGTCAGCCCCGGGCAGCACGATCATGGCGCTGTTGCCGCCCAGTTCGAGGTGGGCTCGCTTGAGCAACCGTGCGGCGCTTTCGCCGATCTTGCGCCCGGCGGCCGTGGAACCGGTGAAGGCGATGACCCGCACCTCGGGGGCCTCGACCACCGCGGCACCGACCTCCGCTCCGCCGGGAAGCAGGTGCAGCAGGCCCTCGGGCAGCCCGGCCTCCTCGAAGATCCGCATGATCGACACCCCCGCGCAGACAGAGGTGCGCGGGTCCGGCTTGAGCAGCACCGCATTGCCCAGCGCCAGCGCCGGGGCGACGGCGCGGATGGCCAGGATCAGCGGGAAGTTGAATGGCGCGATCACCGAGACGACACCGACGGGGCGGCGGCGGGCGAAGGACCAGCGTTCCTCGTTGGTGGTCAGCACGTCCCCGGCGGGCATCGAAGGCAGGGCGGAGGCCTCGTAGCATTCGTTGGCCGCGGTGTGTGTCTCCAACCCCGCCTTGGCGGGAATTCCGCCGGACTCGCGCACCAGCCAGCCGTTGACCTCCTCGGCATGCTCTTCCCACAGCAGCCCCGCCTTGCGCAGCACCGCTGCCCGCTCCTCGGGCTTTTTCGCCGCCCAGGACACCTGCGCCTTGGCGGCCGCGGCGGAGGCACGCAGCACGTCCTCGGCGGAGGCCACCCCCAGTGTGCCAAGCACGTTCCCGGTGGCCGGCTCCACGACATCCTGGGTGCCGGCACCGCCGGCCACCCAGCCATTGACGTTGATCTTCGAGTTCCAGAGTGATTCTTCAAGCAGTGGCACTTTGTGGTTCCTTATCTGGTGGGCATGGATGCGGCATTCCGGCGCGGGCCGGCGGGGCGTGGAATCATCGCGCGCGGCGCTCCCCCTTGCCGTGCGCCCCGCGCGTGACCCGCCCCACCTCCACGCTATGCCAGGACAACGCATCGGTCCAACGAATCCACGCGCAATCGGTCATCGATCACTTCGATAGAGTGGGCGCATGAGCATGGACCTGAATCTGCTGCGCACCTTCCTGGAAATCTACGAGGCCCGAAGCGTCACCCGGGCGGCACAGGAACTCTCGCTCACCCAGCCGACGGTCTCGCACACCCTGGCCAGGCTCCGGACCCAGCTGGGCGACCCGCTCTTTGTCCGCGGTCCCGGCGGACTCGAACCCACTGCCCGAGCCAACGAACTCTTCCAGGTCTTCCGCTCCGCGGTGGACAACATCGACGCGGCGGTGGATTCGAACTCCGCCTTCGATCCGGCCACCACGCGGCGCACCTTCCGCATCTGCCTCTCGGACATCGGCGAGGTCATCTTCCTGCCGCGGATCATGGCCCGCCTGGCAGCGCTGGCGCCGGCCGCCAACCTCGAATCGGTGCCCATGGCCGTGGATCGCATCCCGCATTGGCTGGCCCACGGCCAGGTCGACGCCGTGCTGACCTCTCTGGTGCTCGGCGGCGGCGCGCGGCGCGAGGGCGTGATCAAGGACAGGTACGTCTGCCTGCTGCCGCACGCCTTGGCCCCGAAGCGGGGCAAGCTCACGCACGCGCAATTCGACGCGCTGGGATTCGTGACCATCGACCCCACGGCCGGGCACGGGCAGATCGAGGAACGGCTGGGGGAATCCGGCATCTCGCTGCGCACGGCATTGCGCGTGCACCATTTTTCCGTGCTGCCCTCGGTGCAGCTCGAATCCTCGCTGGCCTCGGTGGTCCCGCTGGAGATCGCCGAGCGCTTCTGCCGGCAGTGGCCCCTGGTCCACCGCGAACTTCCGGTGGACAGCCCCGCCTTCTCCGTGGACCTCTACACCGACCACAAGATCGCCGCGGGCGGGCCGGTGCTCTGGTTCCGCGAGCTGGTGCGCGATGCCCTGCGCGAGATGCCTTCGGCGCTGGGTCCGGCGGGACCCTGAGCCGGCGCCGGGTCCTGGGCACGAAAAAGGGGCGCGGTTCCCGGGGTTTCGCACCAGCGAATCCCCGGGAACCGCGCCCCCATTGCCTATCCGGATCGTTTTCCCCGGCGGCGTTTCTCGCCCGGGGGCAAGGCCCCTACGCCGACTGGGTTTCGAGCACCGGCTCGTCGGCATCCTTCTGCGCGGCCGGCTTGGGGATGGCGGCCACGGCGAGCATGCCGAGCAACGCCGCCCCGGCGAAGAGGTAGAAGCCCCACGGGTAGGCGTGGCCGCTGGCCACCAGCAGGCCGGTCAGGCCCGGCCCGGCGATGGCTCCCAGGCGTCCCACGCCCGCCACCATGCCCATGCCGGTGCCCACCACGTGCTTGGGGTAGATGTATCCGACGAATCCGTAGACCAGCACCTGCGCACAGAAGACGAAGAAGCCGGTCACCAGGACCACGGCGTTGAGCAGCAACTGGCTTTCCATCCGGATGCTCAGCAGGGCCAGCAGCACCGCGGCAGCCGTGAACCAGAACATCGTGGTGCCCTTGACGCCGCGCTTGTCCGCAATGCGTCCCCCGAGCAGCAGCCCGGCGATCGCACCGACGTTGAGGATCAGCAGTAGCACCAGGGAATCCGCAACGTTGTACCCGGCGCCGCGCATCAGCTGCGGCAACCAGGTGTTCAGCCCGTAGACCAGTAGCAGTCCCATGAAGGCAGCGACCCACAGGCCGATGGTGGAGCGCGCAAGCCCTCCGGTGAACAGCGCCGCCATGCTGGATTTTGGTGCCTTCGTGCCAATGTCCTTGAGGCCCACGGCGTGGGTCTCAGGCAGCTTGGCCCACATGAACGGGAGTACCACCAGGCCCAGCGCGCCACCGATGTAGAAGAGCAGGTGCCAGTCGGCATGGGCAAGGATCGCGAAGAGCGAGGCGGCCACGGCGCCGACGTGGTAGCCGGTCATGGTGATGGTCGAGGAGTGCGCACGGGCGTTGGAGGCAGCGGCTTCCTGCATCATGGTGATGGCCACGGGCATGCATGCGCCCATGCCGAGGCCCGCGATCATGCGCGTCGCGGCCAGCAGGGCGACGTTGGGCATCAGCGGGAACAGGATGGTGAAGATCGAGAAGATCAGCACGCAGGCCATCAGCGGGTTGCGGCGTCCGTAGCGGTCCGAGATCGGGCCGATCAGCACGGCGCCGGCACCGACGCCGACCAACGAAATCGTGGCGATGAAGGTCGCGTCAAGTGCGGTGATACCCGCGTACGCGGTATCGATCAGCTGGGGAATCGAAGCGGAGAGGGCGACAATGTCGAAGCCCTCGAAGACGACCGTCAGCCAGCACAGGGCAACGATCCATTTATTGCGGGTGGATTTCATGGAGTGTATGGAACCTTAGGTCAAGACTTTCGGGAGCCAAGAGATCTATGGCACCCATCACCACCAAGTGTGCCTAGGGTCGCATTATATTGTCCAATAGATGCGGCGTGCACCACACATAGAAAAAATCTATGTTCGCATGGGGCCGGACACCGGCGCGCTTCGGAAACCGGCACGCGGCTGCACTGGACACCTACGAGACTCAAAGCCCCCGGTCGCGCACGTGCTCCAGGGCCTGTTCCAGACCGGGTGCTTGTCACGGAATCCGCCGGTCGGCAAAGCCGGTGCCACGCATCAAGCACTGCGTGGCACCGGCTTGCCTGCCCTGCCGGCCTACTCGGCCCAGGCTGATCCCTGGATGACTTCCACGAAGTCGCCGCGCTTGAATCCCGGGACGAAGTGCGCCAAGACATCGGCCTTCACGTTGCCGAAGGTGGTGTCCGGGCGGCCCTTCAGGCCGTTGGCGAAGGCGGCCAGGATCTGGTTCTTGAAATCGGGGCGAGGGTGCGCCCCCACGACGGCATTGCGCTGGTCGTCGGTGATCGCGTCGTAGCCGATGCCCAGCACGTCGAGTTCGACGCCGCGGGTGACCAGCGCGATCTCCGGCGCCATGTGCAGCGGGACTTCCGGGGTGGTGTGCAGTGCGATGCCCGACCAGACCTTGTCTGCCGCCTCGCCGGTGATGCCGTAGTCGCCCAGGAAGCGGCGCGCCTCGTCGGCGGCGTCGATCTCGAAGCGCTGGTCGGTGCGTCGGAACTTGTCCGTGAGCCCGAGGTCGTGGAACATCGCCCCGATGTACAGCAGCTCGGGGTCGTAGTCGAGCCCCTGCGTCTGGCCGCGCAGCGATCCAAAGACAAACACGCGCCGGGAATGGTTGTACACGAGCTCGGTGGCCACCTCACGCAGGAGCTCGGTGGCATCCTGGGCCATCTTGCTGTCTGGGATCCGGATGCCTGCAATGGTCTCGGTCATGGATGCTTGCCGCCTTCTGTAGCCTGTTCTGCGAATAGTGCACTTCCCATTCTGGCCTGACGGGCTAGGCTGGGGACATGTCTTTTTTGCCCAGTCTCCCTCGATTTCGGACATGACCATCAGGATGGGCCTCGTGGTCTTCGACGGCATGACCATGCTCGATGCCAGCGGGCCGGCAGAGGTGTTCAACCTCGCCGATCCGGCGCGCGAGTTCTATGACCTCGCGTTCGTCTCGCCCCGGGGCGGTCGGGTCATTTCCTCCTCGGGGATGGAACTCGGTCAGACACTTGCCGCCGCCGATGCCGGGCCGGTGGACACGCTGCTCGTCGCCGGCGGGGCACGGCTTCCGGAAGGCCGAATCAACCAGGAGCTGCTGTCGTCCGTCGACTCGCTGGCCACTGGCGCGCAACGGGTCGCCTCGGTGTGCACCGGGGCGTTCGTCCTGGCGGAGTTGGGGCACCTCGATGGGCGCCGGGCGACGACCCACTGGCGGCACGCGCACACCCTGGCGACCCGGCATCCCCGCGTGAAGGTCGAGCCCGATGTCATCCATGTGCGCGACGGTCGCTACCTGACCTCGGCGGGAATCAGCGCTGGCATCGACCTTGCCCTGAGCCTGGTCGAGGAGGACCTCGGGGTGGAAATCGCCCGTGAAACGGCTCGCGAGCTGGTGATGTTCATGCACCGGCCCGGCGGCCAGACCCAGTTCTCGACCGCGTTGAGCACACCCCCGGCGCAGAACGGTCCGTTGCGGACGCTGATGGACTCGGTGCTGGCCGATCCCGTCGGCGCACATACCGCCTCGTCCATGGCGGCGAGCGCAGGGGTGAGCGTGCGCCACCTGAACCGGATGTTTCGGGCAGAGGCCGCCACGACTCCGGCCCGCTGGCTCGAACGGGTTCGCGTCGACGCGGCCCGGGCCCTGATCCTGGAAGGCCGCTCGATGACGCAGGTGGCGCAATTGAGCGGATTCGGAAGCGACGAAACCCTCCGACGGGCATTCGCCCGGCAGCTTGATACAACGCCGACCAGTTTCCGCGACCGCTTTTCCACAACCCGGCGGGACTGAACGTCTTCCGCCCTGGCGTTACCTGTCGCCGATGCGGATGCGGACAGCTACCCCTTTTCCGCGGGTGGTGCCCCTTCAAGCTGGTCCCGTTCTGGAGCATCCATTGTCTGGTAATTCGCGGCGCACCAACCATCCATGCCCCCGCCGTGGAACCGGTCCCTTTGGTCGACGACCATGCTCCAGCTTTCTGCTGTGCAGAATGTTGTGGTTCCGGGGAAGCGGCCGGCCCTACGGTTGATGAAACAGATCACAGCCTGGCGCAGGGTGCGCGGCAGATTCAAGGAGCAGCATGCAGTTCTACCAAGATGGCTACCGCCCGGGCGACCCGGATATCCGCCGCGCAGCTCCCGGACGCCGCGCCCCGGGGACCCTCCCCACCCAGGTCGACGTCCTCATCGCCGGCACCGGCCCCGCCGGTTCCGTCCTGGCCGCTCAGCTGGCCGAGTTCCCCGACATCTCCACCTTTGTTGTCGAACGCCGCGAGGCGGCCCTCGAACTGGGGCACGCCGACGGGGTGGCCTGCCGCACCGTGGAAATGTTCAACGGCTTCGGACTCGCCGAACGCCTCATGCGCGAGGCCTACTGGGTCAACGAGACCACCTTCTGGGGCCCCGAATCCGGCGGCGGAATCGGGCGCACCGGGCGGATCCAGGACGTCGCCGACGGACTTTCCGAGTACCCCCACGTGATCGTGAACCAGGCCCGCATGCAGGACATGCTCTTCGAGCACATGGCCAACTCCCCCAGCCGCCTGGTCCCCGACTACGGGCTGGAACTCATCGACGTGGTGGTCGCGGAGACCGGCGAGTACCCGGTCACCGCGACGCTGCGCCGCACCGGGGAGGAACCCGGCAACGAGATCACCGTCCAGGCCAAGTACGCCGTGGGCTGCGAGGGCGCCCGCTCGAACGTGCGCCGCTCGCTGGGCATCAAGTTGCAGGGAGATGCCCGCAACCACGCCTGGGGCGTCATGGACATGCTGGCTGTCACCGACTTCCCCGACATCCGCCTGAAGGCGGCCATCCAGTCGGCCTCCGGCGGGTCCATCCTCCTGATCCCGCGCGAGGGCGGCTACCTGGTGCGCCTCTACGTGGACCTCGGCGACATCGACCCGGGCGACCGCGAGGCCCGCGGGCGCTTCACCGCCGACTCGGTGATCGAGGCAGCACAGAAGATCCTTCACCCCTACACGCTCGACGTGAAGGAAATCGCCTGGTGGAGCGTCTACGAAGTGGGCCAGCGCATTGCCGATCGCTTTGACGACGTGCTGCCCGAGGACCGCGGCACCCGGACCCCACGCGTGTTCATTGCCGGGGACGCCTGCCACACGCACAGCGCCAAGGCCGGCCAGGGCATGAACGTCTCCATGCAGGACGGCTTCAACCTGGGATGGAAGCTGGCAGCGGTGCTGCAGGGCCGCAGCCCCGAGACACTTTTGGACACCTATTCCGCCGAGCGCCAGGTGATTGCCCAGGAGCTGATCGACTTCGACCTGAAGTGGTCCACCGCCATGGCCGCCAAGCCCAAGGATCCGGCCAACCCGGAGGCCGGCGGCATGGACGCCGCCGAACGCCAGGGCATCTTCACCCAGGGCGCGCGGTTCACCGCGGGCTTCGCCACCGACTACGCCCCGAGCATGATCACCGGCGAGGACACCCACGAGCACCTGGCCTCCGGCTTCCCGGTCGGCGAGCGCTTCCATTCCTCCCCAGTCATCCGCCTGGCGGATGCCAAGCCGTTGGAACTCGGCCACCAGGCCCTGGCAGACGGCCGCTGGCGGATCTACGCCTTCGCCGACGCAGCCCGGCCCGATGCAGCTGAGTCGCACCTTGCGGCCTTCTGCGCCTACCTGGGGCAGGACCCATCTTCCCCGGTCCGCGCCTTCACCCCGCACGGGGCCGACGACGACGCGGTCTTCGACGTGCGCGCGGTGCTCCAGCAGCACCACCGCGACGTGGAGCCCGGCCAGGTCCCCGCGTTCCTGCTACCGCGCAAGGCGCCGCTGGGGCTCATCGACTACGAAAAGGTCTTCACCATCGACGCGGCGAACGACATCTTCGAGGCACGCGGCGTGAACCGCGAACACGGCGCGATCGTGGTGGTGCGCCCCGACCAGTACGTGGCCCACGTGCTGCCGCTGGACGCGCACGCGGAACTGTCCGGCTTCTTCGCCGGCATCATGAAGGCCCCGGCGCTGGTGTAGCCGGATTTCATCCGTGCGGCCGGGTCCCGGCCGCACGGAGTTGGCAAAGGATCCTGTTGTGCAGAACAACCCTGCCCGCCCCTAACCTCCTCCGCCGGCCGGGCCTCGCTCTCGAGGCTGCCCGAATCCGCCGTGGCCCAGCTGTACCGCGACCGGGCCTCGGAACGCGGGGCACACGACCTGTATGCCGCGGGCTGTCCGGCCTGCTGCATGAGCTCATCGAGGTCCGATCCCGGGGCTATGCACTGAGCATCGGCCGCACCGAACCCGAGCTGGCCGCCGTCGGTGCCTCCGTGGGGACGCTGGCCAATGGCGCCTCGTTTGCGCTGTCGCTGAGCGCGACGAGCTTCCGCGCCGGGGACCTGCAGGGCACAACGGTGGTTTCCCTGTTCCAGGTGGCCTGCGGGCGGGTCCGCAACAAGTTGGATTCACTGGGTTTCGACCCCGCGTCCTGACTGCACCGACAAGATTCCGGCCTGCACCCGGGAACGAACCTGACAAGGGGCATCGGTGGGCGCACCAGCAGGGTGTAGACACATTCTGCAGGCCTCTGGGGGCGGGACGCCCAGGGAATGTCTCGGCTTCCGCAGACTCGTGCGACAAAGCCCCGGGTTAAGCCCCGTTCCCGCACGCTTTATCCGACAGTGATTCCGAGTCGGGACACCGCTTCGTGCGGACCGCCCGCGGGTCCGCTGCTCAACCCCCACAAGTCCCGAAGGCCTCCGGCCCGGCAAATGTTATCCACAGGCTTTGGGGATAACATTTGCCGTACGTTCTTCCCAGTGACAGGCCATTCGGCGCTTCCGGGTTCCGGCGCGAACTACCCAAACTCTGTCGCCGGTGCCTTGTTGCTTTGGCCACCATCAAGGCCCTGAGCGGTGCCCACTCCCATAGGATTGGATAGAGACCACTTTCCCCATGGCCAGCGACAGCTGCCTGATTCCATGGTTTCTCCTGCCGCAATACTTCTGAACGGAACCTTCATGCCTTCCCTGTCCGCCGCAACGAGCACCGCACCGACCCCGGTCGAACGCCAATCGGTGTTGCGCACCCTGCGGTCTCCGCGGCTGCTCGCCGTCGAGGTCCTGGGCGGACTGGTGGTGGCGCTCGCGCTGATCCCCGAGGCGATCGCGTTCTCGATCATCGCCGGGGTCGACCCGCGCGTGGGGCTCTTCTCCGCCTTCACCATGGCGGTGACCATCGCCATCGTGGGCGGGCGCCCGGCCATGATCTCCGCTGCCACCGGCGCAGTGGCCCTGGTCATCGCTCCGCTGGTGGCCAGCCACGGCGTGCAGTACCTGGTCGCGGCGATCCTGCTGGCCGGGCTTTTCCAGATCCTGCTGGCGGTGCTGGGCGTGGCCAAGTTGATGCGTTTCATCCCCCGCCAGGTCATGGTCGGGTTCGTGAATGCGTTGGCCATCCTGGTGTTCATCGCCCAGCTGCCCGAACTCATCAATGTCCCGTGGCTGGCCTACCCCTTGCTGGGGCTGGCGCTGCTGATCGTCTTTGGCCTGCCGCGGATCACCACGAAGGTCCCGGCCCCGCTGGTGGCGATCGTGGTCCTCACGCTCATCACCGTACTGGCCGCCGTCACCGTGCCCACGGTGGGAGACAAGGGCGAGCTGCCCTCGAGCCTTCCCCAGCTTTTCTTCCCGCAGATCCCGCTAAATCTTGAGACCTTCAAAGTCATTGCCCCGTACGCGCTCGCGGTGGCCTTCGTGGGCCTGCTCGAATCCCTGATGACGGCCAAGCTGGTCGACGACGTCACCGACACCGCGTCCAACAAGACCCGCGAGGCTTGGGGCCAGGGCGTGGCCAACCTGGTGACCGGATTCTTCGGCGGAATGGGCGGCTGCGCCATGATCGGCCAGACCATGATCAACGTGAAGGCCTCCGGGGCCCGGACCCGGATCTCCACGTTCCTGGCCGGCGTCTTCCTGCTGCTGCTGGTGGTGGTCTTCGGCGACGTGGTCGCATTGATACCCATGGTTGCGCTGGTGGCGGTCATGATCTTCGTGTCGTGGGCTACCTTCGACTGGCATTCCATTCGGCCTTCCACGCTGCGCCGCATGCCCAAGAGCGAAACCTCGGTCATGCTCATCACCGTGGTGGCCACGGTGTCCTCCAACAACCTGGCCGTGGGCGTGGGTGCCGGAGTGCTCACCGCCATGGTGCTGTTCGCCCGCCGCGTGGCGCACTTCGTCACCGTCACCCGAACCCTGGATGCCGCCGGCGAGACGGCCACCTACACGGTCAACGGCGAGCTCTTCTTTGCCTCGTCCAACGACCTCTACACGCAGTTCCAGTACGCCCTGGACCCGGGACACGTTCTCATCGACATGCACGCCTCGCACCTCTGGGACGTTTCCACGCTGGCGGCGCTCGAGGCGATCACCGCCAAGTACGAGGCCGGCGGCAAGCATGTGGAGATCGTGGGCCTGAACGATGCGAGCGCGGCCATGAAGCAGCGCATGGCCGGGCACCTGGGCTAAGCGGTCATGGCGTGGCGGCCTCGGCCAATGCACTTTCCAGCCAGGCACGCTCGAGGTCGTTGAGTGCACGGCTGGAGACCTTGTCTTCGGCCAGCGGCACCATCACCGTGGTGCCGTCAAAGACCGCCTGTCCGTCCTGGATCCCCACATGCCGCAGGGTGAACGACTTGGTGCCGATGCGCACCACCGTCAATTGGATGACCATCGTCGGCTGGTAGTACAGCGGGCGCAGGTAGTCCAGCTTCAGCGAGGCCACGACGGTGCCGTGGGGGAAGCGGCCGGCCTTGCCGCGCGGTTGGGTCCAGCGCAGCCGCGCCTCCTCCATCAGCGTGACGATGCGGGCGTTGTTCACGTGCCCCAGCGCGTCCTCGTCGGACCAGCGCAACTGCAATTCAATGTCAACGGGTCCTGAAGTGACCGCGGGGGTGTTTTCGCTCATGACCCCATTGCACCAGAGTGCGGGAAAAGCGCGCAGAACATGAAGTACGCAGGTCGCCGGAGCGTCTGCGCCGCTAGTCTGGTCGGATGCGACTCTGGAGCCTGCACCCAACGTACCTGGACACCAAGGGCCTGCTCGCCTGCTGGCGCGAGACCCTGTTGGCGCAGAAGGTGCTGGACGGGAAGACCGCCGGCTACCGGAACCACCCGCAGCTTCAACGTTTCCGCGCGACGGCCGATCCGCTCGCGGCGGTCGGGAACTACCTGGAGGGCCTGGCCCGGGAGGCCGACGCGCGCGGATACAACTTCAACCGCGCCCTCATCCTGCACCCGCCGGCGGACGGCCCGGTGCAGATGCTCACCGTGTCCACCGGCCAAATCGGTTACGAACGCGAGCACCTGCGCACCAAGCTCGCCGTGCGCGACCCGGAGCGCGAATCCCTGCTGGCTGCGGCCGACCCGCCGGCCCTGCACCCGGCCTTCGGTGCCGTTCCCGGGGACATCGAGCCCTGGGAACGGCCCGAGGCCGGACGCCGGGGTTAGCCGGCCGGGGTGAAGTCCCGCACGCCGATGTAGTCGGGGCGCGGCGCCGCGGCAGCAAACGGCTCCACCAGGGTGTTCTCCACGCTGTTGAACACGATGAAGATGTTCGAGCGCGGGTACGGGCTCACGTTGCCGTTCGAGGCGTGCATGCAATTCGAATCGAACATCACGGCCCCGCCGGCCTTGCCCTCGAGCACGTCGATCCCGTATTCGTCGGCGAATCGGGTCAACGTGTCCTTGTCCGGGGTGCCGGCGCCCTGCATGATCAGCGACTTCTTGTAGTTGCCCTCCGGGGTTTCGCCCCAGCAGGAGATGTACTTCTTGTGCGATCCGGGCATGATCATCAGCGGCCCGTTAATGGAATAGTTGTCCGTCAGCGAGATCGAGATGCTCACCGCCCTCGGGGTCGGCATGCCGTCCTCGGCGTGCCAGGTCTCGAAGTCCGAGTGCCAGGAGAATTCCTTGCCCTCGAAACCGGGCTTGAAGTTCACCCTCGACTGGTGGGTGTAGACCTCCGAGCCCAGGATCTGCCGGGCCCGTTCCACCACGCGCGGGTCGTTGGCGATTGCCTTGAAGACCTCGCTGGTGCGGTGCACGTCGAAGATCGAGCGCACTTCCTGCGACTTGGCCTCGATGATCGTCCGCTCGTCGGCCCGCACCGCAGGGTTCCGTGACATCCTCTCCAGTTCGGTGCGCAGCAATGCGAGTTCATCGGCGTTGACCAGCTGTTCGATGGCCAGGTAGCCGGTGTCTTCGAAGCCCTGCAAGGTCGCCTGGTCGATCGGGCCGTCGGCCGCGGTTCCCCGGACCACCGGGTCCGGGCGGTCCAGCACCGTGTAGTCGTTCCCTGTTCGGGTGGGGTAGGCATCGTGCACCCGAACAAGTGTCTGGCTAATGTTCGTTCCTCCTCGGTTGTTTGGTTCGCTGCGCCGTGCCGCGCAGACACCGATGTGCCGGACCCGTTGGGGGCCGGCACATCGGGAAGCCCTGCCTGGGAAAGAGGCGGGCAGTTCCAGGCGGTCCCCGTGGGGGGTCAGGAAACCGTTGCGGTCTCCCCAAGGACCAGCGGGTAGACGCCGTTCTCGTCGTGGATTTCGCGGCCGGTCACCGGCGGGTTGAAGACGCAGGCCATGCGCAGCTCGGTGGTGGCCCGCACGGTGTGCTTCTCGTTGCCGTCCAGCAGGTACATGGTGCCGTCGCGCAGCTCGTGCACCTCGCCGGTTTCCTCATTGGTCAGCGTGCCCTCGCCCTGGACGCAGTACACGGCCTCGATGTGGTTGGCGTAGTGGAACGTCGAAGTGGTTCCGGCGTAGATCACGGTGTCGTGGAAGGAGAAGCCGACGCCCTCCCCCGCAAGCACCATGCGGCGGCTGCGCCAGGTCTCCGACTTGATGTCGCGGTCGGTGTCGTTCAGGTCGTTCAGGTTGGTAACCAGCATGTGTCCTCCAGGGGATGGGTTCGGTGTGGTGGTTGGCCGTGGCCGGCCGGGTTTGGTGGGTGGGGGGCCGGCTACACGGCGGCCAGCGCCGGCGAACCGACGGCGGTGCGCACCGCCTCGGCAAGGATCCGCAGGCCGCGGTCCAGTTCCTCGTCGGTGACGGTCAGTGGCGGCATGATCTTGATGACCTCGTCCTCGGGGCCGGAGGTCTCCACCAGCAGCCCGTTGGCAAAGGCCGCGGCGGCGGCCTTGGAGGCCGTGGCCAGGTCCGGGAAGATGATCCCGGCCAGCAGGCCGCGGCCGCGCACGCCCGCGCCCTCGACGGTGCCGGCGATATCCTCCAGGCCGCGATGCAGGGTGGCGATGGTGCCGGCCAGCTGCTGCTGGAACCCGTCGTTGGCCCAGTAGGTGCGCAGCGCCGCGGTGGCGGTGACGAAGGCGGGGTTGTGCCCGCGGAAGGTCCCGTTGTGCTCGCCCGGCTCCCACACGTCCAGCTCCGGGCGGAACAGGGTCAGCGCCATCGGCAGGCCGTAGCCGGAGATCGACTTGGACAGGCACACGATGTCCGGCTCGAGGCCGGCTTCCTCGAAGCTGAAGAAGGTGCCGGTGCGGCCGCAGCCGGCTTGGACGTCGTCGACGATCAGCAGGATGTCGTGGCGCTTGAGCAGGGCCGCGAGGCCGCGCAGCCAGTCGATGCGGGCCGCCCGCAGGCCGCCCTCGCCCTGCACCGTCTCGACGATGACGGCGGCCGGCTTGTCCACGCCGGAGCCGGAATCCTCCAGGACCCGCTCGAGCCACATGAAGTCGGCGGTGGCGCCGTCGAAGTAGTCGTCGTACGGGATCTTGGAGCTGTTGGTCAGCGGGATGCCGGCGCCCTTGCGCTTGAGCGAGTTCCCGGTCACCGACAGGGAACCCAGGGTCATCCCGTGGAATGCGTTGGTGAACGAGAGGATGTGTTGGCGGCCGGTGACCTTGCGGGCCAGCTTCAGCGCGGCCTCCACGGTGTTGGTGCCGGTCGGGCCAGGGAACATCACCTTGTAGTCGAGGTGGCGCGGCTTGAGGATCAGTTCCTGGAACGTTTCCAGGAACTCTCGCTTGGCGGGGGTCATCATGTCCAGCGAGTGGACGACCGCGCCGCTGGCGAGGTAGTCCAGCAGCGGGGCGGTCAGCTTGGGGTTGTTGTGCCCGTAGTTCAGGGCGCCGGCGCCGGAGAAGAAATCGAGGTATTCGGTCCCGTCCTCCGCGGTTTGCGTGGCGCCGCTGGCGTGCGTGAACACGGCGGGCCAGCTGCGCGAATAGCTGCGGACCTCGGACTCAAGGGTTTCAAAAATGGTGCTCATGGTCTTTCCCTTCGATAGGTATGACAAAGCTGCGGCGCGTCCTTCGGAAAGGAGCCTGCCGCGGTGCGGGGATGTTGTTTTTTGGCGTGCCGAAAAGGCTTCGGCGCGGGTGAATGTGGGTGTCAGCGGATGCCGGCGGCCGCCAGCTCGGGTACGCGTGCGGCGGCGCCGGGGCCCAGCGGCCCGATCCGGTACAGGTATTCGGTGTCGTGGCCATCCGGGTACAGCTCGGGGGTGAACAACGCGGTGCGCGTCAGCTCGGCCCCGTGCCGTTCGGCGAAGCGCGTGAACAGCCGGTTGGAGGGCGCGTTGTCCTCGGTGACCGTGGTCTCGACTCCCTGCACGCAGCAGCGTGCCGCGAGTTCGTCGAGCATGGTCGCGGCCAGGCCGCGCTGCTGGAAGCCGGCACCCACGGCGACCTGCCAGACCATGAGGATTTCCGGCTCGTCGGGTCGCAGGTAGCCGGTGACGAAACCGGCCGGGGTGCCGTCGATCTCGGCGATGAGCGAGGTCTTGGCGAAGTCGCGGCACCAGAGCAGGTACGCGTACGACGTGTTCACATCCAGCACCTGGCTGTCGGTGGCCATCTGCCACAGGGTTTGGCCGTCGGATACTGCTGGTTGGCGGAATGTTGCCTCGGACAATGTGTTTTCGACTTCTTCAACCATCCACTCCAACGTAACGAGATGCCAGGCGAATTCAACCCCCGGTCCGTCGGATTTGACACGAATCGGCCCGTTGGGGGAGCGCTCAGCCCCTCCGGGGGATCCCCCGCGCGACTAAGGATGCACCGGTGCCCGGCGGGGCCGAAAACGGGCCCGAAATACCGTTACCATTTTGTTATATTACGTCGCGCCCCTGTGTCGCCCCTCACGCCGGCGAGGGGATTCCGGCGACCGGCCACCCGACGATGCCGCACGGCGGTCGCTCCAAGCCCGGGCCGCGGCGCCACACCGGCTAAACCGTGGGCAACTGAATGATCTCGCTGCGGATCAGGAAGCGCTTGCCTTCTGGCGCCTCCACCGAGAAGCCCGAGCCTCGCCCGGGAACCACGTCGATGGTCAGCTTGGTGTGCTTCCAATACTCGAATTGCTCGCGGCTCATCCAGAAATCCAGCTCCCCCAGTGCACCTCCGTCGGCATCGGGCAGCGCGAAAGTCCCCAGCAGCACGTCGGCGTCCCCGGTCTTGAAATCCCCGGCGGGGAAGCACATGGGCGAGGACCCGTCGCAGCAGCCGCCGGATTGGTGGAACATCAGCGGGCCGTATTGGCCCCAGAGCTTGCGCAGCAGCCCGGCCGCCTCGGGTGCCAGCGCCACGCGCGAAAATTCCTCGCCGGCGATCCGCGGCGCCGATACGATGTTCTCTTCCATGGTCCTGCTTCCTCGTGCTTCGTGGTTTCGCTGGCAGACACCGCCGCCCGGCGCCGTCTTGGATTGACGGCGCCGGGCGGGAGGTGCGGAACGGTCTTACCGGCTCCCCTGCCCCTTGTTCCACGGGGGCGGGGACGTCGTGGCGCCGGCCGAACGGGCCGGTGCTACTTCGCGTAGTCGATGACCACGCGGCCGTCGATCTTCGCGTGCTTCATCTCGTCGAAGACCGCGTTGACGTCCTCGAGCGGGCGGGTGTGGAAGGTCGGCTTGATCTGGCCGCGGGCGTAGAACTCCAACGCCTCGTCCATGTCCTGCCGGGTGCCCACGATCGAGCCGCGGATGGTCAGGCCCTTGAGCACGATGTCGAAGATCGGTGCCGGGAAGTCCCCCGGCGGCAGGCCGTTGAACACGATGGTTCCGCCGCGCCGGGTCATTCCGATGGCCTGGCCAAATGCCGCCGGGTGCACCGCGGTGACGAGCACCCCGTGGGCGCCGCCGGTGGCAGCCTGGATGGCCTCCGCCGGGTCCTGGGCGAATGCGTTGACCGTGACCTCGGCGCCGTGGCTGCGGGCCAGGGCCAGCTTCTCCTCGGCGACGTCGACCGCGGCGACTCGCATGCCCATGGCCACCGCGTACTGCACCGCGATGTGCCCCAGCCCGCCGATGCCGGAGATCACGACCCATTGGCCGGGACGCACCTCGGTCTGCTTCAGGCCCTTGTAGACGGTGACTCCGGCACAGAGCACCGGGGCGATCTCGAACGGGTCCGAACCCTCCGGGATGTGGGCGGCGAACTTCGCATCGACCAGCATGTACTCGCCGAAGGAACCGTCGACCGAGTAGCCGCCGTTGGACTGCGACTCGCACAGCGTCTCCCAGCCGGTGCGGCAGAATTCGCAGCTGCCGCAGGCGCTGGCCAGCCAGGCGTTGCCGACCAGGTCCCCGACCTTGACTTCGGTGACCCCTTCGCCGATCTTCTCGACCGTGCCGACGCCCTCGTGGCCCGGGACCAGCGGAAGCTTGGGCTTGACGGGCCAGTCGCCCTCGGCGGCGTGCAGGTCGGTGTGGCAGACGCCGGAGGCAATGACCTTCACCAGTGCCTGGCCGGGGCCGGGCTCGGGGATGGCGATGGTTCCGATGGTGAGTTCGTCGCCAAAATTCTCGACGATGGCTGCGCGCATGGTGCTCATGGGGGGTGTTTCCTTTGCTTTGGCCGGTGGCGCGGGCACAGGGGGATGCACCAAGCGGTGCCAGGCCCTGATCCCGCACCACCGAAGAAGGGTGGAAGGGGTGTGCTGCTTGCCGGAACGGGATGGCTGCCGGGGGTGGTGCAACGGCAGGCGGTGGCCGGTGGGGTCGAAGGCTCTTGCGCCTCCGGCCCCGCCGGCAACTGCCGGTTTAGAAGAAGCCGAGCTTGTCCTCCGAGTAGGAGACCAGCAGGTTCTTGGTCTGCTGGTAGTGGTCCAGCATCATCTTGTGGTTCTCGCGCCCGATGCCCGAGGACTTGTAGCCTCCGAAGGCGGAGTGCGCCGGGTAGGCGTGGTACTGGTTGACCCAGACGCGTCCGGCCTGGATGTCGCGGCCGGCGCGGTAGGCGGTGTTGCCGTTGCGGCTCCACACGCCCGAGCCCAGCCCGTAGAGGGTGTCGTTGGCGATCTCGATCGCGTCGTCGTAGCCGGAGAACTTCGCGACCGAGACGACGGGTCCGAAGATCTCCTCCTGGAAGATGCGCATCTTGTTGTGGCCCTCGAAGATGGTCGGCTGCACGTAGTAGCCGCCCTCCAAATCCCCGCCGAGCTCGGCACGCCCGCCGCCGGTGAGCACCTTGGCACCCTCGGCCTTGCCGATGTCCAGGTAGGAGAGGATCTTCTCCAGCTGGTCGTTGGAGGCCTGGGCACCCATCATGGTCTCGGTGTCCAGCGGGTTGCCCTGCTTGATGGCCTTGGTGCGCTCCACGACATCGGCCATGAACGAGTCGTAGATGGACTCCTGGACCAGCGCGCGCGAGGGGCAGGTGCAGACCTCGCCCTGGTTCAGCGCGAACATCGTGAAGCCCTCCTTGGCCTTGTCGTAGAACGCGTCGTCCTTGGCTGCAACGTCCTCGAAGAAGATGTTCGGGGACTTGCCGCCCAGCTCCAGGGTGACCGGGATCAGGTTCTCCGAGGCGTACTGCATGATCAGCCGGCCGGTGGTGGTCTCGCCGGTGAATGCGATCTTGCGGATGCGCTTGTTGGAGGCCAGCGGCTTGCCGGCCTCGACGCCGAAGCCGTTGACGACGTTCAGCACGCCGGCCGGGATCAGGTCGCCGATCAGTTCCATGAGCACCAGGATCGAGACCGGGGTCTGCTCGGCGGGCTTCAGGACGATGGCGTTGCCCGCGGCCAGCGCCGGGGCCAGCTTCCACACGGCCATGAGGATCGGGAAGTTCCAGGGGATGATCTGGCCGACCACGCCGAGCGGCTCGTGGAAGTGGTACGCGGTGGTGTTCTCGTCGATCTGCGAGAGGCCGCCTTCCTGGGCGCGGATGGCTCCGGCGAAGTAGCGGAAGTGGTCGACGGCCAGCGGCAGGTCGGCATTGATGGTCTCGCGGACCGCCTTGCCGTTGTCCCAGGTCTCTGCGACGGCGAGCATTTCCAGGTTTTCCTCGATGCGGTCGGCGATCTTGTTCAGGATCACCGCGCGTTCGGCCGGGCTGGTCTTGCCCCACGGGCCGGCTGCGGCCTCCGCGGCATCCAGTGCTGCTTCGATGTCCTCGGCGGTGCCGCGGCCGACCTCGCAGAAGCCCTTGCCGGTGACCGGGGTGATGTTCTCGAAGTACTGGCCCTTGACCGGGGCCACCCACTGGCCACCGATGTAGTGCTCATAACGGGACTTGAAGTGAACGAGTGAACCTTCGGTGTTGGGGTTGGCGTAGACCGTCATGACGACTCCTTGGAGATGAGTGGGGTGGTGAACTTGTTGCTTGATGTGAGCCTACTCACACCGAGGTTGCGGCAACGTTGCACGCGAGGCTGCAACGTTGCCTGGCGGGCGGGATCCCGCGGATTTCCGGGGCAATTCGCCCAGCCAACCCGCCTACCCCTCCACCCGATCGGAGCGCACCTCCCTTTTCTCCGCGCTTCCTTGAAGCTTCGGCAGGGAATTTTCAGTCCTCGGGTCCATCTCCCCGCACATTGGGCTTTTCCGGCCGCGCGCCGGGCGCGGGCGGAGCAGACTGGGGTTCATGACCACCACCGCGCCAACCGGCACCCCGAGGGGGCACGCATCCACCGACACCGCGATCCGCCACCTGGCCGACGCGCTGCTGGCGCTGGGGGCCGCGGACCTGGATGCAGCCTCCGCCGCCTTGGTGCTGGGGCTGTACGAGCAGGGAAACCGGGCGGTCGCCTTCGGGCAGCTGCTCACCGCGTTCGCCGCCGACGCGGCCGGGGTGAATCGGCTGGACCCGGAGACCGCTGCGGAGATCGATGCCCTGGCTGCCGATCCCCGGGAACTGGCCGCCGGCACCGCCCCGGTTCCCGTGGAGGCGATGTGCCAGGGGATGGCCCCGCACCGAACCACCACGGCCTGGATGCAGTCGCACCGGCACATCTCCGAGACCGAGGCGCGCCGCCGGATTGCCGGTGCCCGGTTGCTCGTCGCCCCGGCCCCGCCCGCACCGGGTTCGGTCTCGGAACCCGGCTCCGCACTCGGGGTGCCGGCATTCCGATCCTGGCCCGGGCAGCGGCCGGCTACACCCCGCCGATGTTCACCGACTAACCTCGGGATTCGATCCGTTCAAGCGCCGCGACCACCAGGGCCCGGTGCGGGGAGCGGGGTGGCAACACCTGCAATGTGGTGCCAAGGACCTCTTCGTCGTCTTGGGCCTCGGACAATCCCAGGAACCGAATCAGATGCGTGTCGCTTCCGTCTTGCAGCATTGCCTGGCGGAGGGCCGCGAACACCTCGTCACGGATCTCTTCTATGCCGGGGGCCAGCGAACGCGGCAGGATGGGACCCTGGTAATACGACAAGGCGGCGTCCAGGTCGCCCTTCTCGATTGCCCGGAGGACCTCGCGGGCATCGCATCGCGGCAGGTTTCCCAACCTGTAGGGGCGCGAGAGCGGGACCAACGACTCGTCGAAGTCCGCAAGCACCTTGCGCAACCGCACCAGTTCGGCCCGAAGCGTGCCCGCATCTGCCGCATCCGGATTGATGTGCAGCAGTTCGACGAGTTCCTCGCCGCTGAGGCCTCGCGGGTACCAGCTCAGTAGCGCGAGCAGCTCCGCATGCCGCGTGGATAGTTCAATGCTGACGTTGCCGCGGCGTAATTGGGCACCGGCACCGGAGGTCAGATGCAGCATGGATTCCGGTTCAGGTGCCATCTTGGGCTTGCGGGAGGCGGGAACGATGAAGGTCTTGCGTTCCGGATCGGCATGCTCCTGGTGCCAGCGCAGTTCCGACTCGGCCGCCGCGACGGCTGCCTTCAGGAGCGCCAATGAATGCGACGCCACGGCGTCCGCGCCACCGGTGATGTCAACAACCCCGAGCATCTCCCCGGTGTCCGGAGAATGGATGGGGACCGCAGTGCAACTCCACCGGTGGGCGATGGGATCGAAATGTTCGGCGCCGGCGACCTGCACTCCCCCGCCGGTGACCAGTGCGGTTCCCGGTGCGGAAGTCCCCACGGCTCGTTCGGACCAGTCCGCACCGGGAACAAAGGCCATGGACTCCGCATCGCGCAATACCTGACTGTCGCCCTTGACCCACAGCAACCGCCCATTGGGATCGCCGATGGCAAGGATCAGGTTGGTGTCCCGCGTCGATTCCAGGAGCAGGCGGTCAAAGACCGGCAATACCAGACGCAGCGGCGAGGCGGTTCGCAAATCGCGCAGTGCCTCGTCGCTAAGCACCGTGTGGGCATTGGATTCGACACTGTCCTTGTATTCGAGCGAGCGCAACCAGGACTCGCGGACCACATCGCGGAGCTGCCATGCCGTTTCGTCCGGGACACCGGCCCCCAGTGCCTCGTGCGCAGCCAGCGCACGGCGCTGCAAAGCCATCGAGGCCGGAGTCACCAGAGGCATCTTTTACCTTCCACGAGTCAGGAAATCCCCACCTGGGCGCCCGCACGGCACCCAATGTGACCCCCTTCACGATTTAGCTCCTAGTTTAGGGGAGATTCCATACCAGTAATACCCCTGCGGATTGGCGAGGGCCGCCCAAGGCGCAACACCGCAAGAAAGCGGTGTGATTCGCACACCCCCACGGGAAATCGAGCGATTTTCCGCAGCTCCGTCCCGGAGGGCCGCACCGCCCCGGGCGATCCGACGGGTGGAATTCTCCACCGGCTATTGCCACCGCAACGGGCGGGCACGGATCATGGGTGCGGGATCATTTCCCGACTCATCCATCGCACACCAACAAAGGAACGATCCGATGGCACGCATGATTTTCGTCAATCTTCCCACCAAGGATCTGGCAATCTCGGACACTTTTTACGCCGGGCTGGGTTTCGAGAAGAACACCGATTTCTCCAACGAGGTCGCCAGCGCCTGGATGATCACCGAGACCATCTGGGTCATGGTGCTCACCGAGGAGTTCTACTCTTCGTTCCTGCGCAACGGAGACACACCCACCTACGGCGCGGGCCCGCGCGAGGTGCTCAACGCCATCAGCGGGGAGACCCGCGAAGAGGTCGATGAGTACGCGCGCCGCGCCCTCGCCCATGGCGGCACCATCTATCGAGAGGCCGCGGAGGAGTTCCCGGGGATGTATTCCGTAGCCTTCCTGGATCCCGACGGGCACGAATGGGAGGTCGGCTGGATGGACATGTCGGCCGTCCAGGGCGCCTAGCCGCATGCGAAAGGCGTGTCGCCGGGCATGGCCCGGTGACACGCCTCGTGCCTGTGCCCGCGTGGCCCTCCGGGAACGTCCCGGATCAGGCCGTGCAGGCCTCGTTGGTGCAACCGGCATCGCGCGGCGACCAGTGGGCTTCGGCCTCGCCTTGGTCCTCCCACACGACGTGCCGGCGTTGCCCACAACGCTCACAGGCCGGTGAAAGATACGACGCACGCTCGGCATCCGTGTACAACTTGTAGTCACCCATTGCTGCCTCCCTTGAACCGCCCCCCGAGGGCTTTTCTTCACTCTACGCCGGGCCGGGTTCGGAACTCTAGGCTGCCGGGTGGTGGCGCTTGAACTTGCGGTAGTGGTTCACGGTGCTCAGCAGGATGTAGAGCCAACGCCGGGGGCTGGTTTCCTTCTTGTAGTACAGCGGATGGCTGTATCGCTTTGAGGAAATCAGCTCCTCGACCCCGCTCGTCATGTCACCGGGCACGTAACGTCGCAGGAGGCGCAGCGGAAGGATGTTGTAGAGGTGGCGTTCGCTGGCCACCTGCAGGTCGCTGCCTCCGGCCAGTCCGCCGCGCAGGTACTCCTCGACGTAGAAGCGCGTGACATTGTGTCCTGCCGCGGTGACATAGAAGTGGTTCCGGCCCAGGCGGGGATTCAGCTCGAAGAACTTGTATGCGCCGTCGCGCGGGTCCAGCTTCATGTCGAACATGGAGAAGCCGGTCCACCCGAGCTCCTCCAACAGCCGGGTCCCCTCGGCCACCGCGACATCGTTTGGCTGGGCGACGATGGCCGCCGAGTTCCCCAGGGCGCCGGGAGCATGCTCCTCGACAATGACCCGTCCGCAGGAGACAAAACGCACCCGTCCGGCCTTGTCGCTGAAGAACGTGGCCAGGTGCATGCCGCTGTCATCGCCCGGGATCAGGTCCTGGATGACGAGGGTGCCTGCGTACCCGGCTCCGGAGGCCTTGGCGACCAGGTTGGTGAGCTCCGCCAGCGAGGCGACAGTGTGGACCTTCTTCTTGCCCGGGAATTCCAGGGCTCCCCAGGCGACCCCGTCCGAGGGCTTCACGATGGCCGGGAACGGCACGCCCTCGGCTGCCAGCTCGGCCTCCAGCGCCGGGGCGTCAACGGAACCCCCGGCACAGTCGTGGACCACGGTGGCCGGGTAGCTCACGCCCAGGTCGCGGCAGAGTTGGTAGAAGGCGTCCTTCTCCGTGGCCCGGTCCAGTTCGGAGTTGCCGACGTACGGGATGGTGAACCATTCGGAGAGCTCGTCGGCATGCGTGGCGATGAAGCGGATGTGTTGGTCCGCCGCGCCCAGCAGCAGCAGCGGCCGCTTGGTGCCGTTGGAACCGCCGAATTCGCGTCCCAGTTCGGAGACGAAGGCGGCAAATGCGCCCGGGTCGTCCTGCTGCGCGAAGGGCCGCGGGAGCAGGATGCGCGAATGCTCGGTGATACCGGTCATCACCGAGGGAACAACCACCGAATGCACGTCGTATTGCTCGTGGAATTCCCGCGCCAACGAGTAGGCGCCGATGTCACCGCCCAGAATGACAGGGACAAAAGGCTGGTTCTCGCTGATCTGCATGATCCAAAACTATCAACCCGCCACAAATCGAATACCCCATGGGGGTACTTGACAACATACCCTTAGGGGGTATTATTCGAAGTATGGAAAACATTGTCGTCCCTGCCGATTCCCACGTTGACCACGGCTACACGGCCAACAAGGAAGCCCTGCTGAAGCGGCTCAGCCGCATCGAAGGCCAGGTCCGCGGGGTCAGCCGCATGGTCGACGAGGAAAAGTACTGCATCGACATCCTCACCCAGATCTCCGCCATCAATGCCGCCCTGCACAAGGTCAGCCTGGGGCTGGTCGAGGAGCACGTTTCACATTGCGTGGTCAACGCCGCTGCCCAGTCACTCGAGACCGGGGACCGGTCCTATGTGGACGACAAGGTCAGCGAAGTGACAACGGCCATCGGCCGCCTGCTGCGCTAGGTACCCACACCACTTTTCAACAACCCGACCAGGAGAACACATGAGCAACGAATCAAGCTGCGGTTGCGGCGGCTGCGGCTGCGGAAGCAACTCGAACGAAGGCCTCACCATCACCACCAAGCCCTCCGAGGAAGCCATGAGCCAGAGCACCATCACCCTGAAAATCGACGGCATGACCTGCGGCCACTGCGTCGCCTCCGTCAACGAGGAACTCAACGAGGTTCCCGGTGTCAGCAACGTCGAAGTCATCTTGTCCGCCGGAGGAACCTCCACCGCCGTCGTCACCACCAATTCCCCCGTCGAGAACTCGGTTCTCGAAGCCGCAGTGACGGAGGCCGGCTACACGCTCGTCTCCGCAAGCGCCTAAGCATCTCCCCGCTCGCCACGGGGACGGGATTCCCCAACGGGCGTCCGGGTGTCCCCCGCGGCCGGGCAAAGAAATGGAATCATGAGCAACGACATCACGTTCCCCGCCAACCAACGCATCGTCGAACTGGACATCCAGGGCATGACGTGTGCATCTTGCGTGGGTCGGGTTGAGCGAAAACTTGGAAAGATCGACGGCGTCGAGGCCCTCGTGAACCTGCCGCTGGAATCGGCACGCATCACGGTCCCCGAAAACGTCAGCGATGAACAGCTCATCGCCACGGTCCAGTCGGCCGGCTACCAGGCAAGCCTCAAGGTCGACCAGTACGCCACCGCGGCAGCCACCGCGATCCCCGGGAATAGTGGATCCGGCCAAGCGCCTTCCCCCCTGTCCACCGGCGAACCGAGCAGGCAGCTGGGCACCAACCACGCGCCGGACACCGCGGGGGACGAGCTGAAAAAGCGCCTGGTGATCGGCGCGATCTTCACCGTGCCGCTGTTCATCATTTCCATGATTCCCGGGGCGCAATTCCCCCATTGGGGCTGGGTCGCGCTGTTCCTGGCAACCCCGGTGGTCTTCTGGTCCGCCTGGCCGTTCCACCGCGCCGCGGCGATCAACGCCCGCCACTTCGCCTCCACGATGGACACCCTGGTGTCCATCGGCGTCCTGGCGGCCTACTTCTTCTCGCTCTGGCAGCTGATCGCCGACCCGAACATCACGGCACACGTCGGCATGTCGATGAGCGATCACGCGCTGTACTTCGAAACCGCCGGCGTCGTGGCCACGTTCCTGCTGCTCGGCCGCTGGCTCGAGGCCCGCGCCAAGTCTCGTGCCGGCGACGCGCTGAAGGCCCTGCTGGACCTGGGCGCCAAGGAAGCCACGGTGCTGCGCAACGGCGTGGAAACCAAGATCGCGGCCTCCGAGCTGGTTCCCGGCGACGAGTTCGTCGTGAGGCCCGGGGAGAAGATCGCCACCGACGGCTTCGTCGTCACCGGGCACTCGGCCATCGACACCGCGCTGGTCACCGGCGAGTCGGTGCCCGTCGAGGTGGGTCCGGACGACACCGTCACCGGTGCCACCATCAACACCTCCGGGGCCCTGCTGGTGCGAGCCACCCGCGTCGGGGCGGACACCACCCTGGCCCAGATGGGCCGGCTGGTGTCCGAGGCGCAGACCGGCAAGGCACCCATAGCCCGGCTGGCCGACCGCATTTCCGCCGTCTTCGTGCCGATCGTGCTGGTCATCGCGCTTCTCACCTTCATCCTCTGGCTGGTGTTCACCGGTGAGGTGAACTCCGCCTTCACCGCGGCCGTCGCCGTGCTGGTCATCGCCTGCCCGTGCGCCTTGGGCCTTGCCACCCCGATCGGGCTGCTGGTGGGAACCGGTCGCGGGGCCCAGTTAGGCATCCTGATCCGCGGCCCCCAGGTCCTGGAAGACACCCGCAAGATCGACACCGTGCTGCTGGACAAGACCGGAACCATCACCGAGGGGAACCTCGCCGTCACCTCGCTGGACCCGGTCGACGGGTTCGACGAGTCGGAGCTGCTGGCCCTGGCCGGTGCGGCGGAGTCCGGCTCGGAGCACCCGATCGCCCACGCGATCGTCGCAGCGGCCCGCGCCAAGGACTCGCTGCGAGAGACCAGCGGATTCAATTCCGCACCGGGCGGCGGCGTGCGCGCCACGGTCGGCACCCGAGTTGTTGTCGCGGGCAGGGAAAGCTGGTTGAAGGAAAACGGCATCGAACTCACCGATGCGCACCGCGCCGGCCTTGCCGCCGCGCAGCAGGCCGGAGCCACCTCCATCATGGTTGGCGTCGACGGCTCCTTCGCCGGACTGGTGAACCTGACCGACACCATCAAGGAATCCTCCGCCGCCGCCATAGCCAAGCTCAAGGAACTGGGCCTGCGCCCGGTGCTGCTCACCGGCGACAACGCCGCGGTCGCCAAGCTGGTTGCAGCCCAGGTCGGCATCGCCGGGGAGGACGTCTTCGCCGACGTGTTCCCCGACGGCAAGGCCCGGGCCGTGCGTGAGCTCCAGGCCCGCGGCCAGGTGGTCGCCATGGTCGGCGACGGCGTGAACGACGCCCCGGCGCTGGCCCAGGCCGACCTCGGCATCGCCATGGGATCGGGCACCGACGTCGCCATCGAGGCGGCCGACCTGACCATCATGGGCAACGACCTGGCCCAGGTGGCGCAGTCCATCGAGCTTTCCCGCAAGACCCTGGGCACCATCAAGGTGAACCTGTTCTGGGCCTTCGCCTACAACACGGCCGGCATCCCGATCGCGGCACTCGGGTTCCTGAACCCGATGATCGCCGGGGCCGCGATGGCCGCCAGTTCGGTGCTGGTGGTGGCCAACTCGCTGCGCCTGCGTCGCTTCGGCCGCAAGTAGACTTCGTCCCCGTCCCTCCGCACGACGCCGGATCCCCGCTCCTCCTGCCATGGAGGCGCAGGGCTCCGGCGTTTGGCTTGTCCGGGACCAGGCGTCCGTCGGTCCGCTACGGGCTACGCAGTTCGTCGGCACGCACCAGCAGCACGCCCCCGACGATCAACATCCCGCCGAGCAGCTGGATCCCGGCGGGCAGTTCGCCCAGCAGCAGCCACGCCCAGAGCACCGCAAAGAGCACCTCGGTCAGGGAGATGAAGGACGCCAGCTTCGAGCCCAGGGCGCGGGCCGCCATGATCCCGGTGACATAGGAAATGACGGTGGAGATGAGGACCAGTCCACCCAGGGCCACCCACCACTGCGTCTCCCATTGCGCCAACCGCACCGGCACGAAGGTCATCTTCATTTCCAGCAGGCCTACCAGCGCCAACAGGCCCATGGTTGCCGCTCCGACCAGCAGCCCGCCGGTGGCCAGCACGATCGGTGGCAGCGCGCCGTCCGCCCGGGCGCTGACGAAGAAGTACACGGTCAGGCCCACTGCCGCACCCAATCCCCACAGCACCCCGATCGGATCCACCCGGGTGTCCCCGGTGAGGTCCAGGACCAATGCGAGCCCGGCCAGCGAAAGCAGCGTGCCCCCGATCGTCATGACCTTGGGCCGCTTGCGGAACTTCACCCAGAGGAAGAGCACGATCAACACCGGCGCCAGGTATTCGAGCAGCAGCGCCACCCCGACGTCAAGGCGCTCGACGGCCAGGAAGTAGAAGAACTGGCAGGCTCCGACGCCGAAGAGCCCAAAAAGCAGGATGGATTTCCAGTTGGTCGCCACCAATGGCCACTTGCCGCGCATGACCAGGAGCGTCGGAAGCAGCAGCACCAGCGCGGCCCCGGCCATCCGCAGGGTGACCGCCGCGGCAGGGCTCCATCCGGCCTCGAGCAGCGCCTTTGCGAACGAACCCGATACACCGAAGACCGCCGAGGAAAACAGGGCGACCCCGATCCCGCCCAGGCGTGGCTTGCGCAGCGTCGGGGAGACCGGGAGCGGTGCAGGAGGTGCCACCTGGGTATGGATTTCTTCTCTTGGCACGGCGAAACGCTCCCTGGGACGAGGTTGCTCCGGCGAACGAGGTGGCCTTATGACCCAAATCGACTGTCAGGAGCAAAAGAATGTATGCTCATGACATTAGGACCACAGTGGTTCCTCCGTCAATACACGCGTCCCCACAGGAGTCATAATGATATTTGCCCCTGACACAGAAGTTGCCCTGGGTACCATCGTGGCGCTCATCAACTCGGCAACCCCTTCAAACGACCACCTGCTGACCGGGGCGGACCTCGACCATTTCCTGGACCAGCAGGGGTTCACCGGATCACGCACCCGCAACGAGGCGGAGTTGCGTTCGGTGCGCCAGCTGCGCAGCCAGCTGCACTGCATCTGGCTGGCCGACGAGGAGCAGTCGGTGGACGCTGTCAACAACATCCTGCGCAACGCACGGGCGTTGCCGCAGCTGGTCAAGCACGACGGCTGGGAATACCACATCCACGCCACCACCCCGGAGGCGCCGCTGAGCGAACGCATGGCGGTCGAGGCCGCCATGGCGCTGGTCGACGTGCTGCGTTCAGGGGAATTGTCCCGGCTGAGGGTCTGCGCGGCCACGGACTGCGAGGCGGTGCTGCTGGATCTGTCCCGGAACCGCTCCAAGCGCTACTGCGACACCGGCAACTGCGCCAACCGCGAGCACGTCCGCGCATACCGCCAACGGAAATCCGAGCAAAAACCCGGGGCTTGAACATACACTGGAGCCATGGGGCGAAAGTGCATTCGTCCCGCCGATCGGAGGAGTCCCCGTGAACAGCGAAGAAGTCCCGCAACCGCAACAGCACGCCGCTGACGAGTACGAAGTCGACCTGGAGAAGTCCAACGACGGCCCGGTGCGCGCTGCGGCCCGCTGGGCGGCCGGCCTGGTCGATGCATTCTTCGGCGGAGACGGGTCAGACGCCGTCGGCGCCGCCGTCGTGGTCCACCGCATCGACAACGACGCCGAGGTGCTGCGCATCAATGCCGGCAGCATCGAGGAGGCCGAGTCACTGGTGGCGATGGTCCGCTCCGACCTGGAGGAGCTGGGACACGAAGAGTTCTTGGACCGCTGGGGCGGGCGCGACGGCGCCGAGCCGGCGCGTTAGAAAGGTTCCCCGGCGTCCAGCTGGCTCGCACCCTCGGGCGGCACGGCCACTGGCCGTACCAGTCCCCCGCCATGGCTTGGGCACACCGCTCGACGGGTTACCGCCCCTGTGCCGGGATGAATGCCGCAGCCAGTGCCGGCAGCTTGCCTTCGAAGTAGTACCCGCAGGCCGGGGCGGGGCACTGAAGCCACCCACCCGACACTCACCGAACCGCCCGTTAAGCAGCGAAGCCGCCCGGATTCTTCCAGGGCGGCTTCGGTGAAAGGACTAGTTACTTCTTGGTGTCCGGCTTTTCATCCGGCGTGGACGACGAGCGGTTGACGCCCGATCCGGTGCCCATTTCCTCGGGGTTGTCCTTGCCGGCCATGGTCATCACGGAGATGACCAGCAGGCAGGCGACAAAGGCGACGCCGAAGGCGACCAGCCCGATGTCGATCCGCAACGGGTTGTCGGACCCGCCGGTTGCCGAGATGGTGGCAATGACGCCGGCGATGATGGCCATGACCAGGGAGAACGACAGGGGTGCCTTGATACTCTGCTGCCAAGATTTCTTCTGCTCGGCTGGGGTGTTGCCCACGAAAGGCCCTCCTACGGATTTTTGGTTCAACATCTAGTCTAGCTCCAAACCCCGGTCTCGGGTTCCTTGGCCGCATGGCGCAGGCCGAAGGCAGAAATCAGCTCAAACACCGCCAGGATGATGGCCCCGCCGCCGGCCAGGCCGAGCAGTCCGTGCGCGTCGAGGTCCAGTCCCATCAGCAGCGCGGCCCCGGCGCCCAGCGACACGAAGCCGGTGACCAGCTGGTCCTTGAACGGGGCGAAGTCGGCGCGGTGCCGGATGAAGACCRCGATTTCCAGCACCCCGGCGATGATCCAGGCCGCGGCAGCGGCGATCGCGATCACCAGCGTCTCGGGCCGGAAGGCCATCACCAGGGCCGCGATGATCATCGCCACCGCGGCGACCGCGTAGAGGCCGCGCACCGGCTTCTGCGCGCTTGGGGCACTGGCGTAGTCCCAGAGGAACTTCGAGCTGAGCACCATGAAGGCGGCCAGCGCATAGGCCAGCACCTGGTTGGTGGCGGCGGGCCAGAAGATGGACAGGAGCGCAAAACCGGCGGCCGTCGCGGCGCGCCCCATGACTGGGACGGCTACTTCGGCGGCAATGGTTGCGGGGATCTTTACTGCAGGCACGCCTACGAGTCTACCGGGCGCGGGGCCATGGGCCTTATTCGCGCCCGGACCGCCAGCGGATCAGCTCCGGACCCAGGTCCGCAATGGTCGCGGCGCCCATGAGCTGCATGTTTACCTCGATTTCCTTGGCCAGCAGCTCGATGACCCGTTCCACGCCGGCTTCCCCGCCGGCCATCAGCCCGTAGAGGTAGGCCCGGCCGATGAGCACGAAGTCGGCCCCGGCGCAGAGCGAGGCGACGATGTCGGCGCCGGACATGATGCCCGAGTCCAGGATGATCTCGGTCCCCGCACCCACCTCGGCGCGAACCTCGGCCAGCGCCTCGAAGGAGACCGGCGCACGGTCCAGCTGGCGTCCGCCGTGGTTGGAGACGACCAGCCCGTCGGCCCCGGCGTCGACCGACTTGCGGGCGTCCTCGGCCGTGAGCACGCCCTTGACGAAGAGCTTTCCCTCCCAGATGGAGCGGATCCACTCCAGGTCCGCGAAGGAGAGCGTCGGGTCGAACATCGAGTTGATCAGCGTGGGCAGGTCGGTGGCGCTGTCGGAGAGCGAGGCGAACTTCAGCGAGTCCGTTGTCAGGAAGTTGAACCACCATTCGGGGCGGTATGAGGCGTCCAGCACGGTCTTGAGGTTCAGCCGCGGCGGGATGACCATGCCGTTGCGGGCATCGCGCAGCCGCTGGCCGGCCACCGGGGTGTCGACGGTGACCAGCAGGGTGTCGTAGCCCGCGGCGGCTGCGCGCTGCAGCAGTGCACGGGACTTCTCGCGGTCCTTCCACAGGTAGAGCTGGAACCAGCGGCGGGATTCCGGGGCCGCGGCCGCGACCTCCTCCAGCGAGCGGGTGCCCATGGTGGACAGGGAGAACGGGATGCCCGCGCGGGCCGCGGCGCGCACCGCTCCGGTCTCGCCCTCGGCGTGCATGAACCGGGTGAACCCGGTCGGGGCGATGCCGAAGGGCAGCGCGGACGGTGCCCCGGCAATGGTGGTGGACAGATCCGCGCTCGCGGTGCCGTGCAGGATGCGTGGGAGCAGCTCGATGGAGTCGAAGACCTCGCGGGCGCGGCGGGCTGTCAGTTCGCGCTGGGCGGCGCCATCCACGTAGTCGAAGGCCGGGGTGGGGGTGCGCCGCTTGGCGATGGCGCGCAGGTCCCACACGTCGGCGGCCTTGGCCAGGCGGGCTGCCCGCCGGTCCAGGGTGACGGGTTCGAACTTCATCAGCGAGCGGAGTTCGGAGATCTGCGGCAGGCGACGTTTCATGTGGACTTGTCCGGCTTTCTGTGGGTCGTGGGTGGGCGACGCACCCTTGGAATCAGGTGCCGGCACCGTGGCTGGGCAGCGGGCGGGCATCAGGCGCCCAGGCGCATCCACTTGTCGTTGCGCACCCGCCAGGAAAGGGTTGCGGCGCGGGCCAGCATGAACCCGAGCCCGAAGGCCACCCAGATCCAGGCGACGGCGGAGACCCCGGGGTGCTCAAAGAGCGTGACGATAAACAGCATCGGCAGGTAGGCGGCCAGGTTGATCATGCCGGCGACCGCCAGGTAGCGTGCATCCCCGGCGCCGATGAGCACGCCGTCCAGCACAAAGACGAGCCCGCACACCGGCTGGGACGCGGCGAGGATCCAGACCCCGACCATGGTCGCCTGGCGCACCGAGTCATCCGAGGTGAACAGCGCACCCACAAAGGGGGCGATGAGAGCCAGCACCGCGCCGGTGGCCAGACCGAAGTACACGCCCCACCGGCACATGGTCTTGGTGAGCAGGTTCGTCCGCCCCGCGTTCCCGGCGCCCAGTTCCTTGCCGATGAGCGCCTGCGCGGCAATGGCCAGCGCATCCAGGGCGAAGGCCATGAAGGTGAAGATGGTGAAGACCAGCTGGTGCGCCGCGAGCGTGAGCGCCCCCTGCCCGGTGGCAACCCAGACCGTGGCGAGCAGGGCCAGGCGCAGCGACAGCGTGCGCAGCATCAGCCAGGATCCGACCTGCCCGGTGCCCAGCACCCCGCGCCCGTGCGGCGCCAGCGACTGTCCGGCCTTGCGTATCCGCGGGACCAGCATCCACAGATAGACCGCGGCCATCCCCCACTGCGCGATCGAGGTGCCCAGTGCGGCACCGGCGACGGACATGCCCAGCGGGTAGACCAGGACGAAGTTCAGTGCGATGTTTGCGGCGAAGCCGAATCCGGCCACGTACAGCGGGGTCTTGGTGTCCTGCATGCCGCGCAGCACCCCGGTCGCGGCGAGCACCAGCAGCATCGCGGGGATGCCGAAGGTGGAATATTGGATGTAGTCCACCGCGAACCCGCGCACCTCACCCTCGGCGCCCATGGCGGCCGCCAGCGTCGGGGCCCCGAAGAACCCGGCCAGCGCCAGGACCACGCCCAGGCCGACGGCAAGCCAGATCCCGTCGCGCCCGGCGGCCATGGCCTTGCCCATGTTTCCAGCACCGATGGCCCGCGCCACCGCGGGGGTGGTGGAGTATGCCAGGAACACCATGAGTCCCACGGCGGTCTGCAGGACCGTGGTCCCCAGCCCGGCGCCGGCCAGCTCGTTGATGCCCAGGTGCCCGATGATGGCCATGTCCGCCAGCAGGAAGAGCGGCTCGGCGATCAGTGCGCCGAGCGCGGGAACCGCCAGCGCCAGGATGGTTCGTCCCAGCCCACGCGCGGAGTCGGGGGCCGTGACCTGGTTTTTGGCGGCTTCTTTCACCACTCCAGACTACCGGGGGCACGGTCCGGGACGGGTGCCAAGGATTTTTCCCATGTGGCGTGACGCAAATAGGTTTGCGTTACAACCTATTTGCAGATGCACCATGGTTTGCCGCGCGGTCCACCGCCACCACCGAAGGGAACGCACCATGAACACGAACCAGCCAGCCACACCGGAACCGGCACTCGACCCCCTGCCGCCCTGACATCGATGAACCAGGCCGTCCTCTGCACCGCGGTGGCCGGAATCCGGTCCGGCTCCGAGATCCGCGGGGATTCCAAATTCGCCGGCATGGCCTACGGGATGAGCTGGATGGGAGGATTCCTGGTCGTCGCGCTGTTCTCCATCGCCATCTCCCGGCTTCTGGCCGGCACGGACCAGCTGGTCACCGGCTGGCTGATCAATTCCGTGGCCATCCTCGTGGTGGGCATCATGTACATGGCCGGCGCCGCGATCTTCGGCGACCGCCCGATGTTCCTTCTGGGCGCCTGCTTCACGGTGCTCAACGCCGCAGGCCTCATCGCCGGGGCGCAGGCCTTCATCTCGATCTTCGCCATCGGCGGCCCGATTCTCTTCCTCGCCGCCGGCATCCTTGCCCTGGTTCGCCGCCGCGCTTCCTCCCCGGGGGCGAAGTAGCCATGGCCGAGTTGGATCCACTCATCCACGCGGATGCCCGGTTGCGGGTCATGTCGGCGCTGAACACCCTGGGGCCGAAGGAATCCATGGCGTTTCCCAAGCTGCGCGAAATCCTGACGATGACCGCGGGCAACCTTTCGACGCACCTGCGCAAGCTGGAGGACGCCGGATACATCTCCCAGGAGAAGGTCCTCGAGGGCCGAAGCCCCGCCACCTATGTCGGCGTCACCGCCCGGGGCGTCGCCGCGTTCGAGGCCTACAAGGCCCAGCTCATCCAGCTGCTCTAGATGCGCGCAACCCGGCCGGCCGCGGGCGTCACGTCACGAATCCCGGCCCCCCTGCACCGATCGTGCCCCGGGGCCTGCCCGGAAGGACGGAGGCAGCCCCTGCGCTTTCCCCCGGATGCAGCAAGCCCCGTCCATTGCCGGACGGGGCTTGCCGTTAACTACTCAGAGACGATGCCCTAGATCGCAGAAGCGATCCAGATTACCAAGGCAACGGCGACGAGAACGCCTACGATTGTCCATACAAGGTTGCTTCCACGCATGTGGTCCACTTCCAATCTCTTCGTTGTTACTTCTCAATATGGGTATACAGAGAACTTCTTCAGCATAACGGGTGGCGCCGCCGGAGCCATCACGATTTGCACGGACTCGCCGGGAAAACCCGTCCTCGGGCCAGCTTGCCCCGCAAGCCTAGGGGTGCCGATGCAACCCGCCCAGGGCCAGCAGCGCCGCCAGCACCAGCAGGGACACCACCGAGACCACCAGCCCCGGCCAGTCCCCGGCCTTGAACGCCAGCCCGATGGCCCAGCCAAAGATCGAGGACCCGGAGTAGTAGGCCAGGTTGTACAGGCTCGCGGCCTGCGTCCGGCCCCCGACACCCAGCATCGGGATCCACCCGCTGGCCACCGAGTGCGCGGCAAAGAACCCTGCGGTGAACACCAGCAGCCCGGCAATGATCGCGGGCAGGTAGTCGGCCAGCGTCACCGCCAGCCCGGCGGCCATCAACCCGATGGAGGCCAGCAGCACCGGCAGCCGCCCGAAGCGGGCCACCATCGCACCGGATTGCCTCGAGGACCACGTGCCCGAGAGGTACGCGATGAACACCAGCGAGGCCAGCGAGGCGGGGATCAGGAACGGGGCGGCCTCGAGCCGGAATCCCAGGTAGTTGTAGACGGCCACGAAGCCTCCCATGAGCAGGAACCCCTGTGCGTAGAGCACCAGCAACTGCCCCTTGTGCAGGTTCATCCACAGCTTTTTCCACAGGGGTATGCGGTTCGGGCTGCGCCAGGGCACCGGGGTGAAGCCGCGCGGCTTGGGCGCCACCGCGATGAACACGCCGGCGGCGATCGCCGCCATGATCGAGACCACCAGGGTGCCCAGGCGCCAGGAAACGAACTCGCTCAGCGGACCGGCCACCAGCCGCCCGGCCAGCCCGCCCAGGGTGGTGCCGGAGATGTAGGTGCCGGCGGCAACGGCCGAATGCAGCGGCGAAACCTCCTCGGAGAGGTAGGCCAGGGCGACCGCGGGGATCCCGCCCAGGGCCAGGCCCTCGATGAAGCGCAACGCCAGCAGCACCTCGAAGCCCGGGGAGAACGGGACCGCGAGGCCCAGCACCACGGCCGCGAGCACCGCGATGGTCATGGTGCGCAACCGGCCCATGCGGTCGGCCAGCAGCGACCAGAAGAGCACCGAGGCGGCCAGGCCCAGGGTCGCGGCGGAGACCGCCAGCGCCGCGTCGGCCTCGGACACCGCCAGGTCCCGGGCCAGCTCCGGCAGCACCCCCTGCACCGAATACAGCTGGGAGAAGGTGGCGACCCCGGCGGCGAAGAGCGCCAGGATCATGCGGCGGTAGCCGTCGCTGCCGTGGATGTGGCCGTGCCAAGGTCCACCCCGGCCGGGGTCGTTGCTCACGTGCGCTTGCCGTTCCTCTTAGTGGCTGGCTCCGGGGAGCCGGGTGGATCCGGGCGGCTACTGCTGGATCAGCGGCAGCAGCGTGTAGGACAGGGACAGCGCCACCGCGTTGTTGAACACGTGCAGCACGTAGGAATACGCCAACGACTTGCCGGTGAGCACGTAGGCCACCGACATCATGATGCCCAGCGTCGTGTACGGAATCGCGCTGGTCACATCGAAGGACCCGGAGCCGATGAAGTGCAGCGCGGTGAAAAGCACCACCGAGATCGCCACGCAGACCCACACGTTGAGCCGGCGGCTGAGCTTGCCGATGAGCAGGTGGCGGAAGATGTATTCCTCCACGAACGGGCCCAGGATCGCGGTGACCACGAACATCGTGATGAACGGGACCGCGCGCGTCATGCCCTCCAGGGCCAGCTGGTTTTCGCTTTTGACCGGGTTGCCCATTGACACCAGCACGACGGCGCTGACGATCAGGGACCCCAGCCAGCCGCCGGGCACCATCAGGGCCTTGGCCCACGGGTGGTACTTGAAGGTGGCAAACGAGCTGCGCAGTGTCTCGAAGCCCATGATGATCGCGCCGGTGAACACCACCACGTACATGATCAGGTTCACCCCGAACAGCGCGGATTCCTGGTCCTGGAAGGCCTCGATGAACCCCGGGACCAGGGCCAGCAGCCCGGCGGCGCCGAAGACGAACAGCGCCAGGTAGATGCCCACCACCACCAGGTCCCCGCGCCGCAGGGGTCCGGCGTCGAAGACCGGTTGCCGCTTTTTCGGCGGCGGGGCGAATGGGTACGGGACGGGCGGCTGGTGCATGGTTTCCACCCTATCGACCTTGGGCACCCCGGCGTGTGCGCCGCCCCGCGGCGGAGCTACTGGACCCGCAGGCCCAGCTCGTTTGCCAGGATCGGGGCCAGGTCCATGAGCTGCTCGAAGCTGACCGTGGCGCCCTTGAGCGCGGAGATACCCGAGAGCGTGCGCAGCCGCGCGCCGCGCAAATCCACGTCCTTGAGCTTGGCGCCGTTCAGCGCCAGGGTGTCGATGGTGCAGTCGATGAAGGTGACCCGCTCCAGGTTCGCTCCCCCGGCGTCGAGCTCGTCGATGTGAACATCGCGGAATTCGACGTCCTTGATCTTCGCGCGGCGCAGGTTCAGGTAGCCGAGCTTGGCGCGTTCGAACTTCACCGAGCGGAAGGTGGAGCCGTAGAGTTCCGCCGATCCGATGCGCCCGCCGATGACCGCGGTGTTCCACCAGCCGGAGTCCGGGGCCTCGAGCACCGGGGCGTTGACCTCCTCGATGCGGCAGTCCCCGAATGTCACCCGCGCCATGGGTGCGCCCTGCAGGGAGACCGCGCGGAAGATGCATTCGGTGAAGACCGCGTCCTCCAGGTCCACCCCATCGGCATCGTCGGATTCGAAGAGCAGGGACTCGGCGCGGCCATCCAGATCCAGCCCCGTCAGGTCCCCCGAGCCGGTGGTGGCCGGTTCCTTGAAGGCGGGCAGGCGGGGGGCTTTCACGGATGCAGGCATGGGCAATAGCTTATGCGGCGGCGCGGACGATTCCCGCCGAAGCGCACGTTGGCTTTCTCACCGGCAGGCGGCTTGACGTCACCGGGTCCGGTGGCCCCATCCCCGGGGCATCCGCCGCCCGCCGTGCCTACCTGCCGGTGGCGAAGACGGGGTTCTTCTCCAGTTCGCCGGCCAGCCGGGGTGCCAGCGAGGCGGAGAAGTCGTGGGAGAGGTGGGATTGGTCGTAGTAGGTGATCAGCGAGCCGATGACGGCGAAGCAGGTTTCCTCCGAGCAGATCGAATCGGTCAGGTCCGCGCGCACGATGCCGGCCGGGGCCGAGTCGGCTTCCAGCGCCCTTTGCAGGTTGTGCCGGATCGACAGGCCCTGCTTGCGGGTCACCGAGCAGGCCAGCGGGTCACCGGGGTTCGAGGCCACGCAGGTGGGCACGTTCTTGTTGCCCAGCCGCGGCACCTCGCCGATCACCGCGACGGTCTTGCCGGCGTCGGTCCATTGCTTCCAGAGTCTGGTGAAGCCCTCGGTGGCCGGATCCTTGAACTCGTAGCCCGGGGAGGAGATCCAGCTGCGCTTGTTGCCCTGCGCGGCGACGATGACCGCGTCGATGCCCGGATCCGCGGCGAGACCCGGTCCCAGCGCGCGCACCGATTCGGTGCACAGGCGTTCGGCCGCGCCGCTGAGCTTCTCCGCACCCTTGAGCGCGGCAACCGAGGGCGAGCAGCCGGAGCGGATGTGCGTGACCAGTTCCCAGTCGCGCGCCTTGGCGATCACCGCCAGGGCCGGCAGCCAGGCCGAGGCGTGGGAGTCCCCCACCACGGCCACGCGCAGCGTGGGGTTGGCGGTGTTGCCCAGCCGGCAGCTGGACTCGCCCACCTGCAGCGTGTCGGTCTCGCAACCCGGGAACAGGGGGGCACGCACCTGCTGGGACACCGCGACCGCCGAAGGGTAGGGGGCGAAGTCCGAGGCCACGGGCAGGCAGTCCTTGGGGTGTTCCATGGTTCCGGCGCCGTAGCACTTCGAACTGACATCCATCCGGGGCAGGTTGGAACTTTGCGCGGAGGCGGCGGTTCCCGCCCAGGCCAGGGAGGCCAGCACCAGCATCCCGGCCAGGGCGAAGACGAACGCGTTGCGCACCGGCTTCAGCCACGTCCCGAAGCGCAGCGGGTCCTCGATGAGCAGCTGGCAGATCCAGGCCAGGGCCAGGGTCAGCGCCAGGATGCCGGCCTCGTGGTACCACTTGGGTTCGGTGTGCAGCACAAACGGCGCGACGATGATCAGCGGCCAGTGCCACAGGTACGCGCCATAGCTGATGTCCCCGACCCAGCGCGCGGGCCGGATCGAAAGCCAGGTGGAGTGGGAGAAGATGCGCAGCCCGGGCCTTTCGGTGCCGCTGGCCGCAAGCACCGCGGCGGTGCCGAGCACCGGAACCAGCGCCATGGTGCCGGGGAAACGGGTCTCGGTGGGGATCAGCACCGCGCCGGCCAGCAGGGCGGCCAGGCCTCCCCAACCGAGCAGGAACCCAAGCGCACCGCCGATCCCGCGGTTCACGCAGAGCAGCGCCACGATGCCGCCGGCGGCGAATTGCCAAGCCCGCCCGGCGGTGTCGAAGTAGGCCGCCTGCGGGCTGGCAGCGGTGACCCAGAGCCCGTAGGCGAAGGAAAGCACCATGATCGCGCCGATGACGCCCAGGAAGAGCTGCCGGGTGCCGGGCCCGGCGAAGGTGTGCCTGCCGATGCCGGCCCGTGGCCCGAATCGGGGCAGCAGCCTCCCGGCGATGAACGCGCCGCCCAAGAGCAGCAGCGGCCAGGCGAGGTAGAACTGTTCCTCCACCGAGAGCGACCAGTAGTGCTGCACCGCGGTGGCCATCTGCCCGGCGGCGGAGTAGTCCGTGGCGTCCAGAACCAGCGCCCAGTTCTCCACGTAGAGCCCGGAAGCGGCAATGTGCTTGAACATCGTGCCATGCTCGGTGGCGGGGATGAAGAAATACACCAACCCGGCGCTGGCCAGCAGCACCGTGAAGGCCAGCGGCAGCAGCCGGCGGATGCGCCTGGCCCAGAACGTTGCCAGCTTGATGGTTCCGGTGGCGCGCATTTCCCGGAACAGGTGCGCGGTGATCAGGTACCCGGAAATCACGAAGAACATGTCCACGCCGATGAATCCGCCGCTGAGTGCGCCGGGGCGCAGGTGGTGGATGACCACCATCAGCACGGCGATCGCGCGCAGCCCTTGGATGTCGGCCCGGAACCCCATCGACGATCCGCGCCCGGCGGCCTGCGGGGCCTTCACGGACGGGGCATTGCGCGGGGTTTGTTGCGGGGCGGAGCCGGTTGAAACTGTCACTCGCGCAAGCCTAGCCCATCGGTCGTGCGCACTGATCTCGTCGCTGAAAGTGATAGTAAGGGCGGTGTTCCGCGGTCAAGGCCCGATCAATCATTGTGTGACCGGGCACGGGCCCGAAATCGGCAACCCGGACCAAACGTAGGTGGCCCCAGGTGCAATGGATGTTGAATCCATCGCGCCCGGGGCCACCAGCGAGCCAGTGGGTGCTAGCCGTTGGCGTCCAGCCGGGACTCGGCCGCGCCGGGCTCAATGCCCGTCAGCACCGGGGCTCCGCCGCCGGCAGCTTCCGCGTCGACGTTCTCGGCCGGGCCGGCGAACTGCGACTGGTAGAGCCGGTAGTACGCACCGCGGGCCGCGAGCAGCACCTCGTGGTTGCCCTGTTCCACGATCTTGCCCTCTTCCATCACCAGGATGGTGTCGGCATCGCGGATGGTGGAGAGCCGGTGCGCGATCACGAAGCTGGTCCGGTCGCTGCGCAGCGCCGCCATGGCCTTCTGCACCAGCAGCTCGGTGCGGGTGTCCACCGAGGAGGTCGCCTCGTCCAGGATCAGCAGCGACGGGTTGGCCACGAACGCGCGGGCGATCGTGATCAGCTGCTTCTCGCCGGCCGACACGTTGGTGCCTTCCTCGTCGATGACCGTCTCGTAGCCCTCGGGCAGTGCGCGGACGAACCTGTCCACGAAGGTGGCCTTGGCCGCCTCGATGACCTCTTCGTCCGTGGCCTCCAGGCGCCCGTAGCGGATGTTCTCCAGGATGGAGCCGCCGAAGAGCCACGCGTCCTGCAGCACCATGCCGACCTTGGAGCGCAGGTCGGCGCGGCTGATCTGGGTCACGTCCACCCCGTCCAGGGTGATGCGCCCGGAATTCAGTTCGTAGAAGCGCATGACCAGGTTCACCAGCGTGGTCTTGCCTGCGCCGGTGGGTCCGACGATGGCCACGGTGTGCCCGGGGTGCGCCTCGAAGGACAGGTCCTCGATGAGCGGCTTGTCTTCCGAGTAGGAGAAGGTGACGTGCTCGAACTCGACGTGGCCGTCGGTGCGCGCCGGAAGCGACGCCGTGACGGTGTCCTCGTCCTGCTCGTCGGCATCCAGCAGCTCGAAGGTGCGCTCCGCGGAGGCCACGCCGGACTGGAGCATGTTGGCCATGCCGGCCATCTGCCCCAGCGGCTGGGTGAACTCGCGCGAGTACTGGATGAACGCGGTCGCGTCGCCCAGGGACATCTGCCCCGAGGCCACGCGCAGCCCGCCGACCACGGCGATGCCGACGTAGGCCAGGTAGGAGATGAAGTTCATGACCGGGAAGATCATGCCGGAGACGAACTGGGCGCCGAAGGATGCCTTGTAGAGCTCCTCGTTCTTCTCGTGGAAGCGGTCGAGCATGTCCTGCTCGCGGCCGAAGACCTTCATCAGGTCGTGGCCGGAGAAGGACTCCTCGATCTGCCCGTTCAGCGCGCCGGTGTTCTTCCACTGCGCGGTGAACAATCCCTGGGCGCGCGAGCCGATGACACCCGCGGCGACCGCGGACAGCGGCAGTGCGATGAGCGCAATCAGCGCCATCTGCCAGGAGATGATGAACATCATGATGATGATGCCGATGACCGTCAGCAGCGACTGCACCAGCTGGCTGATCGCCTGCTGCAGCGCGTTCTGGATGTTGTCCACGTCGTTGGTGACCCGCGAAAGCAGGTCCCCGCGCTGGCGGGTGTCGAAGTAGTTCAGCGGCAGCCGGTTGAGCTTGGTTTCCACGTCGCGGCGCAGGCCGTAGACGACCTTCATGACCAGGCGGTTCAGCAACCAGCCCGAGGCCCACATGAACAGCGAAGCCACGAAGTACATGGAGAGCACGATGAGGATATAGCGGCTCAGCAGCGGGAAGTCGATGCCCACGCCGGGGATGAGGTTCATCTTGGACATCATCTCGGCCAAGTCGTTCTGCCCGGAGGCGCGCAGCCCCTCAACGACCTGCTCCACCGGGACGTTGGCGGGCATGTTCCCGCCAA
Organism: Arthrobacter sp. UCD-GKA; assembly: GCF_001863355.1. Taxonomy (NCBI): domain Bacteria; kingdom Bacillati; phylum Actinomycetota; class Actinomycetes; order Micrococcales; family Micrococcaceae; genus Arthrobacter; species Arthrobacter sp. UCD-GKA. The sequence continues at coordinate 139,071 of NZ_MOLR01000003.1, read as the reverse complement.
TGGCTCCGGCGAAGATCACGTCCATGGCCTGGCCCAGGATCTTCGGTGCGATCACCGAAAGCACCACGCCGGCGGCCGCCAGCAGCAGGACCACGGTCATGCCGAGTTTTTGCGGGGCCAGCAGCCCCACCAGGCGCTTGGCCGAGGGCCAGAAGTGCTTGGCCTTGCGGACCGGCATCGAGTCCCCGAACATGTCGGAGGCCCCTGCCGTGTCGAACTCGTCGATCTCGTCGGTTGGTTCCACGACCGCTGTCGTTTCCTTCTTGGTACGTTTTGCCATTTAGGCCACCTCCTCCACTGCCAGCTGGCTGGTCACGATTTCCTGGTAGGTTTCCGAGGATTCCAGGAGTTCCTCGTGCGTTCCGCGGGCCACGATTTCGCCGTGGTCCAGGACCAGGATCTGGTCGGCCGAGGTGATCGTGGAGATGCGTTGGGCGACGATGATGACGGCCGCATCCTTGGTGGGTTCCTTCAGCGCGGCCCGCAGGTGCGCGTCGGTTGCCACGTCGAGGGCGGAGAAGGAATCGTCAAAGAGGTAGACCTCGGGTTTCGCGGCCAGGGCCCGGGCGATGCACAGGCGTTGACGCTGTCCTCCGGAGACGTTGGTGCCGCCCTGGGAGATCTTCCCGTTCAGGCCGTCCTCGCGTGCTGCGACGAAGTCCTCGGCCTGGGCGGTGCGCAGGGCGTCCCACAGCTCCTCGTTGCTGGCGTGCTCCGCGCCGAAGCGCAGGTTGGAGGCCACGGTTCCGGAGAAGAGGTAGGGGCGCTGCGGGACGGTGGCCACCGAGGCGGAAATCTGCGCGCGGGTCAGCTTGGTGACAGGGGCCCCGCCCATCAGCACCTGGCCTTCCCTCGCGTCGTAGAGCCGCGGGATCAGGTTCAGCAGCGTGCTCTTGCCCGAGCCGGTTGACCCGACGATGGCGGTGGTTTCGCCGCGACGGGCGGTGAAGGAGATGTTGTTGAGAACCGGCGCCTCGGCACCGGGGTAGCCGAAGGTGACGTTGCGGAACTCGATGGTTCCGGGGGCGTCCATCTCGGTCACGTGCTCGTGCTGGTCGGTGAGCGACGGGGCCATGGTGGTGACCTCGTCGATGCGCTCGGCACAGACGATGGCACGGGGAATCATCATGGCCATGAAGGTTCCCATCATCACCGCGATGAGGATCTGCAGCAGGTACTGCAGGAAGGCGGTCAGCGCGCCGACCTGCATTTCGCCCGTCTCCACGCGGTGCCCGCCGAACCACAGCACGGAGGCGGTGGCGATGTGCAGGATCATGCCGATCAGCGGGAACATCAACACGAAGAGGTTGCCGACCTTCACGCCCACGCGGGTGAGCTTGGCGTTGGCTTCCTCGAAGCGCTCGGTCTCGTGGGGTTCGCGCACGAAGGCACGCACCACGCGGATGCCGGTGATCTGCTCGCGCAGCACCCCGTTGATCCCGTCGATGCGGTCCTGCATCTGGCGGAAGAGCGGCATCAGGAAGATGACCAGGACGCCGACGACCACCAGCAGGACGGGCACGGAGACCCAGACCAGCCAGGACAGGCCGACGTCCTCGCGCAGCGCCATGATGATGCCGCCGATGCACATGATGGGGGCGGAAACCATGAAGTTCAGGCCCATCAGCACCAGCATCTGCACCTGCTGCACGTCGTTGGTGCCGCGGGTGATCAGCGTTGCGGCGCCGAACTTGTTCACGTCCTGCGCGGAGAACCCGGTGACGGCGTCAAAGACGGAATGGCGCAGGTCGCGGCCGATGGCCATGGCGGTCTTCGCGCCGAAGTACACGGCGGCGATGGCCGTGAGCACCTGGACGAATGCGACGGCAAGCATCACGCCGCCGGTGCGCCAGATGAAGTCGGTGTCGCCCTTGACCACGCCGGTGTCGATGATGCGGGCGTTGAGGCTGGGCAGGAAGAGTGTGGCGATGGTGGTGGCGAGCTGGAAGAACAGCACGGCGGCAATCCACCACTTGTAGGGTTTCGAATGTCTAAGTATGAGCTTTAAGAGCATCAGGCAGTGTCCTCATGATTTTTTAGCCGCACGAATCCACCATGGTTTGGTGGCCCCGCGAGGGCGGCAACGCGGCATTTTTCAGCCAAGCATTGGTCACTCTACCCTCGATGCCCCACGGTTTGACCCTCCCTAAGACTGACTTTTTGCCCCCCGCGTACATCGCGCGCGGTATGCGGGCCCGATCGGTGCCCCGACGGGTGTGCAATGCGTGGTTTTCACCCTCGTTCACCCCTTGTTGGTCCGCCACACAAGCAATAGGATGAAATTGAATTATCAGGATGTGGAAACGAATGGAGTCGCTTGTGTCTGAACTTTCATCACCGCTGGCCGTTGGGCAGCGCGCACCGCAATTCACCTTGGCCGATGCCACCGGCCGGCAGGTCTCGCTGGGCGACTACGCGGGCAAGAACGTCGTCGTGTACTTCTACCCCAAGGCGGCCACCCCCGGCTGCACCACCGAGGCCTGCGACTTCCGGGACAACCTGAACTCGCTGCGGGGCGCCGGGTACGAGGTCCTGGGCATCTCCCCGGACCAGGGCGAGGCCCTGGCCTCGTTCACCGCTGCCGAATCGCTGAACTTCCCGCTGCTTTCGGATCCCGATTTTGCGGTGGCCACCGCCTACGGCTCGTACGGGGAAAAGGAGTTCAACGGCAAGAAGTCCTCCGGCACGCTGCGCAGCACCGTGGTGGTCGACGGCGACGGCCTGGTCTCGCTGGCCGAGTACAACGTCGCCGCCGGCGGGCATGTGGCCCGTCTGCGCGAGGAACTCGGCATCTAGCCGCTTCCCTGCCTCCCCGCTACAGGAGTTCGGGGATGTCTGCGGGATGGACCGGGGCGATGCGTTCCGGTTCGTCCGGCATCCCGAAGTGCGTGGCCAGCTGCGCCAGCTGCCGGCATTCGAACCCGCTCCAGGTTTCGATGCCGCGCACGGAGCCATCGGGCAGCGTGATCCACAGCTGGTCGCGCGCGCGTTCGTCCCCGCCTGCGTCCCAGGCGACGTGGCGCAGGATGCCGGTGTCCCGGGGCACCACGTGGCTGGGGCCCCGGGTGCGTTCGAGGACCAGGCCCGCCTCGTAGACGTGGCCCAGCAGGATCCCGCGGATGCCCTCGCGGTCCCGGAAGAGCATCCGGTAGCCGCACACCGCCACGAACCCCAGCCCCAGGACGCTCAGTGCCAACCCGCCCAGCTTCAATCCGGGCACCGCGGGATGGGCGCGCACCAGGAACATGATGCTGGCGGTGGCGACAATCAGCCCGACGACCAGGCCTGCGGCGTTGTTGACCAACGACTTGCGGTCTTCCTCGCGTTCCAGCTGCAGGGTGTAGAGCCATCGCCCCAGGTCGGCGTCTTCGGCCTGCCCGCGGGCACGGGCGGTGGTTTCCCAGCCGCCGCCCTGGATGGTGCTCATCGCCGGGACCCGCGGGGCGCGCCGGCAGATGGCGCACCTCTGCGGAAGGCTGGATCGGGGTGGATGAGGGGTGGCAAAGCAACGCATGATGGGTGCCTCATGCTGCGAGGGTAGCAGAGGCGCGGGGGAAAGTAACCGGCTTGGCGCCGGACCCCGGGCGGCCCGCTGCCGCGGCGCCGCCGGGCACCGTCGCCGCAACACAACCGCACCCCCGCAAGGTGCTTGCGGGGGCGGGTGCGGGCGCCGGGTGCCGGGTGGCTCAGGCCTCCGGCCCGGAGGCGGAAAGCGCGACTTCGTAGCGCTCGTCGGCCGCATCGCGTGCCGCGGCGATGTCGGCGATGCGCCCGCGGGAGGCGTACCAACCGATCATCAACGCCGGGACAATGACGATGATCGAGGCCACGGTCCAGGTGCCCACCGGCGAGTCGAAGGCCATCAACACGATGACCGCGGCCAGGAAGGCCAGGGTCAGGTACCCGGTGTAGGGCGCCCCGATCATGCGGAAGGCCGGCCGGGCCATTTCCCCGCGCCGGGACAGGCGGTACAGCGCCAGCTGGCAGAGCACGATCATGCCCCAGGAGGCGATGATGCCCAGCGCAGCCATGTTCAGCACGATCTCGAAGGCCTGTGCCGGAACGATCGCGTTGAGCACCACTCCGAGGCCTGCGACCACGGTGGTCAGCGCGATGCCGCCGTAGGGCACGCCCCGCTTGTTCAGCCGCGCGGCGAAGCGCGGCGCGGATCCGGCCAGAGCCATCGAACGCAGGATGCGCCCGGTGGAATACAGCCCGGCGTTCAACGAGGACATCGCCGCGGTGAGCACCACCAGGTTCATGATCGAGTCCATGCCGGCGACGCCGATGGACCCGAAGAACGTCACGAACGGGGATTCGCCGGCCTTGTAGGCACTGTAGGGCAGCAGCAGCGAGAGCAGCACCAGGGAGCCGACGTAGAACACGGCGATGCGGATGATCACGGTGTTGATGGCCTTGGGCATGACCTTCTCCGGGTTTTCGGTCTCCCCGGCCGCGGTGCCGATCAGCTCGATCGAGGCGTAGGCGAACACCACGCCCTGCATCACCACGACCACCGGAAGCAGGCCGTTGGGGAAGAACCCGCCGTTGTCCGCGATCAGCGAGAAGCCGACCTCGTGCCCGGGGACCGGAGACCCGAAGATGACAAAGTAGACGCCCACGGCCAGGAACGCCACCAGCGCGACGACCTTGATCAACGCGAACCAGAACTCCAGCTCGCCGAAGACCTTCACCGAGACCAGGTTCAGCCCCAGCACCAGCAGCAGCGCCGCCAACGCCCAGGTCCACTGCGGGACCGCGCCGATCCACGGCACGTACTTGGCGAAGAAGTTCATGTACAGCGCGATCGCGGTGATGTCCACGATCGCGGTCATGGCCCAGTTCAGCCAGTACAGCCAGCCGGTGACGAAGGCTGCCTTCTCGCCGAAGAACTCGCGGGCGTAGGAGACGAAGGAACCCGAGGAGGGGCGGTGGACGACCAGTTCGCCCAGCGCGCGCAGGATCAGGAACGCGAAGAACCCGCAGACCGCATAGCTGAACATCAATGCCGGGCCGGCGCCGGCCAGCCGGCCGCCGGCACCCATGAACAGGCCGGTGCCGATGGCCCCGCCGATCGCGATCATCTGGATCTGGCGGGATTTCAGCCCCTTGTGCATGCCGGCGTCCTCGGCGGTCAATGCCGACTTCGGCCGGCCGTCGGCCAGGGTGTTTCCGGAACGCGGCGCGGGGCCGGGTGTGGGGTTTTCACGTGTCATGCGCGTGGGCCTCTCGGGGAGTGGATGTCGTGGGGGCTTGCTTGCAAGGTGGTGCGTGATGGCGGAACGGGTCGTGAAGGCCGCGGCGGGGGTGGGCCGCGGGCGGGGCGCCGGTTGCGGGCGGGTGTGCCCGGAAACCGGCGGAGGGAACAGCTATTCGCTGAGATTGGCCAGGCGCTCGGGGCGCAAGAGTTCGCGCAGTTCGGAAGCGGAGAGCAGTCCGTGTTCCAGGACCAGTTCGGCCACGCCGCGTCCGGTGGACAGCGCCTCCATGGCGATCCTGGTTGAGGCTGCGTAGCCCAGTTGGGTGGTCAGCGCGGTGACCAGGCCGATGGAGTTTTCCACCTGGGCCCGCAGCTTGTCCTCGTGCGCGGTGATCCCGACGATGCACTTGTCGGCCAGCGTGGTGCAGGCGGCCTCGAGGTGGCGCATCGACTTGGTCAGGCTGTGCACGATGATCGGCTCGAAGGCGTTGAGCTGCAGCTGCCCGGACTCTGCGGCCATCGTGATGGTCACGTCGTTGCCGATGACCTCGTAGGCCACCTGGTTCACGACCTCGGGGATCACCGGGTTGACCTTGCCGGGCATGATCGAGGAGCCGGACTGCACCGCGGGCAGGTCGATCTCGCCCAGGCCGGCGCGCGGGCCGGAGGAGAGCAGGCGCAAATCGTTGCAGATTTTGGAGAGCTTGACGGCCACGCGCTTGAGCACCCCGGAGAGGTGCACGAAGGCGCCGACGTCGGCGGTGGCCTCGATCAGGTCGAACGCGGTTTCCAGCTTCAGCCCGGAGATCTCCGCCAGGTGGGTGCAGGCCAGGGCCGAGTAGCCGGCCGGGGCGTTGAGCCCGGTGCCGATGGCGGTGGCACCGAGGTTGATCTCGTGGACCAGCAAGGTGGCCTCGGCCAGCCGCAAGCGGTCCTCGCCCAGGGTCACGGCATAGGAGTTGAACTCCTGCCCCAGGGTCATCGGCACGGCGTCCTGCAGCTGGGTCCGGCCCATCTTCACCACGGTGCGGAACTCGACGGCCTTGGCGGCGAAGGCCGCGCCGAGGTGCTCCATCGCACCGACCAGCGAGGTCGCGGCGAAGATCGTGGCCACGCGCACCGCGGTGGGGTAGACGTCGTTGGTGGACTGGCTGAGGTTCACGTGGTCGTTGGGGTGCAGGTACTGGTATTCGCCCTTGGCGTGGCCCATGATCTCCAGCGCCCGGTTGGCGATGACCTCGTTGGCGTTCATGTTCGAGGAGGTCCCGGCGCCGCCCTGGATCACGTCGACGACGAACTGGTCGTGCAGCTTGCCGCCGATGATTTCGGCGCAGGCGGCGATGATGGCCTCGGCGCGGGGCGCGTCGAGCAGGCCCAGTTCCAGGTTGGTCCGGGCTGCTGCCTGCTTGACCATGGCCAGGGCCACCACCAGGTTGGTGTTGGTGGACAGCGGCTGGCCGGTGATCGGGAAGTTTTCCACGGCGCGCAGCGAGTGCACGCCCCAATACACGTGCGCGGGAATGTCCCGGTCGCCGATCAAATCGTGTTCGCTGCGGGTGCCCTGGGGGGCCGTGGCCTGCAAGGTGGCGGTGGATTCGTTCATGGCGGGAGGTTCTCCTGTGCTGGGGCGGTGCGTGGGCGATGGATGGTGCGCTGCGTTGGAAGGGCTGTTTTTGGGCACGACAAGGCAGCGCGCGGTGGTGCGTTGTGGGTGGGGCCGTGTTGCGGCCCCGGGAGCGGCGCTAGCTGAGGGGCAGCCCGGACAGGGTGCCGACCGGGTGGCCGCCGCCGAGCACGGGGAGGTTGTTGAAGGGTTCCAGCGGCCCGGGCGCCACGCCCAGGGCCAGCAAGGCGGGGACGGCGGCCGGCATGCGCGCCCGGTCCGACCCGTCGGAGATCTTCAGTGCCACCGCGGAGCCGTCGGGCAGGGCGATGAGCTGGATTCCCTCGAACCCGTCCTTGGCCAGCAGCCCGGGCACGGCCTCCATGAGCGCCGTGACATCGCGCCCGATACCGGCAACCATCAGCGGGTGCGCGCGCATGGCGTCGGCGACCCGGCGTTCGGCGGTGCCCCCGGTGGCCGTGACCAGCCTGGAGAATGCCCTGGCCATGCCGGTCAGGGAGAGTGCGAAGACCTCGGTGCCGCACCCGTCGGTGCTGGTGATGGTCACGTCCTCGCCGGTGAGTTCGGCGACGACCGCCCGGATGAGGGTGGGCAGCGGGTGGTCGTGGTGCAGGTAGGTATCGGTGTCCCAGCCGTTGAGCACGCAAGCGGCCAGCATCGCGGCGTGCTTGCCCGAGCAGTTCTGGGCCAGTTGGGTGGGGCCGTTGCCGGCGTGGATCCACGCGTGGCGTTCGGCGGTCCCGTAGGGCAGGTCGGTGGAGTTGCGCAGCGCCGCGGGATCCAGCCCGGCCTCGGCGAGGATCTTGGCGGCGAGGTCCTGGTGGTCGGCGGAGCCGGAGTGGCTGGCGGCGGCCAGGGCGAGCTGCTCGGCGGGCAGCTCGAGCCCGGCGCGCACCATGGCCACGGCGAAGAGCGGCTTCAGGGCCGAACGCGGGTAGATCCGGGCTCCGGGTTCCCCGCGGGTGAGCACGGTGGTGCCGTGTGGATCCAGGGCCGCCAGGGAGCCGTAGTGGACGCTTTCCACCAGCTGGCCGCGGGTTTGCACGGCGAGCGGAGCGTGGCCGGGGAAATTGGCGAGGTTCACGGTTTGCCCACTCCAAGGATCAGGGTCAGGGCTTCGTCGACGGCGGCCAGGTGTGCGGCCATGGCCTTCCCGGCCGCGGGTCCGTCGCCGGCTTCGATGGCCGCGAGGATCTCGCGGTGTTCGGCGTGCGAGGGGTGCTGGCGGCCGGTGATGAGGTTGATGGTCTCGGACTGGTTGACCATCGCGTCGCGGATGTCGTTGACCACGCGGGCGAAGACGCCGTTGCCGCTGGCCGCGGCGATGGTGGCATGGAAGCTGGCATCGAGCGTGACCCACATTTCCGGGTCGTCCTCGTCTTCCATGGCCTCGATGATGCCGCGCAGCTGGAGAAGCTGGTCGGCGGTGGCGCGGGTGGCGGCGAATTGCGCCGCGGGGATCTCGATGTGCGGGCGTGCCTCCATGAGGCTGCGCGCGGAGAAGGCCCCGAGCACCAGGTCGCCGCCGGCGCGCGGGGCAATGACGAAGGTGCCCTTGCCGGTTTGGGTCTGGGTGAGCCCGAGTGCAGCGCAGGAGCGCAGGGCCTCGCGGATGACCGAGCGGCTGACCGCGTATTGGGCGGCAAGCACCGATTCGGCGCTCAACTTGCTGCCGACGGGCAGTTCGCCGGACTCGATGGCGTCGCGGATGGAGGTAAAGACGGCCTCGGCCGCGCTGACTCTCACGATCGGCTGCGGTCCGGCTGCCCGGCTGTCTGACAGGTTCATGTTCCGACTATGTCACGTCTCACAAAACACTGTCAAGGCGCGCGAGCCCCCACATGCCGCCCGCGGTATTTTCGCGCCGGAACCGGCAGGCCAGACCTTGGCCGCCCTCGGAGCACGCCGTTCGCTGCCGTGAATGTCTCGCGAAAAGACCACGCTGACATGGACAGCGTGCTCCCGGCGGGAATACATTTGGCCTTGTGGATCCGCGGACGAGGCACCCAGCATCCGGCAACGTCCGTTCGCGGCCGGGACGGAAGGCCGAAGCATGAGCTATCAAGCTGTTTTCAGCTCGCTGGAAAAGCAGTTGGAGTGGCAACGCGAGCTGTACAGGCATTTCCACCGCCATCCGGAGCTCGGCCTGCAGGAACACGAGACCTCCGAACGCATCGCGGCCGAACTCGGCACCCTGGGATACGAGATCCAGCGGATCGGCGGCACCGGCGTGGTCGGGGTGCTGGCCAACGGCGACGGACCTGTGGTCCTTGCCCGCGCCGACATGGACGCGCTTCCGGTCACGGAAGACACCGGGCTGGAGTATTCCTCCACCGTCGCGGGCGTCATGCATGCCTGCGGGCACGACATGCACATGGCCACCCTGCTGGGCGCCGCGAAGGTGCTGGCCGACCACCGGGACGCCTGGTCCGGGACGCACATCGCGCTCTTCCAGCCGGCCGAGGAAACCGCCGCGGGGGCCAGGGCCATGGTCGCCGACGGGCTTGTCGACAAGCTGCCGCGTCCCGACGTCGCCCTGGCCCAGCACGTGATGCCCATGGAGGCCGGGATGATCGGCACCACCGCCGGGCCGATCCTCTCCGCCGGCGACAGCCTGAAGATCACCGTCCACGGCCGCGGCGCCCACGGCTCCATGCCGCACAACTCGGTGGACCCGGTGGTGCTGGCCGCCTCGATCGTGTTGAAGCTGCAGACCATCGTGTCCCGGGAGACCCGGCCGGGTCAGTTCGCGGTGGTGACGGTCGGTGCGTCCAACGCCGGGACCACCGCCAACATCATCCCCGACCGGGCCGAACTGAGGCTGAACATCCGCACCTATGACACGGAGCTGCGCAAGCACGTGATGGCCTCCATCGAGCGGATCGTGCGCGGGGAATGCGCCGCGGCCGGTTCCCCGAAGGAGCCGGAGTTCGAGTACTACGACCAGTTCCCGCTCACCAGCAACGATGCCGAGGTGAACGAAACCGTCACCCGGGCCTTCACCGAACACTTCCCCGACGGTCAGGTCCATCGCGCCGACCCGGCCACCGCCTCGGAGGACTTCAGCACCATCCCCGACGCGTTCGGCATCCCCTACACGTACTGGACGGTTGGCTGCGTCCCGGCCGAGGCCTACCGCAAGGCGGTGGCAAGCGGGACGGTGTCCTCCGACATCCCCGCGAACCACTCCCCCTTCTTCGCCCCCGCCATCGACCCCACGCTCGAAACCGCCACCCGCACCCAAGTCATCGCCGCACTGGCCTACCTGGGCAAGAAGAACTGAGAGAAGGAACGTGGAACACCATGAGCGCTGAAACCCACTCCCCGGCGACCACCGCCTGGAAGCCCACCGACAAGTGGCTGTTGGGCATCGTCCTGGCGGTCATCAACTTCTGGCTCTTTGCCCAGACCCTGCTCAACGTCATTCCCGGCATCCGCGGCCAGCTCGGCGTGGAGGAGACCCTGGCGAACCTGGCGGTGTCGGTCACCTCGCTGTTCTCCGGCATCTTCATCGTTGTCGCCGGCGGGTTGGCCGACCGGATCGGCCGGGTCAAGATTCTCTACGCCGGCATCTGGCTGTCCATCGCCGGCTCGCTGCTGATCGCCCTGACCCCGGAAAACCTCGGCGGGCTGACCAGCACCATGCTGCTGGGCGGACGCGTGGTCCAGGGCCTGTCCGCGGCCTGCATCATGCCCTCCTCGATGGCGCTGGTGAAGACCTTCTACGAGGGCAAGGCCCGGCAGCGCGCGCTGTCCTTCTGGTCGATCGGCTCCTGGGGCGGCTCCGGCTTCTGCTCGCTCTTCGGCGGGCTGATGGCTTCCACCTTCCTGGGCTGGCGCTCGATCTTCTGGATCTCCGTGGTGCTTTCGATCCTCGCCCTGTGGCTGCTGCGCGGCACCCCCGAGTCGCGGGCCGAGCGTGATCCTGCCGCCGTGGAGCAGGGCTTCGACTGGGGCGGACTGGTCGCGTTCATCGTGCTGCTGGTCTCGATCAACATCTACATCTCCCAGGGCCCGGCCTTGGGCTGGCTGAGCCTCGCCGGGCTGGGGCTGATCGCACTGGCCGCGGTCTCGGGGCTGGTCTTCCTGTACATCGAGACGCACCGGGCCGGCGCGTTCGTGAACCTGAAGCTGTTCTCCAACGGCACCTTCACCGGCGCCACCCTGTCCAACTTCCTGCTCAACGGCGCGGCCGGAACGCTGATCGTGTCCCTGGGCCTGGTGCAGGTCGCGGCCGGGATGTCCTCGCTGCAATCGGGCCTGCTCACCCTGGGCTACCTGGTGGCGATCCTGGCCACCATCCGGGTGGGCGAGAAGCTGCTGCAGCGCTTCGGCCCGAAGAAGCCGATGCTCTGGGGCTCGATGATCACCGGCGTCGGCATCCTGATGTGCTCGATGACATTTTTGTACATCGACCAGTACATCGTGCTGTCCGTCATCGGTTTCACGCTCTTCGGGGTGGGCCTGGGCTTCTACGCGACACCGTCCACCGACGCGGCGCTCTCCAACGTCCCGGACGCCCAGGTGGGCGCGGCCTCGGGCATCTACAAGATGGCCTCCTCGCTGGGCAACGCGATCGGGGTGGCGATCTCCGCGGCCCTGTACGTGGCCGGCCAGGCCGTCAACCCGGAACTCATCCAGTCCTGGGGCCTGTTCATCGGCCGGCAGGACAATGTCGCGCTGCGCTTCGGCGGGGCCATCGGCCTGCTGTTCAACGTGCTGATGGTGGTCATTGCGATCGCCGCGATCATCGTCACGGTCCCGGCCGAGCCGAAGGACCGCGTGCCGGAGGCCGAGCCGTTCGAACCGCATGACGTCGCTCCCCCGGCGTTCGGCAACTAGCACGGCGCCCGCCACTTGCGGGCGGAAGGAGCCGGGACCAGTTCAAGTGGCGTCCCGGCTCCTTCCGCGTCCCGCGGCGCCCGGCGAGCGCCGACAAGGAGCCCCGGATCACAGGGGAATTAGTTGCGCAACAGCAACTAGTTCAATATAGTTGATACCAATCAACCATCTTCCCCCTTGTTTTGGAGTCCCCTTTTGTCCCAGACACCCAGCGCCACGAAGGCGGCGCCCCAGTTGTCCGAATCGGGCATGACCCACCGCCAGGTGATGCAATCACTGACCGGCCTGCTCATGGGCATGTTCGTCTCGATCCTCGCCGGCACCGTCGTCTCCACCTCGCTCCCGGTCATCATTTCCGACCTGGCCGGCGACCAGACCTCCTACACCTGGGTGGTCACCGCAACCCTGCTGGCCACCACCATCTCCACCCCGATCTGGGGCAAACTGGCCGACCTGTCCAACCGCAAGCTCCTGCTGCAGCTCTCGCTGCTGATCTTCGTGGTCGCCTCGGCCATCGCCGGGTTCTCGCAGGACACCACGATGCTCATCACCATGCGCGTCTTCCAGGGCCTGGGCGCAGGCGGACTGACAGCCCTGACCCAAATCGTCATGGCCGACATCATCTCCCCGCGCGAGCGCGGCAAGTACATGGGCCTCTTCGGCGCCGTCATGGCGCTTGGCACCGTGGGCGGACCGCTGATCGGCGGATTCATCACCGACGCCATCAACTGGCGCTGGAACTTCTTCATCGCCCTGCCCTTCGCGGCCATCGCGATCATCCTGATCCAAAAGACCCTTCACCTGCCCGCGGTGGCCAAGCGCAAGGTGTCCATCGACTACGCGGGCATCGTGCTGCTTTCGGCCGGCGTCTCGGCGCTGCTGATCTGGGTTTCGATGGCCGGCAAGAACTTCGAGTGGGCCTCGGCCACGACCGCATGGATGGTCGGCGGCGCCGTTGCCGCGCTGGCCGCGTTCGTGATCGTGGAATTCAAGGCCGCCGAGCCGATCATCCCGCTGACCATGTTCAAGAACAACACCTTCACCCTTTCGGTGGTCGCCTCGATCTCCGTGGGCGTGTCGATGTTCGGCACCTCGGTCTTCCTGGCCCAGTACATGCAGCTGGCCCGCGGCGCCAACGCCACCCAATCCGGGCTGATGACCATCCCGATGATGGCCGGATTGCTGGTCATCTCCACCATCGCCGGAGCCCTGATCTCCAAGCACGGCAAGTGGAAGGCCATCATGGTCACCGGCTCGGTGCTGCAGCTGGCAGGGCTCTACCTGCTGGGCACCATCCACTACGACACCAACTTCGTACTGGTCTCCACCTACATGTTCGTCCTCGGCGCCGGCCTGGGCATGGTCATGCAGAACCTGGTGCTGATCGTGCAGAACGCCGTCACCCCGGCGGAGATCGGCGTGGCTTCCTCCGGGATCGCGTTCTTCCGCTCGCTGGGCGGCACCATCGGCGTCTCGGTCCTTGGGGCACTGATGGCCACGAAGGTCGCCGACCTCATGGGCGCCAAGAGCGCCGAGCTGGGCGCCGCAATTGCCGCACTCGGGGACAAGGGCAAGGACCTGGCGGCCTCGCTGGCCTCCGGGAACATCCCCGCGGTCCATGCCCTGCCCGATTCGGTCCGTTCCATCATCGAGTCCTCCTACGGCGACGCCGTGGCCTACGTCTTCATGGTGGCGGCCCCGCTGAGCATCCTGACCATCCTGGCCGTGGCCTTCATGCCCAACCTGGAGCTGGGCACCCAGACCCGCCACCAGCGCGCGGAGGCCGAGGCCGCCGAGGCAAACCTGGTTGAGGTCAGCGAGGCTGCCATCGCGGCGACCCCGCGCCTGGACGACGAGAACACCTCGGCGCGCCGCTGAGATGGACGCCGTGGCCGATCCCTTCGCCGTCGCGGAACCCTCCAGGGCCGATGACGCCGTCATGGCTCCGCTGATCGACGAGGTCGAGAAGCAATTCGCGACCATGTTCGTCAACGCGCGCAACAGCATCCGGGCCCGGGCCGCGGCCATCGACCCGGAGCTGCCCCCCATGGGGTTCAAGGTGCTCACCATCCTCTCCCGCTCGGGGCCCCGGCAGCAGGGGTGCCTGGCCGAGGAGATGGAGGTGGACAAGGCCATGATGAGCCGGACCATCAAGCAGCTCGACCACCTGGGGCTGGTCGACCGGAGCATGGATCCCAGCGACGGGCGGGCCCTGCTGGTCTCCATGACCGTTGAGGCACGGGCACGCTTCGACGCGAACCTGGCCGACGCCCGCCGGGTGCTCCATGACCGGCTCGCGGAGTGGGAACCGGGCGAGGTCCGCCGCTTCACCGACCTGCTGGCGCGGCTGAACAACTCCCCGCTCTAGAACCCCGGGGTTCACAGGTGGCCCCTGTCGGCGGAACAATTCGTTCCGCCGACAGGGACCACCTGCCTATCGGGTAGCGTTTCAGGCAACGTCTCCGGTCCCCCGCACGGGACCACAATCCAAGGACTGCCAACATGGGAATGATCTTCAGCCACGACACCCTGCCCCAACGGGTCCTCTTCGGCACCGGCAAGGCGGCCGAGCACCTTGCGGCGGAGGTTGCCAGGTTCGACGCCACCCGGGTGATGGTGATCGCCGGGCGGCGCGATTCCGGCACCGTTGACGAACTGACCCGACGGCTCCCCGTGGCGCTGCGCTATTCCGACATCGTCCAGCACGTGCCGATCGCCAGCGCGAAGACGGCCCGCGCCGCCGCCCGGGAGAACGGCATCGATCTGCTGGTGTGCCTCGGTGGCGGGTCGGCCGTCGGCCTGGCCAAGGCCATCGCCCTGGACACCGCGCTGCCCATCGTCGCCGTACCCACCACCTATGCCGGATCCGAGGCCACCAACGTCTGGGGCCTGACCGAGGCGGGACGCAAGACCACGGGTGTCGATGCCCGCGTGCTGCCGGCCACCGTCATCTACGACTCCGCGCTGACTACGTCGTTGCCGGTCGGCTTGTCGGTGGCCTCGGGCTTGAACGCCATGGCCCACTGCATCGACTCAATGTGGGGGCCGCGCGCCGACCCGATCAATGCGGTGCTGGCCGCCGAGGGGATCCGGGCCCTTGCCGCCGGGCTGCCGGAAATTGTGGCGGATCCCGCAGGCATCGAGGGACGCGAACAGGCCCTCTACGGCGCGTACCTGTCGGCGGTGGCGTTCGCCTCTGCCGGATCCGGGATGCACCACAAGATCTGCCACGTGCTCGGCGGAACCTACGACATGCCCCACGCCCAGACCCATGCCACGGTGCTGCCCTACGTGCTGGCCTTCAACGCGCCTGCGGCTCCCGGGGCAGAGGCCCGCATGGCAGCGGCATTTGGAAGCCCGACCGCCCTTGGTGGGCTCAACGCACTACGCTCCCGGCTGGATGCGCCGCGTGCGCTGAAGGACTACGGATTCGCGGCGGGAAACATCCCCGAGGCTGTTTCGCTCATTCTTCCGGCCATTCCGGCCAACAACCCCCGGACCGTCACCGCGGAAGATCTGGCGGCACTGCTCACCGCGGCGCTCCACGGCTCCGAACCGGCCTACTGAACCGGGCCAGGCCGGCCACTGCGAATAAATGCAGGGAGCGTGCCAGACAGAGTGCCGCTGGCAGATTTGCCAGTCCGACAGAAATGCGAACCGTCACTCCACGAACTGCGGCATTGACTGACGGATTACGGGGTTCAACGCGACTGATGGAAAGTTGAGCCGCGTGCAATTCCCCGCATCGCAAGGTTGGCTCTCGTTCAAGCGTTGATCATCACACGACTCCGGACGTGGGTGGTCTACGGGACGGACTGCGCGGCAACCGCCGGTTGCGCGATCTTTGCCGGGTCGCGACGGCCGGTGCGCGTGGCACCGATCCCCGCGACGATGACCAGCAGGATGCCAAGAATCGCGGCCGGTCGCGGGACCTGGTGGAGGATCAGCAACCCGACGACCATCGCGATGGCCGGCTCCAGGCACATCAACGTGCCGAACGCCGCGGTGGTCAGCCGGCGCAGCGCCAGCAGTTCGAGGCTGAACGGGATCACCGGCAGCAGCAGCGCGAGCGCGAATCCTATGGCCAGCACCTGCACGTCCATGCGCCCGATCACCTCCGGGCCCACCACCAACGTTGCGGCCACCGCCGCGACGGGCATGGAAATGGCCAGGGCGCCGAGGCCGTCTACCGCGTCCCCGGCGCGCTGGGTGAGCAGGACATAGACGGCCCAGCAGACCGCGCCGCCGAGTGCAAAAAGCACGCCGGCGGGATCCGCGGCACCGTGCCAGGGCTCGGTCAGCCCGAGCACTCCGGCGGCGGCGACCAGCGCCCACCAGCGCCCGGCGCCGCGGCCCTGGATGATGGCCACGGCCAGCGGACCCATGAATTCCAGGGCACTCGCTGTGCCCAGGTCGATGGTTTCCACCGCCTTCATGAAGCCCAGCGTCATGCCGGCGGTGGCCAGGCCCAGCAGCGCACAGATCCCCAGCGTGGCACGGGTGAATTTCATCCTCCAGGGCCGGGCGATGGCCACCAGGATCACCGCGGCCCAAGCCAGGCGCAGCCAGGCGACTCCCTCGGAGCCCAGGGTCCCGGCCAGGCCGATCGACGCCGCCAGGCCCAGCTGGACGCAGCCCATCGCGGCAAACGCCATCATGGAGCCAACGCCGGCGGTCTTGCCTGCGGATGCGTGTGTTGAAGTCATTGACCCAGTAGAGCCGAGGCAAGTCATCCATGTCCACGCGAGAATCATCAACATATCGTCCAGGTTTCCTGCACAATGGAGATTATGGATACCCGGCGCCTGCAATACCTCTACGAGCTTGCCCGCATGGGCTCGATGCGGGCCGTCGCAGACGTTCTGGGAACCACCACCTCGACCGTCTCCCAGCAGATCGCGCAGCTCTCGAGGGAAACCGGAGCCCGGTTGCTGGAACCCGACGGGCGCGGGGTCCGGCTCACCCCGGCCGGCCGACGGCTGGCCGAGCACGCGCACACCATCCTCGGCGCCATCGATGCGGCGAGGCTGGACCTGGATCCCGCCGCCGAGCCCTCGGGCACACTGCGGGTGGCGGGGTTCGCGACTGCGATCCGCACCACGCTGATGCCCATCATCAAGGAGCTGGCCGAGCATCATCCTCGGGTGCGGATCGTGGTGTTGGAGCACGAACCGGCCGAGGCGCTGAAGCTGTTGGCCGCCGACGACGTAGACCTGGCCCTGACCTACGACTACAACCTGGCCCCGGATTCGGCCGGTCCCGGCGTGGAAACGCTGGACTTGTGGAGCACGCCGTGGGGCCTGGGTGTGCCCAGCAGCGATGCGGAAGGCTTCACGGGTGCGCCCGATGCGCCGGATGTGTTTTCCGCCTTCCGCGACCGGGACTGGATCGGGAACTCGCGCAACATCGCCGACGAGACGGTGCTGCGACTGCTGTCCTCGATGGCCGGGTTTGCCCCGGCCATGCGCCACCAGGCCGACAGCCTGGACTTGGTCGAGGACCTGATCCTGGCCGGGCTCGGCGTGGGGCTGCTTCCGGAAAACCGCCCGCGGAAGGAAGGGATCGCCATCCTGCCGCTGCGCAAGCCGGACCTGCGGCTGCGGGCTTTCGCCCGGACCCGCGCCGGGCGCAGCGCCTGGCCGGCCCTCGCGCTGGTGCTCGGGCGGATGAACCAGCGCCGGTAGCCGGTCAGGTCGGTCACCCGAGGCCGCACTGCGGGGCCGGTCCGCTTGTAACCGGGCGCCACTCGGGCCAGACTCGAGGATACGCAAGATGCCCGCACGGTCGAGAGGAGCCCTCGAGATGTCGCACCACAAACACCCCAAGCGCCCGGTGTATCCCGGCGAGCTGCCCCCGGCGCTGGCCCGCGAACACGCCCGGGTCTTCGAGGCCGCAGTTGAGGCTGGCCGGCGGGCCGGGCGGAAGGCAGCCAAGAAGAAGCTGAAGCGCGCGGCACGGCACGGCGGCATCACGCTGTCCAAGGCGTTGCGTGACGCGACATTGCGCGACGCCGAGAAGGCCGGAGGCAGGGCCGCCTACGCCGCGGCCACCAAGGCGCTGCGCAAGGCACGGCCCCGTGCACTGCCTCCGCTGCCGCCGGCGCCGGGCGCCGAACCGCAGCACGCGGTTGCGGTTGCCGGGCCAGCCCCTGCCGATACCGCGGCGCCGGTCCGCACCCGGGTGCGCGGTTCGCAGATCGTGCTCGAGGTGCTGCGCACCCAATGGCTGAGCCAAAGCATGGTGCGCATTGTTGCCGGCGGCGAGGGTTTTGCCGACTTCGAGTCCAACGGCGCGGCCGACCAGCACGTCAAGGTGCATTTCGCCAACCCCGCCCTGGGATTGGTCCCGCCCTATGAGATGCGTTCACTGCGCGGGCGCCTGGCCCGCGAGGACCTGCCGGTCTCCCGCTCATACACGATCCGCAGCCATGATCCGGCGGCCCGTGAAATAGCAATCGACTTCTTCGTCCACGGGACCGACGGCGTCGGTGGCTCCTGGGCGGCCGGGGCCAAATCGGGCGACCTGCTGGTGCTTTCGAAGTCCAAGGGCAAGTTCCGCCCGGATGCCGGGGCGGAGCAGCACCTGTATGTCGGGGACGAGTCCGCCATCCCGGCCATCGCCGCGGCCCTGGAAATGTTGCCGCGCAACGCCGTGGGCCAGGTGATCTTGGAGGTCGATTCCGCGCAGGACGAGTTCGAGATCGACCGGCCCGCGGGCATGGCACTGCATTGGGTCCACCGCTCGGGCGAGCCCTCCGCCACCAGCGCCATGCTGGCCAATGCCCTGCGCGACCTGCCGGCCGCCCACGGCCAGGTGGAGATCCTGGCGTTGGGAGAGCGTTCCGCCACGCAGGAGATCCGTCGCCTGCTTTCCCACTGGGACCTGGACCAGCGCCGGATCACGACCTCCAATTACTGGACGCCGAGGAAGGCCAAGCGGGCGTGGCGCACGCTTCCGATCGGCAACCCCGGCTCGCCGACGGAGTAAACGCACCCCGGAGCAGTGGTGCCCCTGGCCACAGGCGGTAAGGGGCACCGCCGACGGCGGAACGGGGTCAGGACCTATCGCGGCAAACCGCGGGTTGCGGCCCTGGTTCCCGTTGCGCACCACGGTTTTCTTGGCAACTCGCCGCAGTGCGACGAAGCGGCCGTCATCAGCCGACGGGCTGGAATGCCGCTCGTCCCTGCATCGCGGAGGAGCCCAGGTCGCCCTTGGGCAGTTCGGCTCCGCCCTCGACGGACTGCGCCCAGGCGTCGGTGGTGGCGACGGTGGCGAAGTTGGAGTGCAGCAGCACCATCAACGTCTCGTGCAGCTGCTGCGCACCGACCTGGCCTGACTCGTTCGCCAGGTGGATGGCGCCGCTGGCGTCGGAGAGCATTTCCACGCCGAAGCCCAGCGGCTCGGCGGCCGCCGCGGTGGCCAGGTCGCAGTTGTTGGTCATGTATCCGACCACGGTGATGGTCTCGACGTCGTTTTCCCGCAGCCAAGCCTCGAAGTCGGTGCCGGCAAAGACGCTGGCATAGCTCTTGACCAGGTGCTTCCACGAGTCCTTGCGGCGGGAGGCGATCTCCGGGTGCAGCTTCCAGCCCTCGGAGCCCTCGGCGAACACCGGTGCCCCGGCCGGGTACTGGTGCTGGACGACGGCTATGGGCATGCCCTGCGCGTCGGCCAGGTCGATGGCCCGGGTGATGTTGGCCAGGGATTCGTTGCGGTCCGGGTACTGGATCGCGAGCGGTCCTTCCTCGGCAAAGTAGTCGTTCTGCACGTCGATGATGACCAGTGCGCGGCGCAGTTCAGCCATGGTGGGCTCCCATTCGTGGTGTTTGGTTGGTCATCCCAGCATGGCATCGCGCCCTCGGGTACAGTGAGTGGCGTATCTGCACATCTTCGATGGAAACGGGCCAAACTGAAGATCGCCATCCATGCCTTTGACGGAATCACCATGTTCCACCTCGCGACCCCGCTGTTGGTCTTTGGCGAGGTCTCCCGGCTGGGCCTGGCCGATGACTGGACCACCGAGGTCTTTAGCGAATCGGGGCATCCGGTGCGCAGCGCCGAGGGCTACCTGATTGGCGAGGTCTCCGGTCCGGAGATTGCCGCCGATGCGGACCTCTTGGTGTTTCCGTCCTGGCTCTCGGAGCTACCCGATCCGTCCGGGGACCTGATCAGACTGGTCCGCGAGTCCCACGGACGCGGCGCCGCGATCGCGGGGCTGTGCCTGGGCGCCTACCCGGTCGCGCGCAGCGGCGTGCTCGACGGCCGCACGGCGGTCACACATTGGGGTGGCGCCAAGGCGGTGGCTGCCAAGCCACATGCCGTGGAATTCAACGACTCCGCCCTCTACATAGACCACGGCGACGTGCTCACCTCGGCCGGCACCGCTTCCGCCCTTGACGCCTGCCTGCACATCGTGCGCACGCACCTGGGCTCGGCGGCCGCCGCGGCGGTGGCGCGCCAAATCGTCGTTGCGCCCCACCGGGACGGGGACCAGGCGCAATACATTGCCCGCCCGCTGCCGGATCCCGACTTGGACGGGCCGCTGGGCAGGACCATCCAATGGGCGCTGGCAAACCTGGACCAGGACCTCGAGGTGGAGAGTCTTGCGGCGCACGCCACCATGAGCAAGCGCAACTTCACCCGCAGGTTCAAGGAGGTCACCGGGCTTTCTCCGGCGCGCTGGGTGCTGGGCCGCCGGCTCGACGACGCCCGCCAATTACTCGAAACCACCAATTGGAGCATCGCCCGCATTGCCGAGTCGTGTGGCTTCGGCAGCGCCGTGACGTTCCGCCAGAACTTCATCGCGGCCTACGCCACGACGCCGACCTCCTACCGGACCCGCTTCACCAGCCGCTGAGCCGCAGAAACTCGCGGCCGAAGGCACATCGAACCGTGGCTCACCGGGCCGAGGCGGCATCCGCTTCGCGGCGCCGGTTGGCCAGTTGCAGTCCGGCGATGGACCCGGCGTAAAGCAGCGCGGGCAGCAGTGCCCAGCCCCAGTCGCCGGGGAACACCTCGAAGGCCTCCGCCGTGGCCCCGCCCATGTTGATCCAGGCCGACAAGGGGACCGAGAGCGCCCAGGCCAGTCCCACGGCAAGCATGCAATTGCGGCAGGAGGAAAACCCGAGGAACCTTGCCCCCAGCGCGCTGAACACCGCGGCGAGCACCACGAAGCTGAACACCACCAGAAGCAGGGTGTTGACCAGGCGGAACTCGTGCAGTCCCCCGGCGCCGTTGGAGACCAGGACGGCCAGGATGAGGGCCGTCAACACCCCCGAGAGCCCCATGCCCAGGAAGTTCGCCTGCTTCCAGTTCATTGCCGTCCCTTCCTGCCCGCAGCCCGACTTCGGCGGGATCAAGATTGTCGCGCACCACCTCGTTGTGGTGCGATGCGCGGGACGAGCCCGCGCCGTACAAGCATATAGTAAAGCGCTTGGATAAAGCGACCGACAAACCGGTCCAGGGTTAAAAGACCGGGCCGCCTCGGCACCACCGTGTTCCTCCAACATGTTCACTGACCAAAGAGAGCGTTGGAAAAACCGGGGGAAGCCGGGGCGGCCCGGAAGGGTGTGGCGGCGGGTGTTTAGACCTCGCCGCGGCGGATCAGCTTGCCGTGCGGGGTCTTGAAGTCGACCTCGACGCCGCGCACGAAGGTGCGGCTGACCTTGCCGGCCAGGACCTTGCCCTGGTACGGGGAAATCGGGTTCTTGTGGTGCAGCTTGTCCACGTCGACCACGAAGCTGTCCTCCGGCCCGAAGAACGCGAAGTCGGCGTCGTTGCCCAGCGCGATGGCGCCCTTGTGGTGCAGGCCGGCGATTTCCGCCGGGCGCTTGGACATCCAGTTCAGCACGGTCTCGAGCTTGATGCCGCGGCGCTTGGCCTCGGTCCAGATCAGTGCCAGGCCCAGCTGCAGCGAGGCAACCCCGCCCCAGGCCACGCCGAAGTCGCCGTTCTCGACGTCCTTCAGGTCGATGGTCGAGGGCGAGTGGTCCGAGACGATGCAGTCGATGATCCCGTCTTCCAAGCCCTTCCAGAGCAGTTCCCGGTTGGAGGCCTCGCGGATCGGCGGGCAGCACTTGAAGGCGGTGGCGCCGTTGGGGATTTCCTCGGCCAGCAGCGTGAGGTAGTGCGGGCAGGTCTCCACGGTCAGCTTCACGCCGTCGCGCTTGGCCGATTCGATCATCGGCAGGGCGTCGGAGGAGGACAGGTGCAGGATGTGGGCGCGGGCCCCGGTCCAGCGGGCGCGCTCGATGACCTCGGCCACCGCGACGTTCTCGGCGCCGCGCGGGCGGGAGGCCAGGAAACGGTCGTAGTGGTCGCCCTCGGCGTTCGGGGCGCGGTCGATGGCCCGCGAATCCTCGGCGTGGACCAGCATCATCGAGTCGAAGGACACGATCTCGGTCATGTCCTCTTCCATCTCGTCGGGTTCGAGGTAGGGGAATTCCTCGACGCCCGAGTGCAGCAGGAAGCACTTGAAGCCGAAGACGCCGGCGTCGTGCAGCTCGCGCAAATCGGTCTTGTTGCCCGGGATGGCACCGCCCCAGAATCCGACGTCGACGAACGCCTTGGGCCGTGCGGCTGCCTGCTTGAGTTCCAGTGCCTCGACGTTGACGGTCGGCGGGATGGAGTTCAGCGGCATGTCCACCACGGTGGTCACGCCTCCGGCGGCGGCTGCCTTGGTGGCGGACTCGAAGCCCTCCCACTCGGTGCGGCCGGGCTCGTTGATGTGCACGTGGGTGTCGACCAGTCCCGGGATCAGGACCTGCTCGGCGGACAGCTCGATGACCGTGGCGCCGGCGAGGTTGTTGCCCAGGGGCTCGATGGCGACGATCTTGCCGTCGCGGACCCCGATTTCGCGCGCGACCGTGCCGGCGCCGGTGACGATCTGCTCGCCGCGGATCACCAGATCGAAGTCGGTGCCTGTGTTTGCTTCCGGTGACGGCGTGCCTGCCTCGGTGAGCTCGGTGTTGCCCATGATCGCATCCTTACATCTCGTGCATTGGAAAATGGTGGTTGGGGAAAGAGTAGCCCGGCCCTAGGTGTTGGCCGCGTGGGCGGCCAGGAATTCCTCGGCCAAGAGGGTTGCCGCCCGTTGCACAAGAGATCCACCCTCACTCATGCAACGGGCAACATCTGGTTCCAGCTCGAGCAGCGATCGTACCGCGGTGAAGCCCGCGGATGTTGCCTGCTCGGTGGAAAGTTGGTTGCGTCCACATATGGCGTAGACGGGAATGCCGCGGGCGGCGGCCAGCTGGGCCACTCCCACCGGCGTCTTGCCCTCCAGCGACTGGGTGTCCAGGCTGCCCTCGCCGGTGAACACGGCGGCCGCGCCCTCCAGCGCGGTCTCCAGCCCGGTCAGTTCCAGCACCACGTCGATGCCGCGGCGTCGGGTGGCATCCAGCACCGCCAGCGCGGCGAAGCCGACGCCTCCTGCGGCACCGGCACCCGGGGACGCCGCGATGCCGGCGATGCGCTGCACACCGAGTTCGGCACCCAGGCCCTGCGCGAAGCGGCCCAGCGCCGCGTCCAGCTCGATGACATGGGCGTCGCTTGCGCCCTTTTGCGGGGCGAATACGAAGGCCGCGCCGTTGGACCCGGTCAGCGGGTTTTCCACGTCGGCCGCCAGCGTGAAGGAGGTGGCGGCGATCCGCGGATCGAGCCCTGACAGATCGACCCGGTGCACGGTTCCCAGCGGTCCGCCGCCGCGGGCCACCTCGTGGCCCGCGGCATCGAGCAGCCTCGCACCCAGCCCCTGGAGCATGCCGGCCCCGCCGTCCGTGCAGGCGCTGCCGCCGACGCCCAGGATGATCTCGGTGGCCCCGGCGTCCAGCGCCGCGGCGATCAGCTGGCCGGTGCCCAGGCTGCTGGCGCCCATCGCATCCTTCACCCCGCCGGGCAGGCGGTCGAGGCCCGAGGCCTCGGCCATCTCCACGATGGCGATGTGCCCCTTCAGCCCGAAGGCCGCACTGACCGGTTCCCCGGTGGGGCCGGAGACCTGCGCGTGGTGCTGCACGAAGCCGCATTCCAGGGCGGCGGCGAGGGTTCCCTCGCCGCCGTCCGCGACGGGCACCGTGAGGGTGCGCGCCTGCGGCAGCGCCTGGCGCACCCCGGCACTGATCGAGGCGGCAACTTCCGCGCCCGTGAGAGTTCCCTTGAACTTGTCCGGTGCCACAACGATCAGCATTACGTGCTTCTTCCCTTTGTCTGCTTGCCTAGGCGGATGCGCCGGCGTGGGCGCCTTCGAATGCCGCCAACGGAGTTAATGCCGTCGGCGCGTCCGCTGCCGCGTCGGCCAGGTCCTCGAACTCGTTCACTGCATCCAGTTCAGCACCCATGGCAATGTTTGTCACACGCTCCAGGATGACCTCCACGACGACGGGCACCTGGAACTCGGCGGCCAGGCGGCCGGCCTCGGCGAAGCCCTCGGCCAGCTTGGAGGGATCCTCCACGCGAACCGCCTTGCAGCCCAGTCCCTCGGCGACCTTGACGTGGTCGACGCCGTAGCCGTTGGTTTCCGGGGAGTTGATGTTCTCGAAGCCCAGCGAGACGTGGTAATCCATCTCGAAGGGGCGCTGGGACTGGCGAATCAGGCCCAGGTAGGAGTTGTTGACCACCACGTGGATGTAGGGCAGCTTGAACTGCGCGCCGACGGCCAGTTCCTCGATCATGAACTGGAAGTCGTAGTCGCCGGAGAGGGCGACGACGGTGGAGTTCGGCTTGCCGCGCACCACGCCCAGGGCCGCGGGTCCGGTCCAGCCCAGCGGGCCGGCCTGGCCGGCGTTGATCCACTGGCGCGGGCCGTAGACGTGCAGCATCTGCGCACCGGCGATCTGGGACAGGCCGATGGTCGAGACGTAGGTGGTGTCCTTGCCGAAGGCTGCGTTCATTTCCTGGTAGACGCGCTGCGGTTTGATCGGCACGTTCTCGAAGTTGGTCTTGCGGTGCAGCGTGCCCTTGCGCTCGGTGCATTCGTCGGCCCACGCCGAGTAGTCCGGCAGGGTGCCGGCGGCCTTGCGGTCGCGGGCGGCGGCCAGCAGCTGGTCGATCGCGGCGCCGGCGTCGGAGATGATCCCCAAGTCCGGGGAGAAGACCCGGCCGATCTGGGTGCCCTCGATGTCGATGTGCACGAACGTTCGGCCCTTGCGGTACGTGTCCAGCCCGCCGGTGTGGCGGTTGGCCCAGCGGTTGCCCAGGCCCAGCACGAAGTCGGAGGCCAGGAAGGAGACGTTGCCGTAGCGGGTGTGGGTCTGGATGCCGACCATGCCCGACTGCAGGCGGTGGTCATCGGGAATGGCGCCCCAGCCCATCAGGGTCGGGGAGACCGGGATGTTCAGCAGTTCGGCCAGCTCGACGAGCTTTGCCGAGGCGTTGGCGTTGATGACTCCGCCGCCGGCAATGATCATCGGGTGCTTGGCGGCGACCAGCAGGTCCAGGACCTTCTCGGCCTGGCCGCGGGTGGCCGCCGGCTTGTCCGGGACCAGCGGTTCGTAGGCGTCGATGTCGAATTCGATGCTCGCCATCTGCACGTTGATCGGCAAATCCAGCAGGACCGGGCCCGGGCGTGCCGAGCGCATGATCTGGAAGGCCTTGGCGAAGTAGCCCGGGACCAGGCCCGGCTCCAGGACGGTGGCGGCGAACTTGGTGACCGGCTTGGCGATGGACTCGATGTCCACGGCCTGGAAGTCTTCCTTGTGCAGCTTGTCGGTCGGCGCCTGTCCGGTGATGCAGAGCATCGGGATCGAGTCGGCGATCGCGGCGTAGAGGCCGGTGATCATGTCGGTGCCGGCCGGGCCGGAGGTGCCCAGGCACAACCCGATCTTGCCGGTGGCCCGGGAGTAGCCGTCGGCCATGTGGCTGGCGCCCTCGACGTGGCGGGCCAGGGTGTGGCGGATGGTGCCGCGGCGCTGCATGGCCGAGTACAGCGGGTTGATTGCCGCTCCCGGCAGGCCGAAGGCCTCGGTGGCGCCTTCCTTTTCCAAAATCAAGACAATTGCATCAACGACGCGCATTGTTGCCATGTTGTACTGCTCCTTGTATCAATTCCGGTCGCCGGCAGGGCCTGGCGGCAGGAAGGGTGTGAAGTTCGGGTGGACCCCTGTGCGCGCGGCGGATGCCGCGCGGCGGTCCGGGTGGTGTGGGCGGCGCGTTTCCTGCAGGGAAGCGGTCCGGCGCCGTCGGTGCGTGGGGCTAGTTGGCGGCCACTGGTTCGGCCGGCACGTCTGCGGACCCGCTGAGGCGTTGTACGCCGCGGAAGAGCCCGGAGTGGTCAAGCGCGCCGTCGCCGCTGGCCACTGTGGAGGCCACGAGCTGGGCGACGAGTGCGCCGAGCGGAAGCACGACCCCGGCCTCGCGGGCCGCGGAGGTCACGATCCCCATGTCCTTGTGGTGCAGGGCCAGGCGGAAGCCGGGCTCGAAGGAGCGGTCAAGGATCTTCTGGCCCTTCTGGTCCAGGACCTTGGAGCCGGCAAGCCCGCCGCCGAGGACCTCCAGGGCGGCGTCGGTGTCGACACCGTAGGCCTCGAGGAAGACCACGGCCTCGGAGAGTGCCTGGATGTTGGCCGCCACGATCAGCTGGTTGGCCGCCTTGACGGTCTGGCCGGATCCGGCCGGGCCGACCAGCACGATGGTCTTGCCCACGGCGTTGAAGACGGCCTCGGCGGCGGCGAAGTCCGCCGGCTCGCCGCCGACCATGATCGACAGGACACCGCCGATCGCGCCGGCCTCGCCGCCTGAGACCGGGGCGTCCAGCGGGCGGATGCCGGCGGCGCGGGCCTCGTCGGCCAGGCGGGCGGCGACGTCGGGGCGGATGGAGGAGTTGTCGATCCACAGGGCGCCGGCCTTGGCGTTCACGAAGACGCCAGCCTCGCCGGTGACCACTGCTTCGACGTCCGCGGAATCCGGAACCATGGTGATGACGACGTCGGCGTCGGCCACTGCCTCCGGGATGGAGCCCGCGCCCTTGCCGCCGGCGGCCACCAGTTCCGCGGTCTTTTCCGGGCTGCGGTTGTAGCCGGTGACCTCGAAGCCTGCCTTGGCCAGGTTGATGGCCATGGGCAGGCCCATGATGCCCAGGCCGATGAATGCGATTTTTTGCGTGTTCGACATGCCGTGCTCCTGAAAACTTGTGTGCTGGTGGCTTGGGCGCTGGAGGCCCGGAAGGAGGGGGTGCGGGTTAGGCGGACTGGCGGATGAGCCAGTTGAAAGCTTGCGCGTGGGCGGCCTTGTATTCCAGGGCGACGCCGCCGGCGTAGCCGAGGTCGCGGGAACGGGTGACCCATTCGCCCAGCGGGAGGGTGCCGGTGCCCGGCGCGCCGCGTCCCGGATCGTCGGCGATCTGGATGTGGCCGAATTCGTGGGCGTGGCCCTCGATCAGTGCAGCGACGTCGTCGCCGTTGACGGCCAGGTGGTAGAAGTCGGCGAGCAGCTTCACGTTGGAGGCGCCGGCGGCGTGGACCTTGTCCAGGACAAAGAACGCGTCGGCCGAGGTCTTCAGCGGGTAGGCCTCGGATCCGGAGATCGGTTCAAGCAACACCGTGCCGCCGATGCGCTCGACGCCCTGGGCGGCTGCGAGAAGGTTTTCGATGGCCAGCTTGTCCTGTGCCTGGCCGTCGAGGCCCGGCTGGCGGTTGCCATACAGGGCGTTGAAGCCCTTGCAGCCGGTCGCTTCGCCGATGCCGGCGACGACATCGATGTTGGCCAGGAACTCGGATTCGCGTCCCACCCAGGAAACCAGGCCGCGGTCCCCGGCCGGCATGTCGCCGGCGAAGAAGTTCAGGCCTTCGAGCGTGACGCCCGCGTCCTTGATCGAGGCGATGAAGGCATCGACCTCGGAGTCGGAGGGAACCGCGGAGGCAAAGGGCCACCAGAATTCAACGCTGTCAAAGCCGGCGGCCTTCGCCGCAGCGGCGCGCTCCAGGAGGGGCAGCTCGGTGAGCAGGATTGAACAGTTGACGGTGTAGGCCATCTTCGACTCCTTCATGGTTCCAACTTCCATATTGTGAAATATGTTTATTGCTTGACGAGAACTCTACCGAGTGGTCTGAGTCACTGTCAAGAAGTGCGTCGCACTGAAATCCCCTCCGGGCGCCGCACTGTCGACAGCTTTCGGCATGCGACATGGGCGGGAGCGCCCAACTGCCCCGCCGCGGGCACTTACAGAGCGTTTCCACCAGACGAAAACTCTTTTCTTTTACGTGGAACCGTGCCATTATCGTTCAACGCAGTAATCCCCGTCACACCCCCTGTGGTGAAAGGTACGACCAGTCATGACCCATCCAGATGTGCGCACAGCGTCGTCCGTGCCAAGCGTGCCGTCGACAGAACTGCACGAACTGAACCCCCATGGGCTTAGCGCCTCGCTCTACAACAGCGACCTCGCTCCCACCACGAAGGCAGGCCGGACCTGGTCCAGCTACAGCATCTTCACGCTGTGGGCCAACGACGTCCACTCGCTTGGCAACTATGCGTTTGCGATCGGGCTCTTCGCCCTCGGACTGGGTGGCTGGCAGATCCTGCTGGCCCTGGGCTTTGGCGCACTGCTGCTCTTCGGCCTGCTGAACTTCTCCGGATTCATGGGCGAGAAGACCGGCGTACCGTTCCCTGTCATGAGCCGCATTGCCTTCGGCATCCGCGGGGCACAGATTCCGGCACTGCTCCGTGGCGGCGTCGCCATCGCCTGGTTCGGCATCCAGACCTACCTGGCCTCCGTCGTCCTGGTCGTCATGGTCCTCGCCGTGGCCCCCGGGGCGTCAACCCTGAACGACAACCTCTTCCTGGGGCTGTCCACCCTCGGATGGATCTGCTTCGTGGCCCTGTGGGCGCTGCAGTTGGTCATCGTCAGCTACGGCATGGAAATGATCCGCAAGTACGAGGCCTTCGCAGGGCCGGTCATCCTTGTCACCATGGGCGCACTGGCCGTGTGGATGTTCATCCAGGCAGGCGGCTCGATCGCCTGGTCCACCGGCGACACCAAGACCGGTGCCGACATGTGGATCGGGATCCTCGGCGGCGGCGCCCTCTGGGTCTCCATCTACGCCACCTTCGTGCTGAACTTCTGCGACTTCACCCGCAGCGCCAAGTCCAAGGGTTCGATCGTGCGAGGCAACTTCTTCGGAATCCCGCTGAACATGCTCCTTTTCGGCCTGATCGTCGTGGTCCTGACCGGTGCGCAGTTCAAGATCGACGGCACCATCATCGACAGCCCCTCGGACGTCGTCGAGGCCATCCCGAACACCTTCCTGCTGCTGGCGGCCTCTGCCGCACTGCTGATCCTGACCATCGCCGTGAACCTGATGGCCAACTTCGTCGCCCCGATCTACGCGCTGACGAACCTCTTCCCGAAGCACCTGAACTTCCGCCGCGCCGGCATCATCTCCGGTGTCATCGGACTGCTGATCCTGCCGTGGAACCTGTACAACTCCCCCGCGGTCATCACCTACTTCCTCGGCGGCCTGGGCGCGCTGCTCGGCCCGCTGTTCGGCATCATCATGGCCGACTACTGGATCCTGCGCCGCTCCCGGATCAACATCCCGGACCTGTACCGGGCCAATCCCGAGGGCGCGTATTACTTCACCCGAGGCGTGAACTTCCGCGCCATCCTCGCCCTGGGCGTCTCGGCCGTCGCTGCCCTGGTCCTGGCCTTCAACCCGGCGCTGCATTCCGTTTCGGCCTTCGCCTGGTTCATCGGCTCCGGCCTCGGTGCCGTCGTCTACCTGGCCATTGCCAAGCGCGGCCAGGCACACGAGGATGTCAGCGGCGAGCACATCGCCGTCGCCCCCACCCACTAGGGCACCTAACCCCTTCCTCAGATCCACCGCTACACAGGAGCATTCCCCCATGCGCATTCTGGTCCTCAACGTCAACACCACCGCGTCCATGACCCGGTCTATCGGCGACTCGGCCCGCTCGGCGGCCTCCCCGGGCACCGAAATCATCGAGCTGACGCCCAACTTCGGCGCGGATTCCTGCGAGGGAAACTTCGAGAGCTACCTTGCGGCGATCGCGGTGATGGACAAGGTCGTGAACTACACCGAACCGTACGACGCGGTCATCCAGGCCGGCTACGGCGAACACGGCCGCGAGGGCCTGCAGGAACTGCTCGACGTCCCGGTCGTGGACATCACCGAGGCCGCGGCCTCCACCGCGCAGTTCCTGGGCCACAAGTACTCCGTGGTCACCACGCTGGACCGCACGGTGCCGCTGATCGAGGACCGGCTGAAGCTGGCCGGGCTCACCGACCGCTGCGCCTCGGTCCGCGCCAGCGGGCTGGGCGTGCTCGAGCTCGAATCCGACCCCGAGCGCGCTGTCGCCGCCATCGTGGAGCAGTCGCGCCAGGCGGTTCAGATCGACAAGGCCGAGGTCATCGTGCTCGGCTGCGGCGGCATGGCGGAGCTTGAGGCCAAGGTCGCCGAGGCGACCGGGGTGCCGATCGTCGACGGCGTGCGCGCCGCGGTGACCATCGCCGAGTCGCTGGTGCGCCTGGGCCTGAGCACCTCCAAGGTGCGCACCTACGCGACCCCGCGGCCGAAGGTCGTCACCGGCTGGCCGATCACCAAGGCCAACGTCGAGGTAGAGCTCTCCTAGCTCCAGCAGCCCAATAGTCCAGGCATTGGCGTTCATTCCCGCCCGGGAATGGACGCCATTGCCTTTGTTGCGGCTCTGCCGTACCCGAGCCCTCGGCCTCAGCCCGCGCGCAGCGCCCGCGGCTCGCGGATGCACAGGGCCACCAACACCCCGGCCGCGGCCCCGATCACCGTCTCCACGGCCCGGTCGGCCATCAGAACGGCGGGATCCGTCGGGGAGGCCAGGTGCGTCATCACCAGGATCAGCGGCGTAAAGAAGACCAGCGCCAGCCCGTAGTGTCGGGCCATGAACAGCTCGGAGGGAAACTGCAGCACGACCACCGCCAGCCCCAGGAGCATGTTGGGAGGCTGCGGCAGCAGGATCAGTGCGGTCACCCCGACCCCGGCCAACGTTCCCACGACGCGGTGGATGCCGCGGACGATGCGCGCCCCGAGGGTCTCTGCGGCCAGCGGAACCGCGCCGGCGGCCATCGCCCAGTAGGGGTGCCCTATGCCCAGGAGTATCCCCGCGGCCCCGGCGCCGCCCACGGCCAGGACGTAGCGCAGGGCGTGGACGAGGATCGCCGGCGAGATGGCCGCTTCGACCGGGCGGACGGTGCCGGGCACCCAGCTCCGCGACCCCATCCACCCGGCGAACCCGACGAGCACGGCGAACAGTGCCGAACCAAGGCAAATGAGTGTGGCGCACCACCACGGGACCGCGAGCGGAACCGAGGCGCAGGCCCCCAGGGCGAAGATGCAGAAGAAGGGGCCGCCGGGCTTGAGCCTGTATTTGTCGGCAACGATCGAGACGACGCCCGCGACCAGCGCCTCGAGCGCCACCAGAGTCCACGGCCCGATATGCGCCGCTGCCAGGCCGATGCCGATCACGGTCCCGCCCACGAGCAGCACCGCGGCCTGCCCCTGGTGGATGACGCGCAGCTGGTGCGGCTCGTTCCTGCCGTACATGCCGACGAAGGCCCCGAATACCGCGTAGATGACCAGGTCCGGGCGGCCGGTTGCCAGCAGGGCCAGCGAGGGGACGGCAACACCCAGCGCCACGCGCCAGGCGGCCAGCCGGTCGCCCTGTGCCGGGCCCATGGCGAAGAACACTCGGGAACCCAGCGCGCCGAGGGCTCCACCACCGCCACCTGGTTCGGTGGCCCGTGGCCCCGCCATCCTTGCCATTGCGCCTCCCGCACCTTGGGGCACCGTGCCCCGGGGTCAACTGTGCGCGATACCGGTCATAAGCGTCAAAGAGACAATGACGATGCCCCTATAGGCACTGCCTATCGTGGTTTTTCGGCCGGGAGGTGCTCCAGGAACGTGAGATCGGTCGATTCCGCCACGGACAGCAAGGCGCGGACCAACACCGGAGCGGGGTCGCGGGCCAGGGTCACCAACCCGACAGGCACCGGGCGCCGGGGTTCAACCAACGGCACGGCCTGCAGGTTGGCCGGGATCCCGAAGACATGCAGCCAGGCCGCGGGCACGATCGTCGACCACGAGCCCGTCTGCACGTGCGCGAAGAGCGAGGCCACGGAGTCGGTTTCGAGCCGGGGCGCTGGAACGGCCCCCACCTCCGCAAAGACCTCGTCGATGCGTCGCCGGCCCTGCATGCTTGGGGCCAGCAGGCACAGCGGCAGCGTCGCCGCCTGGGCCCAGGTCGCGGAGGACGTCGTCACGGCACCCCTGGAGGTCAGCAGCACATGGCGTTCCAGGTACAGCGGGAGCACGCGGAATTCCTCCGGCACCGGATCCTGGATGTAGGTGATGCCCGCATCGATCTCGAAGGACCGCAGCCTGCCCAGGACGTCCCCGGAGGTCAGGTCGGAGACCACCTGGACGCGGGCCCGGGGATGGAGATCGCAGAATGGCGCATTCAACAGCGACACCGCGATCGAGGCGGTCGGGATCGAGCCGAAGCGCAGCTGGCCGGAAACCCCGGTGCGCATGGCGGCGATCTCGTCGTTCATGGCGTCCCGGTCCGCGAGGATCCTGCGCGCCCAGCTGACGAGCTCTTGGCCCTCGGCGGTCAGACCCTCGAACTTGTTGCCCCGGCGGATCAGGGGAACATCCAGTTCCTTTTCCAGCTTCCGGATCCCCTCCGAGAGGGCGGGCTGGGAGACCGAGCAGGATTGGGCGGCACGCACGAAGTGTCGCTCGCGCGCGAGGGCGACCATGTA
The DNA here is from genome assembly GCF_001863355.1 of Arthrobacter sp. UCD-GKA. Lineage (NCBI taxonomy): Bacteria > Bacillati > Actinomycetota > Actinomycetes > Micrococcales > Micrococcaceae > Arthrobacter > Arthrobacter sp. UCD-GKA. The sequence continues at coordinate 106,662 of NZ_MOLR01000003.1, read as the reverse complement.
CTCGAGTTGCCGGATGAACATGCCTCCGGTCTACAGCATCGCGTCCCGCCGCGCCACTTCCCCCGGCGGGGCGTCCCTTGGATGGCGTGCGGGCTCGAACCATCCCGCCCCCGCCCTGTGAGGTCATCTGCGACCGACCGCTACCCCTTTCCCCGTATCCCGGGGCATGATCGAATCGTGGAGATTCCCCTGGCGTCGATCCCGTCCGGAAGCATTCGCATGCGCGACGCGCGTTCCGAGGCGGTTCGCGAAGTGCATTTGCGCCCCTTCGAACTCGGCAACACCCATGTCACCGGCGACCAATGGGCGCAAGTCCAGGGGACGGACCCGATTGGCCGGCCGGGATCGAACGTTCCGGTGCATCCGGTGACCTGGTTTGCTGCGGTGCGCTGGTGCAACGCCGCTTCCCGCCTGGCGGGGCTCGAGCCCGCCTACGCCTTCGGCACCGATACCGTCACCTGGAACGTGGCGGCCGAGGGCTACCGGCTCCCCACGGAAGCCGAATGGGAGTTTGGCGCCCGCGCCGGAACGAGCACCCCGACGCACGGGCCGCTGGCTGACATCGCCTGGACCTCGGCCGACGGCCTCGATGGCCCGCAAGCGGTCGGGCTCAAGCAGCCCAACGATTTCGGCCTGTTCGACATGATCGGCAATGCCTGGGAATGGTGCTGGGACTACGCGGATACCGCCCGCTACGGCGGCTACCGAAGCCTGCGCGGCGGCGGGTGGGACGACAAGGCCTGGAGCTGCCGGGCATCGGTGCGCCGCGGCAGCGCACCGGACGCCGTGCTGGAGGACGTCGGCTTCCGGGTGGCCCGCGGAGCGGTCGGCGAGCGCGGCGCGAGGGCCGCCCAGGGCTGGTCCGCCGAGGCCGATCGGCAACGCGCCGATATCCGCGGCCTGTTTCCCCTCGGCTGGACCCCGCTGCGGAGCCTGCTGCGCGACTGAGCGCGTGCCGACGGGCACCCGTTGCGCGGGCGTATACTTTTTCCCATGTCCATCACGATCTCGACCCAGCTGCCCCGCGGGCGTTCGGGGGTAGCCGGCGTCTTTTTCGCCGGCTCGAGATAGGGCTGTCCGCTTTCGGTGATTTTTTGCGCCCCCGTGGCGCGCCCGCATCCGCTGCAGGTTTTGCGCGCCTTCCTGCGCCCCTGCACCTGCGGATCACGTAAACCCACCCCGAACGTGCCCCCTCGCCCGCGCTGCGGCGACGAGGCGGCAAGACAGTCAGGACCTTTTCTCCATGCTCCCCCTCATCGAACAACAAATCCGCGCCTCCTTCATCAACGCCTCGCTGCGCGAGCGCAAGGCCATCACCCTCCCGGAAAACTTCGGCTCCCTGGACTGGGCCAACCTGGAATTCCTGGGTTGGCGGGATCCGAAACTGCCGCTGGTCGGCTACGTCGTGGCCTCCCTGGGCGATGCAACCGTGGGCATCATGTTCCGCAAGGCCGAGGGCAAGATCCGCAACCGGGCCCAGTGCTCGTGGTGCGAAGATGTTGACCTGCCCAACGACGTGGTGTTCTTCAACGCCAAGGCCGGCGGTCAGGCCGGTCGCGACGGCAACACCATCGGCATGCTCGTGTGCGCCAACTTCGAATGCTCCGCCAATGTCCGCATGATGAAGTCGTTGCCGTACATCGGCTTTGATCGCGAGGCCGAAATGCACCGGCGCATCGCCGTGCTGCAGGAGCACGTGTTGAACTTCGCCAAGCGCGTGCGCGACGGCGAATAGCTCCCCCGGCCGGTCTCCCGCGAAGCGACGCAAGCAGCCGCGGGAGACCAGCCATCCAAGAACACCGGGTTCCAGCTCCCGGTCGGCGAAAATGAGTCGCTGCACCGACTCACGCCCCACCGCGGCCCGCGTCTTCTCCGAGGCTTCCCCCCTCCACTGAAGTTCCAGCCCGGCTTTCGCCGCCACCCGGGCGGAGGCGGGATTGGTGGAGAGCACCCGGGCGATGACCGGCACTTCAGCCAGCTTCTCCCCCGCGCAAGCCACGGCCGTGCGGGCAAGCTCGGTGGCAAATCCGTGGCCCCAGCAGGCCGGATCCAGCCGGTAGCCGAGATTCCAGACCCTTCCCCCGGCCTCCGTCTCGAAGAGGTGCACTCCCCCGGTGCCCAGCACCCGGCCCGGTTCCAGGCCCGGTATGGCGCAGCCCTCCCCCAAGCGCACGACCCAATGCGAGAGACCGTGCTCCCGCCAGCCGGTGCCAAACATCTCCAGCGTTGCCTCGACCCGTGCCGGATCGGTGCTCCGCGCTCCCGGGATGTGCGCCCAGGTGCGCGGGTCGCTGGCGATCGCGAAGACCGCGTCCCGGTCGGCGGGCACGGGTGGATCGAGCTGCAGCCTTGGTGTCCCGGGGTTCGTCTCCGTCATGTCCCCAACCTATCGCGCGCCGCCGACACAAACAGGGGGCGAAGGGCCCCGCGCCCGGGGCCCCGGGAGGACGGCTGCCTCCGGGAGCCCCCTGCATATGAGTCGATACCGGTTCGATATGTATTGGTTTTCGGCAACCGCGCCGGGCTGCCCGTTGGTAGGGTGGCCACATGATCAACTCCGCCCGCCTGCACTCGGACCTCTCCCGCCTCGGCCGCGAAACAAACATGCTGCTGGCCACCATCGAGACCCTGTCCGCCGAAGAATTGGCCGCCCCCTCGCTGTGCGAAGGCTGGAGCCGTGCAGATGTCATCGCCCACCTCGCCTCCAACGGCCGCTCGCTGGTCAAGCTCATCGACTGGGCCACCACCGGGGACGAGCAGCAGCTCTACGCATCGCCCGAGGCCCGCGCCGAGGAAATCGCGGCGCTCGCGGCCCTGCCCCGCGCGGAGCTCGTCGAGAAGGTCCGCACGGCCGCGGAATTCTTCGCCGAGCAGTCCGAACGGCTGACCGGCGAACTCGCCGTCGAGGAAGTGGACCTGCACGGCAAGGTCATCCCCGCCACCTCCATCGTGGCGCTGCGCATCGCCGAGGTCGTCGTCCACCACCACGACCTGGACACCGCATGGACCATCGAGGAAGCCGACCCGGACTCGCAGCTCAACGCAGTCGAGGCGGCGGTGCGCACCATGCGGGCCAAGGACGCCCCGGGCATGACCTTGGTGACCGAGGAAGGCGACGAATGGGTGATCGGCGACGGCGCCCTGCATGTGAAGTCCGACCGCGAGGGCCTGATCGAATGGCTGGCGCGCGGCCAGGCGCGCTACATCGAGGCCGACGGCCCGCTGCCGGTGCTGCCCGCCTGGTAGGCCGCGGACCGCGCCAAGGCACGCAAAAGCCGGGTTCGGCGGATCCAGGAAGATTGGATCCGCCGAACCCGGCTTTCGTTTTGCGATTTTACAAGGCGATCTGGCGGTTCTGGTCCTTGTAGAGCAGGTAGCGGAAGTTCGACGGCCCGCCGGCGTAGCAAGCCTGCGGGCAGAAGGCGCGCAGCGACATGTAGTCGCCCGCCTCCACCTCGACCCAGTCGGCGTTCAGGCGGTAGACGGCCTTGCCCTCAAGCACGTACAGGCCGTGCTCCATGACGTGGGTTTCGGCGAACGGGATCGATGCGCCCGGCTCGAAGGTGACGATGTTGACGCCGAAGTCGAAGGCCACGTCCTCGGGATCGAGCATCCGGGTGGTGCGCCACTTGCCGTCGGTTTCCGGCATGGCTCCTGGCTCGATGTCGCGCTCGTTGCCGAAGACCGGGCCCGGGGCGGCGACTCCGGCCAGGACCTCGTAGCGCTTGCGGATCCAGTGGAAGGTGGCCACCTCGACGCCGTTGTTGTGCGCCGACCACTTGGCACCTGCCGGGGCGAAGGCGAAGCCGCCCTCCCCCAGGGTCTGGGTCTGGCCGTTGATGGTCACGGTCAGGGAACCTGCGACCACGAAGATGAAGGACTGGACCTCGGCCTGCGGCTCCGGGTTCTCCGAGCCGCCGCCGGGGTTGACCTCGACGATGGACTGGGCGAAGGTCGTGGCGCCGCCGGCGACCGGGCGGTTCAGGACCCAGGCCCGGGTTCCGGTCCACTCCGGGAAGACCGAGGTGACGATGTCGCGCAGCACGCCGCGCGGGATGACCGTGTAGGCCTCGGTGACGATGGCGCGGTCACTGAGCAGGTCGGTCTGCGGCGGGTGCCCTCCGTAGTTCGTGTAGTAGCTTGCATCCGCACGAGTCTGGGTCTTAGGCATTCGAGTCCTCCGTCTGTGTTGCTCGCGCGAGCGCGATGGCTTCAAGGGTGGTCAGTGAAATTTCGGCCTGCGAGGTGATCTCCTCGGCGGTCAGCGCGCCGCAGACCAGCCCGCGGCGGATGAAGTTGGCCAGCGCCTTGGCGGTTGCCGGTTCATCCATGATTGCCGATTCGATCCGGTGCACGTAGTTGCGCAGGCGGACCGCGGCGGCGGCGAAGCCCTCGCGGTAGAAGGCGTAGGTCGCCAGGTAGCGGGTGGCCAGCTGGTTTTCGTGCAGGTCCCAGCCCTGGTAGATCCCGCGTTCCAGGTGGCGGCGCACCAGCCGGGCATGGAGCGCCCAGGCCGCCTGGACCTGTTCCGGGTCGCCGAGGGGCAGGATGTTGGTCGAGCCGTCGGACATGTGCACGCCGGTGCCGGCGATGGCCACCTGCATGACGTTCTTGGCGTAGTCGGCTGCCGGGTGTTCCATGGACTGGTAGGCCGCGGCGATGCCCAGGGAGGCCGAGTAGTCGTAGGTGCCGTAGTGCAGCGAGGAAACGCGACCCGCCCCGGCGTGGATCAGCGCGGCCGAGGGCACGGTGCCGTCGGCCGCGAGGATCAGCTGCGGGGTTTCCATCTGGACCTCGAAGCGCAGGCGGCCAGCGGGCAGCCCGTGGGCGGCCTCCAGTTGCTCGCAGATAAAGACCATGGCCTTCACCTGGGCGATGGTGGTGACCTTCGGAAGGGTCAGCACCAGGCCCTGCGGCAGGTCGCCGGCGCGGGCCAGCGTGGAAACGAAGAGGTCCAGGGTGCGCAGTCCGCGGCCCCGGGTGGGTGCCTCGAAGCACTTGAAGCGGATCCCGATGAACGGCGGGGCGACGCCCGCGGCAACGGCCTTGGCGACCTGCTCGGCGGCGGCAACCGCCGCGGCGTCCTCGGCTTCGTCGCCGCGGTCCCCGTAGCCGTCCTCGAAGTCCAGGCGCAAATCCTCGATGGGTTCGCTGCCCAGCTTCGCGGCAACCAGCGCTGCCAGCTCGCCGGGCTGCGACAGCCCCAGCTTGCCGGCAAGGGTTTCCAGTCCGGACACGCCGCCGGCCGCGGCCAGCGCCGCCGCTCCCCAGGCTGCTGGCAGCTCGGGGGTGAAGCGGTCGGCCGGGACGTAGGCGGTGTGGATCGGCTGGCGCGCGCCGGAGTCGCCCGGGTAGCCCTTTTCGAGCAGCTCGTCGGTGGCCGCCAGGTCGCTTTCGACCTTGGCAAGGGCCGCGGCGTTCAGCACGCCCCGGATGCTCACTTGGACACCAATTCGGTGCTCAGCAGGCGGTAGGCCGGCAGGGTGAGGAAGTCCTCGAAGTCCTCGTCGCGGCCGGAGACCAGGCGGCCGATCAAATCGGCTGCCGGTGCGTAGTAGGCCTTGAAGGCCTCCTCGTCGTTGACCTCGGCACGCAGCTTGGCGACCTGGGTCTCCAGGGCCTTGGCGACCAGCTCGGCGGTGATGGTGTTGCCGGTGTCCGCGGCGACGACCTTGTTGTGGATCTGCTGCCAGATCTGCGAACGCGAGATCTCGGCGGTTGCCGCATCCTCCATGAGGTTGTGGATGGCCACCGCGCCGGTGCCCGAGAGCCACACGGCGGTGTAGGCCACGGCCACGTAGAGGTTGGTGTTGACCCCGGCCTCGGTGACCGAGCCCGGTGCGGAGGCGACGTCGAGCAGCTGTGCGGCGGTCACGTTGACCTCCGGACGCTGGCGGTCGAGCTGGTTCGGCTTGTCTCCCAGCACGGAGTCGAAGACCTCGACGCAGATTTCCACCAGGTCCGGGTGTGCGACCCAGGAGCCGTCGAAGCCGTCGTTGGCCTCGCGGGTCTTGTCCGCGCGGACCTTCTCGAAGGCGGCGGCGGTGACCTCGGGTTCGCGGCGGTTCGGGATGACCGCGGCCATGCCGCCCATCGCGAAGGCGCCGCGCTTGTGGCAAGTGGCGACCAGCAGTTCGGTGTAGGCGCGCATCATCGGGGCGGTCATCGCCACGTCGGCGCGGTCGGGCATGATGAATGCGTCGCCGGCCTCGCGGAAGTACTTGATGATGGAGAAGAGGTAGTCCCAGCGCCCGGCGTTCAGGCCCGAGGCGTAGTCGCGCAGCTCGTAGAGCATCTCGTCCATCTGGAAGGCGGCGGTGATGGTCTCGATGAGCATGGTGGCGCGCACCGTGCCGTGTTCGATGCCCAGCTCGGCCTCGGCGAAGGAGAACACGTCGTTCCACAGGCGGGACTCGAGGTGGGACTCCATCTTCGGCAGGTAGTAGAACGGTCCCTGGCCCTTTTCCGCAAGCACACGCGCGTTGTGGAAGAAGTGCAGGCCGAAGTCGACCAGTGCGCCCACGGCCGGTGCGCCGTTGATGAGCACGTTGGCCTCGGGCAGGTGCCAGCCGCGCGGGCGGACCACGACGGTGGCCAGCGGCGCGTCGGTGCGCAGCGCGTAGGACTTGCCGTTGCCCGCATCCTCGAAGGACAGCGTGCCGGCGGCGGCGTCGGTGAGGTTCACCAGTGCATCGATGACGTTGTGCCAGGTCGGGGTCGAGGCGTCCTCGAGATCCGCGAGCCAGACCTTGGCGCCGGAGTTCAGCGCGTTGATGGCCATCTTGGCCGGGGTGGCCGGGCCGGTGATTTCCACGCGGCGGTCCTGCAGGGCCGCCGGTGCCGGCGCGACCTTCCAGTCGCCGTTGCGGATTTCGGCGGTGGCGGGGTCGAAGTCCAGGGTTCCGGTCTTTGCCACCTCGGCGCGCGCGGCGGTGCGCGCCTCGAGGAGCGTCTCGCGGGTGGAGGCGAACTTTTCGTGCAGCTTCTCCACGAACGCCAGGGCCTCGGGGGAAAGGATCTCATCGGCCTTGGCAACGGCCGGGGTGTGGGTCAGGGTGATGCTCATGGTGGTGGACCAGACTTTCTTGCTACTTGTTTTTCGCGGCCGCGGTGGCGACGGCCTCGGCGACGTCTGCGGCCACATGCGGGTCGAAGACGGACGGAATGATGAAGCCCGGGTTAAGTTCATCTTGGCTTACGCGGGCGGAAATGGCATCGGCTGCGGCCAACAACATTTCGTCGGTGATGTCCGCGACGCGTGCATCGAGCAGGCCGCGGAAGAAGCCCGGGAATGCCAGCACGTTGTTGATCTGGTTCGGGAAGTCGGAACGGCCCGTGGCAACCACTGCTGCGTGGCGGCCGGCGGCGATGGGGTCCACTTCCGGGTCAGGGTTGGCCATGGCAAAGACGATGGCGTCCTTTTTCATGGCAGCGATGTCGGCCTCGTCCAGGACGTTCGGGGCCGAAACCCCGATGAAGACATCGGCTCCGACAACCGCTTCCTTGAGCGTTCCGGTGAACTGCTCCGGGTTGGTGTTCTCGGCGAGCCATTGGCGGTGCGGGTCGGCGGAGACATCCGCGGCACTGATCGCTCCGTTGCGGCCTGCGGCAATGATGTTCTTTGCGCCGCGTGCGGCCAGCAGCTGGATGATGGCGTTGCCGGCGGCGCCGACGCCGGAGACGACGATGCGGACCTTGTCGATCTGCTTGCCGACCACCAGCAGCGCGTTGGTCAGTGCGGCCAGGGTGACGATGGCGGTGCCGTGCTGGTCGTCGTGGAAGACCGGGATGTCCAGTTCCTCGCGCAGGCGGGCCTCGATCTCGAAGCAGCGCGGGGCCGCGATGTCCTCGAGGTTCACCCCTCCGTAGACCGGGGCGAGGGCCTTGACGATCATGATGATCTCTTCGGTGTCCTGGGTGTCCAGGCAGACCGGCCAGGCGTCGACGTTGGCGAACTGCTTGAACAGCGCTGCCTTGCCCTCCATGACCGGAAGGGCAGCGGCCGGGCCGATGTTGCCCAGGCCCAGGACGGCCGAGCCGTCGGTGACCACGGCGATGGTGTTGCGCTTGATGGTGAGGTTGCGGGCATCCTCGGGGTTCTCTGCGATGGCCATGCACACGCGGGCCACACCCGGGGTGTACGCCCGGGAAAGGTCGTCGCGGTTGCGCAGGGCGACCTTCGGGACGACCTCGAGCTTGCCGCCCAGGTGCATGAGGAAGGTGCGGTCGGAAATGTTTCGGACGGTGACGCCCTCTAGATCGTTCAGCGAGTCGCGGACGATCTGCCCGTGGTCGGCGTCGGTGGTGTTGCAGCTGACGTCGACGACCATGGTGTCGTGGCCGGACTCGGCCACGTCCAGTGCCGTGATGGAGCCGCCCGCGCGGCCGACCGCGGCAGCCAATTCGGTGGTCGCCGTAATGGAGACGGGCGTTTCAACACGCAACGTCACTGAGTAGCCTGGGCTTGGAACAGCCATTTCGTCCTCCTGTAAATGTTTCCGTATAGTGGATACTATTATCTACGCAGTGAAATTACAAGCCTACTTGTGGACTGCGTCACTAGATTTTCCGCGAAAACTTCCGGATTGCGGAAAAGTGGGCCCCGGCTCCGGTAACGTAAGGCCTAACAACCCACCCGTTTGGGGGATCGCCGGACCGGGAATCCCCTTCCGCGCACCACCGACATCAGGAGCCCCTCCATGGCCGAAGCAAAGACGACACCGGGCGTCCAGTCCGTCGAGCGCGCCTTCGAGCTGCTCGAACTCATTGGCCGGGCCGGCGGAGAGGCCGCACTGAGCGAACTTGCCGTGGACACCCCGCTTCCGCTGCCCACCATCCACAGGCTGCTGCGCACCCTGGTCGGGATCGGCTACGTCCGCCAGCTGAACAACCGCCGCTACGCCCTTGGCCCGCGGCTGATCCGCCTCGGCGAGGTCGCCAACCGCCAACTGGGCGCCCTGTCCACGCCCATCCTCCAGACCCTGGTGAACGAACTGGGCGAATCGGCCAGCATCGCGGTGCTCGACGGCGACATGGTCACCTACATCTCCCAGGCCCAGTCGCCGCACGCAATGCGCATGATCACCGAGGTCGGACGCCGCTCCTCGCTGCACGGCACGAGCGTGGGCAAGGCCATCCTGGCGGTGCTGGACAACGACCGGGTCCAGCGGCTGGTCAACCAGGCCGGCATGCCCGCCCACACGCCCAAGACCATCACAACCATGCACCAGCTCTTCGACGAGCTCGAGGCGGTCCGCGCCCGCGGATACGCCATCGACGAGGAAGAGCAGGAACTGGGCGTGCGCTGCCTGGGCATGTCGGTCCCGGGCGCGCCGACGCCGATGGCCATCTCCGTCTCCGGGCCCGTCACCCGCGTCACCGACGAGTTCACCTCCCGGGCCATACCGCACCTGCGCGCGGCCACGGCCCAGCTTTCCGCGGCCCTGGCCGTCACCACGGGCTAGCGCCGGCAACGGCACGGCAAGGCGGTCCGGCCGGAGGCGGGGAACCTGGTTCCCTGCCTCCGGCCGGACCGCCTTGGAGTTCAATGCGATGGCAGTGCCCGCGTCTCAGTGGTGCGGCGGCGAAGCCGGGCCCGAACGAACGAACTCGGACTCGTCCGGACAGGGCACGCCGGCTTCCTCGCACCTCTTGCGGTAGTCCGACACGATGCCCCTGAATTCTTCGTCGTCCACGACCGGGATTTCCTCGCCGGCCGCGTCAATGAGCCGCCCGGACTTGAAGTGGTCGCCCTCGAGCAGCCCGCGGACTTCCTCGGCCTTGACGATGCGCGGGATCTGCTCGGCAATGAGCATCCGCGGGGGCGCGGCGGCATAGGCCGAACCGTCCCGCTTCGGGGTGCCGATCTTCAACTCGTTGAACAACAGGTTCAGCGCCACGGCCATGACCGCCGCCGAGCTGATGCCCGAGTGGAAGATGGTGGCGAACCAGGTCGGGAACTGGTCGTAGAAATCCGTCTTCACGATCGGCAGCGCTCCGAAGGCGATGGAGGTTGCCACGATGATCATGTTCAGGTTGTTCTCGTACTTGACGCTGGCCAGGGTGCGGATGCCCGAGGCTGCAACGGTGCCGAAGAGCACGATGCCCGCCCCGCCCAGCACCGGGGTGGGGATTGCCGCGACCACGCGGCCGAGGATCGGCAGCAGGCCCAGCACCACCAGGATGCCGCCGCCGGCGGTGACCACGAAGCGGGACTTGACCCCGGTGATGGCCACCAGTCCGACGTTTTGTGCGAACGCGCTCTGGGTGAAGGTGTTGAAGACCGGAGCCAGGACGCTGGAGGCCATGTCGGCGCGCAGGCCGTCGGCAATGCGCTTGGAATCGACGCGGGTCTTGGCGATCTCGCCCACCGCGAGGATGTCGGCGGTGGTTTCGGTGAGGATCACGATGACAACGATGGTCATCGAGACGATCGCGCCGACCTCGAACACCGGCCAGCCGAAGGCGAAGGGCTGCGGGAAGGCGAAGATCGACCCGTGGGGCACCGCGGAGAAGTCGGCCATGCCCAGGAACACGGCGACGATGGTGCCGATGACCATGGCCAGCAGGATCGACAGGCGCGAGATCGCGGCCTTGCCGACCTTGGAGAGCAGCAGCACGATGAGCATCGTCATTCCGGCAAGACCGATGTTGGCCAGCGAACCGTAGTCGTCGGCCTTGGCGTTGCCGCCCATGGCCCAGTTTGCCGCCACGGGAGTCAGCGAAAGCCCGATCATCGTGATCACCACGCCGGTGACCACCGGCGGGAAGAACCGCACGATCTTGGCGAAGAAGGGAGCGACAAGGAAGCCGATCAGCGAGGCGGCAAGCACGGCGCCGAAGACCGATTGCAGGCCGCCGTCGCCGTTGACGATGGCCACCATGGTGGAGACCGAGGCGAAGGACGTTCCCTGGACCAGCGGGAGCTGGGCCCCGAAGAACGGGATGCCGACGGTTTGCAGGATCGTGGCCAGCCCGCCAACAAAGAGGCAGCTGGCCACCAGCACGCCGATCTGCTCGGGGGTGAGCCCGGCGGCCCCGCCGATGATCAACGGCGGCGCGATGATTCCGCCGTACATGGTCAGTACGTGTTGGAGCCCGTAGGCGATGGTTTTGCCCAGGGGCAACCGCTCGTCCTCGGGACGGAGTGTAGTACTTTTGACGTGCGCAGCCTTCATGTCTGAACTCCTTGATGGTTGCGATGAATCGGGGGTGCCCGCGTGGCAGCGCCGGCACCCCCGAAACCTCATCGGCTAGCAGAATCCGGGCGTGTTTTCCCAGATGGTGTGGTTGGCGGGAACACCCTCGCGGGTGATCGTCGCCTCGATCAGGCCGTACGGGCGGTCCGCCGCGAAGAAGACCTCATTGGGGTTGTCCTGGCCGAACGGAGACAGGTCAACCAGGAAGTGGTGCTTGTTGGGCAGCGAGAACCTGATCTCCTCTATTTCCGGGTGCGCTTCGAGCGCGGCCTTGCCCATCTCGAACATCGTCTGCTGCAACGCGTAGGAGTGCGTGGCGGCAAATCCCGCAAGCAGCAGCTCGCGCACCGAGGCATAGACAGCGTTGAAGTCGACGCCGCCGGAGGCGGCGGCCTGGCTGTTGTAGCGCCAGCGTGCGGTCACGTCGGTGGCCAGGATCCGGTCGCCGGTTTCCTGCAGCGTCGTGTACTTGTCGCGCGGGAAGCCGCGGAACTCGCTGGCCGTGGACTTCAGCACCGTGAGGTCCCGGATGCCGGCCAGCACCGAGGTCTCGCCGTCGCGGATTTCCAGCACCGCGGTGCGGATCTCGGACTTGTTGCGCGAGAAGGCATGGTCGTGGTCCTGGATGCGGTCCCAGAAGTACTGCTCGGCCGCCCAGCGGCCGCCGGTGACCCAGTCGAACTCGCTGGTGAAGTGCTTGCCCAGGCGGGCCAGGAATTCCTCGGGCGAGCCCACGCCGTCGCGGGCGAATGCGTAGACGGTGTTCTTCTGGGTGTCGGTGGCCACGACGTGGCCGTTGTCCCCGTCGATGTGGGCCGCAAGGAAGTCCCCATGCAGCTGGGAGGTGACGTTGAGGTCCTCGATCTCGTGGCGCTTGGTGTCGCGGGTGATCTTGACCAGTCGGACCTCGGCCTTGCCGTATTGGTTCGAGCCCAAGACGATCTTGTTGCCGGTCGTGGTGCCGGTCGCCGGGTCGGATGCAAATGTAGTCATGGTGTTTAGCTCCCTCGGTACGTGGAAAATGCAAACGGGCTGATAAGAAGAGGTACGTGGTAGTGATCGGCCGTGTCCGTGATACTGAAGCCGATCACCACCTCGGGAAAGAAGGTTTCCGTGCCCGTCTTTCCAAAGTAGGAACCCGTGTCGAAAGTGATCCGGTAGTGTCCCGCTTCAACCTGTGTCGGGCCGAGGTTCGCGATCCGCCCGTCGCGGTCGGTCACCCCGGTTCCGATTTCTTGCCAGCCGGATGCCGCCTTGGCTTCCAGCGTGGCCTTGACACCGGAGGAAGGCCTCCCGGTCCCGGTGTCCAGTACATGGGTGGTGATGTGACTGCGTTCAGTCTGGGTGGCGCTCATCAAAAGACTCCTTTGGGGTTCGATGAGTGGAAGTGAAGAAGATCCAGTGGCGCTTTCTAGCGCGCTGGGACGGGGTCGAAGGCCGAGGTGAGACGCAACAGCGCGATGGCACGCAGCTGTTCGCCGACTTCCGCCACCTCGGCGGCGGGGTCGTTGCCGAGTCGCCGGTGCAGTTCGGCAAGGATGCCTTCGCTGGTGCGTCCGGCGGCCCGGATGAGGAAGACGCGGGAGAACCGTTCTTCGTAGGCGCGGTTTCCAGCCAGGAGGTCTGCTGCAACCTGCTCGTCGATGTCGAGCCCGGATTGTTCGCCGCGGCTTAGTGCCGCTTCCGCGGAGGAACCGGCGGCACGTTCCCCGATGCGGGGGTGGTGGGCCAGTGCCGCGTCGATTTCCGCTTCGGTGAAAGGGGATGCAGCAGTTGCGGCGGTTTCCAGGAGTTCGTTGACCGAAGCAAACGGACGGGCAGCAAGAATGGCTTCAACCCAGCGAACGATGTCGGCACATGGTTGAAGGACTGCTGTTGCGGCATTCGAGTCGAGTGCATTGAAACGGGAAATGTTCATGGGGTGGTCAGCTCTTTCATCCTGCTTGAGTTGCTTGCACCATCCAGGGCTGAACACCCTTACAACCGGTTTTGGAAACCGGATTCGACTCGATGTTTCTGGATGGTGGAACTTCGTGCTCACACCATGTAACCCGCATCACAGCCGGTCCGTCAAGGGCTCTGCCGAAAAACTTTCGGCTCGTCCTGCAGCACCGGCGCCGATCCGGTGTGAAATAAGTTACGTCGAACCCTTGCCTTTCCGCCGATTCACCTACATACTTAATTTCACTAAGCAATATTAAGATTTCATATCTTGGAATCTCGCCATTCAGAGGAGGAACGCATGAAAATCACCCAGCCCATCGTTGAAGCAACCAGCGAGAAAACCCCACGCGTCGTTCCGGAGCCCTCTACGGCACTAGGCACAGGAATTTTCCACCCCATCGGCGGCCTCGACCCCGATATGAGCCGCGGTCCGCGCGGTTCCAAGGCTCGCATCGGTTTCTGGTCCCGCTTCCGCGCCGCACGCAGTTAGCGCCGGCCACCCCGCCGAAGCTATCCGTTCGGGCGCCGACACACGACTTTCAGGCACCATGACCACCACGGTGGGATTCCAGGCACGGCCACGGGATCCCACCGTTGGCATGTCACCGGGATTCATCGAAGAGCCGCCACCAATGCGGCAGGGTTCCAAGATCCAGCCACGTCACCAACGGCTTCGGTAGTCTGGGAACCGAAGGCCTCCCCCGGGCAGATCCCTACCCGCAACCGCCCAAAATGACAGTTTTATTTCCAAAGGATGATCCCCTTGACCGCACCCCAGGAACATGCCGCGCCCGCACCTCGAACCATCCTGGTCACCGGGGCCGGCTCCGGCATCGGCAAGGCCGTCACCGGGCGGATGCTCAATGCGGGATGGAATGTCGTCCTGGCCGGCCGCCGCGGGCTCCAGCTTGAGCAGAGTGCAGCCGGGCACCCCCATGCCCTCGTGGTGCCCACCGACATCACTGACCCGACCGCCATCGAGCAGCTTTTCAACGCGGGAATCGAACGCTTTGGCAAGATCGGTGTGCTCTTCAACAATGCCGGGGTCTTTGGGCCGACCGCAACCATCGGCGAGCTCACCGCGCAGCAGTGGCAAGAGGTCTGTGCCGTCAACCTCAGCGGCGCCATCTACTGCGCCGGGGCCGCGTTCAGGCACATGCAGGAAACCGGCGGCGGGCGCATCATCAACAACGGATCAATCAGCGCCCAGGTGCCCCGCCCGGCGTCCGTCGCATATGCGGTGACCAAACATGCAATCTCCGGCCTGACCAAGTCCATTGAGCTGGATGGCCGCCCTTACGGCATCAACTGCTCGCAGATCGACATCGGCAACGCCGCATCGGAAATGATGAAGGATGTCGGTGCAGCTTCGGGCGCGCTGCAGGCCGACGGCAGCCGGAAGGTGGAGCCCACCTTCGACATGGACCAGGCCGCTGCGGCCATCGAGTTCATGGCCTCCGCACCCGCCGAGGTCTCCGTCAACCAGGTCACCATCACCGCCGCCGGGATGCCGTTCATCGGCCGCGGCTAGGAGCGGTGCCTGCTAAAGGTGCATGGCGAACAGCCGGTCCAGCTTGGTGAACGAGGATTCCCAGCCGGCACGTGCCAGTTCCAGGACCTCGGCCGGAAGCGGCCCCTGGGTGATCCGCAGCGCGGTCCCCGTGGGGCAGTCGGCGAACTCGACGCGCATTTCAATGACCAGGTTCAGGGTCATCTCATGCGGCCCGTCCTCCCCGACCAGCAGCTCGTGCTCACGGACCTCGGTGAACGTCGCGTGCACCGGCGAGGTCTTGGTCGGGTCCTCCAGCAGGTGCATCACGAACTTCTGGACGCCACCCACGCGCGGCTCGATGGTCACGGTATCCACGTGCACGCCCCAGCCTTCGGGGCCGAACCATTCGGCCAGGATTTCCGGCTCGGTAAATGCCGCCCACACCGCACCCCGGGGTGCGGAAAATTCACGTTCAATAACCAGTTCGCCCATATCCATGCGCACGAGGTTACCCCGATTCGAGCCGCGAGCCGAATGGCGTGCTCCTTCCGGGGGGCAAACACCCCTTGGAAGAAGATGAAAAGATTGCGGGCATGACCGTGTTGAAATCAATTGTGCTCTTCGGCGTTGCCGCCTTGCTGGAAATCGGCGGCGCCTGGCTGGTGTGGCAAGGCATCCGCGAACACCGCGGCTGGCTCTGGATCGGCGGCGGGGCCATTGCCCTGGGGCTGTATGGAATCGTCGCCACGCTGCAGCCCGACGCCAACTTCGGCCGCATCCTGGCGGCCTACGGCGGGGTCTTCATTGCCGGGTCCCTGCTCTGGGCGGTGCTCCTGGACGGTTTCCGACCGGACCGCTGGGACATCGCAGGGGCTGCGATCGCCCTGGCCGGGGTCGGGTTGATCATGTACGGCCCGCGCGGGGCCTAGGAACCGAAGATCCCCCGGCCGGGATCGACCGTCCCCGCAGACAGGGGATCCCCTCCGGGAAGAACCGTGGGTGCCGGCCAGGTCCTAAGGGGCAACCTCCTGATGGCCCCGCACACCACCAGCACCCAGCCGAGCACTCCGGCGAGACAGACCCGCTCGGCAAGCCCCAGCAGATCCTGCCCAACGGCTGCTGCCAGTCCCAGGGATGCGAGCCCGACGGCAGCAACTGCCGCAAGAATCAACGCCGCAGGGTAGGCCTTCTCCAGCTCCGGGGCGGAGCGCATCCAGCGGGTCAGCACGAAAATGCCGGCCAGCGCGGCCAGGAATCCGGCGCCGGCCACGTAGAGATGCACGGTGCCCGCCGTCGTCACCGCATGCAGGCCGGACCCGGCATCTACGTCGGTCGGGAAAAAGGCCAGTGCCGCCGAGCACAGGCCCCCGGCGGCCATCAGGAGCACCCCGGCCCGTCGAAGCCCGGAGACTTGGTCGATCCGGTTGATGGCAACGATGGCACACAGGGTGGTGACGGCTCGGCCGAGGAAATTCAGGTTCATGATCCACCCGAACGGACCCACCGCCAGGTTGCTTTCGGCTTCACTGACCACGTTGTAGTGCGGGGGCAGGAACTGGAGCACCACGTCGACCAGGACGTAGACGGCGACGCCGGCCATGGCTGCGGTGGCAAACCGCCGTCGGGCATTGTCCGGGTTCTGCGGCATCATTGATCCAGCTTTCCATACCGGCGCCCCCATCCACCGCACCGCACCCACGCTGCAGGGGAAACAACGCAAGACCCCGAAGACAAGGGCCCCGGAAAAGGCTCCCCGGGGGCCGGGCAGTGCTTGTCCCGCGCAACAGGTCGCCTCGTGCGACAGGGGGTCTATGACCTGAAGACCCCCTGGCCGGTTTCCATGTCGATCGGCAGGGACGAATGCTCGTGGACAATCAGCCACCTCGACCCCCGCAGCTCCAGTCCCATGGTCATCCTGTTCGTCAGCGAACGCAGCTTGCCGCGGTCGGCAGAGAACGCGGTAGACGTTGCCGCGGTCGAAATCATCGCCACCTTTTCGCCGGCAAGGACCCGGACATCGGCGAAGTCCAACCGGACCGTTTCGGTGCCCAGGGAACCGTACCAGTCGGCCGCCATCGCCTGCCAGGCCTCGGCACCCACGTATTCGAATTTTCCCCACGCATCGTAGACATGGACATCTGGGGCATAAAGGCCCGTGTAGTCCGTGAGGTTCTTGCCATCCACCGTGGCGGAGTAGGCGCCAAGAACCAGGCCGGGGCCGTCGTTAAGAAAGCTATCCATGCAGCGGACACTAATGCCTCGGTCCACTGCATGGATAGCTTTTTGCCACAAGGAGTCGGTGTTACTCCGTGCGTTCCGGTGCCCCGTTGGCCGCCAGCAGCCGTTCCGCGTGGGACATCTGGATGTTGGGGGTCGAGCCACGGGTTGGTCCGCCGGCGAACTTCGGCGACGGCTCCCCGCCCTCGGACAGGCGCAGCTCTTCTTCGACGCGGAATCCGTCTTCTTCGCCAAGCATGATGGCGCTGTCCTCGTTTGTGATTTCCCCGGCGAAGGCACGGACCATGGCCTCGCGGTCGAACTGGCCTTCCCACTTGGCGACCACGAAAGTTGCCACGCAGTTGCCCAGCAGGTTCACTGCCACGCGCATGGAGTCCATGATGCGGTCGGCACCAAGCAGCAGGGCGACACCGGCAACCGGGAAGATCCCGAGCGCGGCGGCCGTGGCCGAGAGGGCAAGGAAGGACGAACCGGGAACCCCGGCCATGCCCTTGGAGGTCAGCAGCAGGACACCGAGCGCGCCGAGCTGCTGGCCGAAGGTCAGGTCATGCCCGAAGGCCTGGGCCAGGAAGAGCAGCGAAATGGAGAGGTAGATTGCCGCGCCGTCGAGGTTGAAGGAGTAGCCGGTGGGAACAACCAGGCCGGTGGTTGCACGCGAGCAACCGGCGTTGGTCAGCTTCGTCATGATGCGGGGCATGACCGCCTCGGTCGAGGCCGTGCCCAGTGCCAGCAGGAATTCCTCGCGGGTGTAGCGGATGAACTGCCAAAGCGGCACTCGTGCCACGGCCCAGGCAATGATGAACAGAATGCCGATGAACAGCAGGGCGGCGACGTAGCAGGCGACGATGAGCTTGGCGTAGGTGCCCAGGGTTTCGATGCCGTACTGGCCGATGATGAAGCCCATGGCTCCCAGTGCGCCCAACGGGGCAACCCGCATGATCCAGCTCATGATCTTGAAGATGAGTTCGAGGATGATCTCGAACAGGCTCAATACCGGTGCGCAGCGTTCCTGGCCGACGACCACGATGGCGGCGCCAAAGAACACGGAGAAGAAGAGGACCTGGAGCAGGATGTTGTCGGCGAAGGCGCCGATGACGCTGACCGGGATGATGCCGAGGATGAAGCTGGCGGCGTCCTTGGCCTCGCCGGTCTTTTCCGCCAGGGCTCCGCCGTCGAGGGTGGCGGGGTCGATGTTGAGCCCGACACCCGGCTGGACGATGTTGCCGATGATCAGACCGAACACCAGGGCGAAGAGCGTTGCGCCGGTGAAGTAGATCAGCGCCTTGACCCCGACGCGGCCCACGGCCTTGACGTCGCCGACGGCGGCGATGCCGGTGACGATCACCAGGAAGATCAGCGGGGCAATGATCATCTTGATCAGCATGATGAAGCCGTCGCCAAGCGGCCGCAAGGCCGAACCCAATGTGGGCCAGAAGTGCCCGATGAGCACCCCTGCTACAACGGCAAGTGCAAGCTGGAAAAAGAGCGACTTGTAGATCGGCGCCCTTTTGGGCCGAACATCCGATCGTGCCACAGTGGCACCTGGCGTTGTTTTCACGGTTTCATCCATTCCTCAAGAATCCCCACGGCGGGAAGCTTCCAAGCAACGTAACCCGGATCACATTCTTTCACAAGGGAGTATTTAGTTTTCACACAGCGGAATATTGATGGAATTTACATCAGCCGAAATCCAGTGCACATGCGACATGGCCGATTTTCCTCACCCACCGCAGCGATCCCACGCCCGCTAATGCCCTTTCTCCCGGCGTCGATCGACGGCCCCCTCCATAGTCCGATGCCCGCCCATGACGCTCGGGCCCGTCAAATAGAACCGAATGTGTCACTTGCGTGACGGGCCGAACCGAATCACCGTGAAACCAACAGTGCGTCATTTCGCGCAAAGCCGTGCGCCACAACCCTTGAATCAAGCCCGCTGCGGTGTTGCACTGTTTGCCATGGACAACGACCAACGAACCATCATGGCCATCGGCACCAAGAAGGGCCTCTGGCTGGCCGAAAGCACCGACCGCGAAAACTGGAATCTGACCGGACCCCACTTCGCCAACCTCGAGGTCCCCTCCGTCGCCATCGACACCCGGGAAGGCCGGACCCGCATCCTGGCCGGGGTCAACGACTGGCACTGGGGACCGACCGTCGTCTATAGCGATGACGAGGGCGCAACCTGGTCCGAACCCGAGCAGGGCGCCATCAAGTTCCCCGCCGACACCGACACCGCACTGGCCCGGATCTGGCACCTGCGCCCCGACACCGCCGAACGCCCCGGGGTGGTGTGGGCCGGATGCGAACCGATCTCGGTCTTCAAGTCCACCGACTCCGGGGAGAACTTCGAGCTCAACCGAGGGCTCTGGGACCACCCGCACCGCAGCGAATGGGGCGCCGGCTTCGGCGGGGCCGCGGTGCACAGCATCGTGCCCAACGTGGCGGACGAGAACGTCATCCACGCGGCCATGAGCACCGGCGGGGTGTACCGCAGCACCGACGGCGGCACCTCCTGGGAGCCACGGAACCACGGCATCAAGGCAGATTTCTTCCCCGAGCCGTTCCCGGAGTTCGGCCAATGCGTCCACCACATCACCGCCGATGCCGAAGACCCGGACCGGCTCTATGCGCAAAACCACGGCGGGGTCTACCGCACCGACGACGCCGGGGACCAGTGGAACAGCATCGCCGATGGACTGCCGGCCGACTTCGGATTCGTGTTCCTGTCACACCCCCGCACGGGCGGCACCGTGTGGACCATCCCGCTGAAGGCAGCCGAGGAACGCAATCCGGTGGGCGGACGGCTCTCGGTCTACCACTCCACGAATGCCGGGGACACCTGGAGCGAACAACACGCCGGATTGCCGGATGCGGACTGGAACGCGGTGTTGCGCGACGCCGCGGCGGTGGACGAGCACCCCGAAACCGTGGGCGTGTACTTCGGCACCCGTGGCGGAGAGGTCTTCGCCAGCAACGACGAGGGCGCGCACTTCGTCACGGTGGCCCAGCGCCTGCCCGATGTGCTCAGCGTCCGGGCAGCCCAGGTCAACGGTGCGGGGCAATGACGGACATTACCGTTGAGGTGCCCTCGGTGCTCGCCTCCACGCTGGAGGGCCAGCGCAGCCTGCAGGTCCCGCTGCCCGAGGACGGGACCGTGGGTTCGATCCTGGATGCGCTCGGCGAGCGCTACCCGCTCTTTGCCCGGAGGGTGCGCGACGAACGCGGCCAGGTGCGCCGCTACGTGAACATCTTCGTCGGTCCGGACAACATCCGCAGGCTCCAAGGCCTGGATTCGACCGTCTCCGAGGGGCAGGACGTGTTGATCATGCAGTCGGTAGCCGGCGGATAGCCGCTTCGGGGCAGGCTCCCGCGATACTCTGGCAGGGTGTCTTGCCTGAAGGAGCCCGCGTGCCGCCGATGATCCCGCCACCTCCCGCCGCCGCACCGGACGGGCACCTGCGGCGCGCGCACCGGCGGCTGGATGCGGCCATCAAGGACTTCCCGCCGGCAGCGTTCTCCTTCGTCATGGCCACCGGCATCCTGTCCATCGCTCTGGCCCTGGTGGGCCGCGAGGCCTTGGCCTCGGTGCTGCTGTGGATTGCGGTGGCAGCCGGGGCACTGCTCTGCGCGGGACTGGCCTGGCGCGCAATCTCCCACCCGGGTTCCCTGCTCAAGGACCTCAACGACCCGGCCAAGACCTTCGGGTTCTTCACCATCGTGGCCGGCGCCAACGTGCTGGGCCTGGGTTTCGACATGGCGGGGACCCCCGCCGCGGCGGTGGCCCTGGCCATCGTGGCCGGGGTGTTCTGGGTGGGGTTGAACTACGGGATACCGTCTTCGATGCTGCTGCGCGAACGCTCCACCCCGATCCTGCAGGACGCCAACGGCAGCTGGTTCCTCTGGGTGGTCGCCACCCAGTCCATGGCCAACGCCCTGGCGGTGATCGCCCGCAGCAGCAACAACGAGCTGGCCGGGGCCGCTGCCGTCGCCGCCTGGGGCATCGGGCTGGTGCTCTACCTGCTGGTGGGCACCTTGGTGACCCTGCGGCTGCTGACCCGGCCCAACCGCCCGGAAAACCTGAGCCCCACCTACTGGATCTTCATGGGAGCCACCGCGATCACGGTGCTGGCCGGCGCGAAGGTGCTGGCCATGCCCGCCGACTTCCCGGTGATGGTGCGCACCGCGGTGTTCGTCGCCGGCGCCAGCTACATGCTGTGGGCGCTTGGCATGTGGTGGATCCCGCTGCTGGTGGTCTTCGGGATCTGGCGCCACGGGATGCGCCGCTACCCGATGCGCTATGAGACCGGGCTGTGGGCCATCGTCTTCCCGCTGGGCATGATGTCGGCCGCGTCCATCGCCTTTGGCCGGGGCGAGTCCGTCGCGGTGATGGTGGGCGTCGGCGAGGTCGGGGCGTGGGTCGCCGCTGCGGCCTGGGCCGGCACCACGGTGCTGATGCTCGCCTGCCTGCTGCGCTGGCTGCGTGCCGGGCGGGATCCTTCGCCCGTGGAGTAGCGCCGCCGGGGCACCCGGTGCCCGTCACCGATTACCCGCCCGCCGTACCCGCCCGCCACCGCGGTGCGGGGGATGCCTAAAACCGGCCCCGGCACTACGCTGGGGATATGAGTAACCTCGAGACCGCCCCTGACGAGATGGTTTGCGGAGCAGACAAAACCCATGCCGGGATCGAGCTGTTGGTTCCGCGCAACGTCCCGCTCGGCGGGCCGCGCGCCATGGACGTGCGCCGCACGCTGCCGCAAAAACAGCGCAGCCTCATCGGCGCGTGGTGCTTCCTTGACCACTACGGTCCCGACCCGGTGGGCGACACCGGAGGGATGAACGTCCCGCGCCACCCGCACACCGGGCTGCAAACCGTGTCCTGGCTGTTCACCGGGGAGATCGAGCACCGGGATTCGGCCGGGTTCCATGCCATGGTGCGTCCCGGCGAGTTGAACCTGATGACCGCCGGCCGCGGGATCAGCCACTCCGAGTTCTCCACCCCCGACACCACGGTGCTGCACGGCGCCCAGCTGTGGGTCGCGCTGCCCGATTCCGCGCGGCACATGCCGCCGACCTTCGCCCACTACCGGCCCGAGCCGATGTCCGGTGACGGGTTCAGCGTCAGCGTGTTCCTCGGCTCGCTGACGGTGCCGAATCCGCGCGGCACGGACCTGCACTCCCTTTCCCCGGTGTCCACGCACACCGAGCTGGTGGGCGCCGAGATCCTGCTGCAACCCGGCGCCTCCATCCGACTGGGGGTGAAGGCCCACCACGAGCACGGGGTGCTGCTGGACTCCGGGACGCTGAGCGTCGGGGTCGACGAGCTGCCCGTGGACCACCTGGCCTACCTGCCGCCAGGCACCCAGGAAATTACGTTGAGCGCCGGCGCCCAACCCGTGCGCGCCCTGCTCATTGGCGGGGAACCGCTGAACGAGCAGATCCTGATGTGGTGGAACTTCGTCGGTCGCACCCACGAGGAAGTCGTCGAATACCGCAGGCAGTGGCAGGCGGAGATCGGCGCGGAACCCGGGGACACCACCTCCAAGCGCTTCGGGGACTTCCCGGCGGGCGAGCCCGCTCCCCTGCCGGCACCGGTGTTGCCCATGGTCAGGCTGCGGCCCCGCGACTGAACAAGCAACCGGCCACGCAGCGGATCACCGGAGCACGCCGGCAGCCCAAAGAGGACAACGTAAGGAGCGAGGCCCACATGTCATTGGTGGAGGAACTGGCCAAGTTGCGTCGGGCGCTGGCCGAACGCGCCGCGCTGGGCGACCAGCTCGATGCCAAGCGCGAGATGGAACACTTCGTTTCCTTCCGCTCGCTGCGGGAGGTCACCGAGGCCGCGGACCACTTCGAGCGCTCCGGCTGGGACGTCGACCGCTCCGGTGGCCAGGACGCCAATTCCCGGTACCTGTTGCGCGTCTACCGGGAACAGCCGCTGGACGTCTG
The DNA here is from genome assembly GCF_001863355.1 of Arthrobacter sp. UCD-GKA. Lineage (NCBI taxonomy): Bacteria > Bacillati > Actinomycetota > Actinomycetes > Micrococcales > Micrococcaceae > Arthrobacter > Arthrobacter sp. UCD-GKA. The sequence continues at coordinate 83,844 of NZ_MOLR01000003.1, read as the reverse complement.
GAGCGCGGAACAGGCGTTGCGCGGCGTGCACGCCGTCACCGAAAAACACGGAGGAACCTATGACGGGTTCGGTGCCGTGTTCATCGACGCCGAAGGCAGCGAGCCCAAGGGCTTCTTCGGCCGTCTCTTCGGAACCCCCTGAAAACCACCAACCAGCAAGGAAGCAACACATGAGCGAGATCCGCATCGAACACCGTCCCGAACGCCGGCGCTACGCGCTGCTGGACGACGAGAAAACCATCGGGGCGGCCCACTACCGCGAGCTGGAAACCACCGACGGCATCGATCGGGTCTTCTTCCACACCGTCGTCGACGAGTCCTACGCCGGACAGGGCCTGGCCTCCAAGCTGGCCGCCCAGGCGCTGCAGGACACCGTGGCCCAGGGGCACAAGATCGTGGCCGTCTGCCCCTACATCAAGGCCTGGCTGCTCAAGCACCACGAGTTCGACGCCGACCTGGTGAAGCCCACCAGCGCGCACCTGCGGATCCTGCCGCAGGAATAGCCCGCAGCGCGGATCAGTCCGCCAGTTCCATCCCCAGCCCGGCCAGGGCCTCGCGCAGGATCCCGATGCCCCTGGGCCCGAAGCCATGGAGTTGGAGCAGCGCGGCCTGGCCGTACGCGGCGGCCTGTTCCAGGGTCGTGATCCCGGCGCCGGCCAGAGCGCGGGAGGCGGGCGCGGAGATCTTCGGCAGGGGGTGTGTGCTCATGGCTCCAGCGTAGCGATGGATTCCAAGCGGGCGGAAGTCCCGGTGCCGCTGCGCACCCGCGGGGTGAGCACCAGCAGCGCCACGCCGATGGCGGCGGTGAACACGAAGACCGCCACGAAGGAGTCGTTGCCGCCAAAGGCGCCGAAGACCAGCCCGCCGGCGGCCAACGCCATCGCGGAGCCCAGCGAGTCGGACACGGCCAGCGCCGAGGAGTTGAAGCCCTGGTTCGAGGTGGTGGACAGCGCGATCATGTGCACGTTCTGCCGCGGGTACACCAGCCCCATGCCTCCCCCGCCCATGGCCCACGCGAGGATCGCGACGATCGCCGGCAGGTGGAACGCCGCGGTTCCCAGCACCAGCAAGATCGCGCCCACGCCGAGGGCCGAGCCGATGGACATGGCCCGGGCGTTGTCCAGCGACTCCCCCATGCGGCCCTGGATGGCCGAGCCGATGGACCAGCAGATGGCCCCGCCGGTCAGGGAGAGGCCGGCTACCGCCGGGGACAAGCCGAAGCGGTCCATCAGGAGATAGGGCAGATAGACCTCGGTGCCGAAGAACGCTGCGGCGGCCAGGCCGCGCACCAGGATCGTGGCCGGCAGCCCGCGCCCGGCCAGCAGCGTCCGACGAGGCAGCAGCGGCCGCACCGCAACCAGCACCACCAGCACCGAGATGCCCATGAGCACCAGGCCCAGCGCCGGAACCCGGGCCAGCAGGTTCATGCCCAGCACGGCTGCGGCCGCCAACCCGGCCCAGCCCAGCGCCCTCCAGCTAAAGGCCGCCGCGGGATTCTCACCACCGCCCATCGCGTGCACCGAGGGCATGACCCCGGCCATCGCCAGGACCACCAGGCCCACGACCCCGAGAAACACCCAGCGCCAACCGATGGTTTGCGCCACGAGCCCGGCGGCGAACGGACCAATCAGCGAGGGAACGACCCAGGCGGCGGCGAAGGCCGCAAAGATCTGCGGGTGCAGGCGCGGGACAAAGACCCGGGCCACCACCACATAGAGGGCCACGGTGATGCCCCCACCCCCGAGCCCCTGCACCAGCCGTCCGGCCACCAGTACCTCCATGCCCGGGGCCAGGCCGCACACGAGCAGACCGAGCACGAAGAGCGCCGAGGACGCGTACAGCGGGACGGAGGGCCCGTGGCGATCGGAGTAGCTCCCCGCGGCCACCATGCCGATCACCCCGCTGGCCATGGGCGCGGCAAAGGCCAGGGCATAGAGCGCGGCACCATCCAGTTCCTTGCTGACCAGCGGCATCACGGTGGTGACGGCCAGCGACTCGAACGCCACCAGGAAGACCAGCGCGAACATCCCGGCGGTGACCCAACGGTATTCCGGGGCAAGCAGGCCCGCCGGGGACCCGCTGCTGGATGCGCTCGGCTGGCTCGACATACCTCGAGCGTAAGGGCTGGCGCGCGGCTCCACCACACGGGGCGAACCGGCGGTGACCACCGACACCCTGCGGATCGGCGCGCTGCGCTTCGGCCCCATGGTCACGAAGCAGAGTCTCCCGGTGCTGAGGGCCCCCAAGGAGTTCGCCGAGGCCCGCGCCTGTCGCCTGCCCGGAAAGTGCCGGAAATGGTTTGGGCGGTTGTGCCCCCTGCGAGGGGAGCACAACCGCCCGAACACGACGACCCGAAGGGAACTAGCCCATGCCGTCCTGGGCCATGTTGTTGAAGCGCGAGTAGTGGCCCTGGAACGCGACAACGATGGTCTTGGTCGGACCGTTACGGTGCTTGGCCACGATCACGTCGGCCTCGCCGGCACGTGCCGATTCCTTGTCGTAGATGTCTTCACGGTGCAAGAGGATGACCATATCCGCATCCTGCTCAATCGATCCGGACTCGCGAAGGTCGGAGATCATCGGCTTCTTGTCGGTACGTTGCTCCGAACCACGGTTCAGCTGCGACAGGGCGATGACCGGAACGTCGAGTTCCTTGGCCAGCAGCTTCAGCGCACGCGAGAACTCGGAGACTTCCTGCTGACGCGACTCCACCTTCTTGCCGGAGCTCATCAGCTGCAGGTAGTCCAGCACCACGAGCTTGAGGTCGTGCTTCTGCTTGAGCCGGCGGCATTTGGCGCGGATTTCCATCAGCGACATGTTCGGCGAATCGTCGATGAACAGCGGGGCGTCGTTGAGCCTGCCCATCGTGGTGGCGATTTTCGACCATTCTTCGTCCTGGATCGTGCCCTTGCGCAGGTTCTGCAGCGCGATGCTCGCTTCGGCCGACAGCAGGCGCATGGCGATTTCGTTGCGTCCCATTTCCAGGGAGAAGAAAACGGAGGTCATGTTGTTCTTAATGGACGCTGACCTGGCAAAATCCAATGCAAACGTACTTTTGCCAACGGCCGGGCGCGCAGCAATAACGATCATCTGGCCGCCGTGCAGGCCCTGGGTCAGCTCGTCGAGCTCAAAGATCCCGGTGGGAACACCGATCACGCCCTCGCCTCGGCTGCCGGCCGATTCGATCTCGTCGACGGTGCCCTCGATGATGTCGCGCAGCGGCACGTAGTCTTCGGCGGTGCGGCGTTCGGCGACCTTGTAGACCTCGGCCTGGGCCTCGTTGACGATGGCGTCAACCTCGCCGTCCTGCGAGTAGCCAAGCTGCACGATCTTGGTGCCGGCATCGACCAGGCGGCGCAGGACCGCGCGTTCGCGGACAATCTCGGCATAGAAGCCGGCGTTGGCGGCGGTGGGCACCGACTGGATGAGCGTGTGCAGGTAGGCCGGGCCGCCAATGCGGGTGATCTCGCCGCGCTTGGTCAGCAGGTCCGAGACGGTGACGGCGTCGGCGGGCTCCCCGCGGCCGTAAAGGTCGATGATGGCTTCGTAGATTGCCTCGTGTGCCGGGCGATAGAAATCGAGGCCTCGCAACACCTCGACGCAGTCAGCGATGGCGTCCTTGGAAAGCATCATGCCACCCAAGACGCTTTGCTCTGCTACAAGGTCCTGTGGTGGAGTGCGTCCATAGTCCGACCCTTGTGAATCGGAGCTGGTTTCGGTGCTGGCTAGCGACACGGGCTTTTCCCTTCAAGCTGCGCGGGTTCCCAGGTTTTCCGCTTCATTACCTTTCCAGTGTCTCAAGGAGCACGGACGATTCGTTAGGTCCAAGCTCACACGTGCCGCAAGGCACCACGAACCTGTGGAAATAGGTGGGGAACACTGTCACCATAGACCTGTTTTCCCCCAAACCCAACACGGTTATCCACAAGGCGTGTGGATAACCTGTGAACCTCGCGGCGTGTTGTGTGCACAGTCTGGGGAGAACGTTGTGGATTACACAAGATATTTGATTACTACAGGCTTCTGACTAGGGCTTATGCAATTCCACACCTGTGGATACAAACTAGTTATCCACATCCTCCACAGGCGTAAAAGTGGGTTATACATACAAAAACCCCGAGATTCCGCGGTTAATCCACCCCCGTTTCCAGAGTTACCCACAAGCTATCCACAGACACGCCGGAGCTCGCCACGGATCTGGGGATTACGGGCATTGATGCACATCACCAAGCCCTGACATACTGGGCCGCATGGCCGCCAACAAGACCGCACCGACACTCATTGATCCCCACGAGTTCATTGCGGCGGTGCCACACCCGACGCGGCGCGCTGACGCCGAGCTCCTGCTGGAGATGATGGAAGAGGCCAGCGGCCGGACCGCCACCATGTGGGGACCGACGATCGTCGGTTTCGGCACCTATCACTACAAATACGAGTCCGGCCGAGAGGGAGATGCGGCCGCCATCGGCTTTTCACCGCGTTCCTCCAATTTGGCCCTCTACGGGCTGACCAACGCACCGACGGCACCGGCTCTCCTGGCTCAGCTCGGCAAGCACAAGCGAGGAGCGGGCTGCCTGTACGTAAACAAGCTTGCCGATGTCGATGTCGAGGTCCTGGCCCGGCTGGCCCGCGACGGGTACCGGCACATGATGGACGTGGTCCATGTCCAGCCGCAGGGCTGAACACCGCATCAACGAAGAAGGCTCCCCGCCTACCGCTCCGAATCATGGGTTCGGGGTGGCGGGCGGGGAGCCCTCGCGTTTCGGTGGCCTTCAGGAGACCAGCTGCTGGGCCTCCAGGCGGCGGAAGGCCGAACCGTGGAACACCAACGGAGGATTGGTCTCGTCGTGCGTCTGGTGGCCGTGCACGCGCAGGAGCACCACGTGATGATCGCCGGCCGGGATCTCCTGCTCGATCGAGCAGTCGAGCCACAGGGTGGCGTCATGCAGGAACAGTGCGCCCTCGTCGGTCGAATCCAGGCGAAGCCCGGCAAAGCGGTCCCCGGACTTGGAGGCGATCTGTCGGCAGACGCCCTCGTTCTTTTCACTGAGCACCGAAACGCCGATGCGCCCGCTGGTGCGCACCAGCGGCCAGGTCTTCGAAGTGTTCTGGACCGCGAACATCACCAGCGGCGGATCCATGGATACGCCGACCGTGAACGACGAGGCCACGATTCCCTGCGGCTGCCCGTCGACGATGGCGCAGAGTGCGGCAATGCCGGATGGATGCTGGGCAAAGACGTTGCGCAGGGTATCTGGTGTGAGGTCAGAGGTGAGTGTCATGGTGCTCAATCCTTCGGCTTCGGCCCACCTTCGCTGCTGCGTGAAATGCACGCATGGAACAGCGAGGTGTGCGGTACTTGCCCCCGGGGTTCCGGTAGGCCGAATCATCACCTGGAGCACCCCACCACCGTGAGAGGGTTGCCGGCCAACAAGCCAGGGCTTGAACGTTGACGCTCTTGATTCACCACTAACGTTAGGAGAAATATTGCGACTCCGTCAAAGTTTGTTTCGACACACGAGGTCATGAAGCGTAAGAATCGAAGATCCTGCGATCATCTGGCGCGATGCGGACATCCGAGGGCGATCTTGGGGGCAGGTGGCCGTTCAGCCCACGTCCGAGGCACCCGTGTAGGTCGCATAGTCCGGGATTCCGGAGTTCTCATAGACCAGGATGGCCAGACCGCCTCCCGTCGCCTTGCTGTCGGCCAACCGCAGTCCCGCCGGCGCTCCGCCGTCGGGGAAGAGCCTCCGGCCGTGCCCCAGGACGACGGGAGCCACCACGAGCCGGAGTTCGTCGATCAGCCCCGCGGCGAGCAGCGATCCCGCGAGCCTGCCACTGCCGTGGATCTGCAGTTCCCTGCCGGGCCGTGCCTTGAGCTCCGCAACCCGGGCGGCAACGTCGCCGGAGAGGACCGTCGTCGGGTTCCAGGTTCCCTCGGCCAGCGTCTGCGAAGCGACGTACTTGGGCAGCGAATTCATCAGGGCGGTGAAAGGGTCGTCCGGGTCGGTGATTTGCGGCCAGTCCCGTGCGAAGGCCTCGTAGGTGCGGCGGCCCAGCAGCAGCCCGTCGGCCTGCGCCAGCCATTGCGCGGCCTGGTCGACGAACCCCGCATCCATGTGCGGGACGAACCATCCGCCCTGCGTGAATCCGTCGGTGGTGTCTTCGTCGGGAGCCCCGGGGCCCTGGCAGACCCCGTCCAAGCTCACGAATTCGGTCAGTGTCAGTTTCATGCTCGTGCCTTCCTGTTGGAGCGGCCTGCAGGGTCCGTGGCCCGGGTCGGACTGCGGAACCGGTCGGCAGCGGTTTCCTGCCGCAAAGCTACGGGACGCCGGGGCCATGCGCCAGACCCCGGCCAGCCCGGTCCGCGGGGACTGGGGCCCGGGGCTGACCTTAAAGCACTGTGGACCCCGCCAACGGCGGGGTCCACAGTGGTTTGCCGTCAGCCAAGACGGCGGATGCGCAAGAAATTACTTCTTGGCGGCAACAACCTGCAGTGCAACGGTCGCGGAGACATCGGTGTGCAGACGCACGGTCGCCGAGTAGTTACCCGTCGACTTGATGTGATCGTTGATCTCGATGTTGCGCTTGTCGATCGAGCCCAAGCCAGCGGCTGCAACAGCCTTGGCAATGTCCTCGGTCTTCACGGTGCCGAAGAGGCGACCGGTAGCGCCGGCCTTGACGGTCAGCTTGACCGGCTTGGCCGAGATCGAAGCGGCAAGTGCCTGTGCTTCTTCCAGGGAAGCAACGGCGCGAGCAGCACGGGCGGCCTTGATCGACTCAACCTGCTTCTCACCGCCCTTGCTCCAGGTGATGGCGAAGGCGCGCGGGAGAAGGTAGTTACGTGCGTAACCGGTCTTCACCTCGACGACGTCGCCTGCGGCACCAAGGCCGGTAACTTCGTGGGTCAGAATGAGCTTTGCCATGTTGGTATACCTTCCTTAGCCGCGGCCAGCGCCGGAGTAAGGCAGCAATGCCACTTCGCGCGCGTTCTTGATGGCCTGTGCGATCTTGCGCTGTTCCTGTACGGAAACGCCGGTAACGCGACGGGCACGGATCTTTCCGCGATCCGAAATGAACTTGCGCAGCAATGCTACGTCCTTGTAGTCGATGACAGTGATGTCAGCGGCCTTCAAGGGGTTGGACTTTGGTTTGGGCTTACGGAGTTCAGCCTTAGCCATCGTGGAGCTCCTTTATCAGGTGGAGCCCGCAGAATTTTCTGCGGGATGGTGAATAAATTTGTTTAGAAAGGTGGTTCGTCGGAACCCGGGTTGCCCCATCCGCCGTTGTTTCCTCCGGCAGGAGCTCCCCATGGATCGGCCGCGGGTGCATTCCAGCCGCCACCGGTGTTTCCGCCTGCGTTGCCGCCGCCGAATCCACCGCCGCCGCCTTGGTTGCCGCCGCCGAATCCACCGGCGTTAGCGCCGGCGTTCTGCTGTTGACCACCAAAGCCACCACCGCCACCGCCGGAGCGCTGGGTACGGGTGACCTTTGCGGAGGCGTAACGCAGCGACGGGCCGATTTCATCGACCTCGAGCTCGGTGACGTTACGCTTTTCGCCTTCCTTGGTTTCGTAGGAACGCGACTTGAGGCGGCCCTGGGCGATGACGCGCATGCCCTTGGTCAACGTCTCAGCGACGTTTTCGGCAGCCTCACGCCACACCGACGCACGGAGGAACAGCGTGTCGCCGTCCTTCCATTCATTGGTCTGGCGGTCGAAGGTTCGCGGGGTCGATGCAATGGTGAAGTTCGCCACGGCCGATCCTGACGGGGTGAAACGCAGTTCCGGGTCAGCGGTCAAATTACCAATAACCGTAATGACTGTCTCGCCTGCCATTGGAGCCTCCTAAAGTGTTGTTCTACGAAGATCGAAGAGCAGAATTACTCTGCAACGACCTTTGCCTCTTCCGGGCGGGTGATCTTGGTGCGCATGATGGTCTCATTGAGGCCCAGCTGGCGGTCAAGCTCTGCGGAAGTAGCGGGGGTGGCGGTGAAGTTAACTACCGCGTAAATGGCCTCATTCTTCTTCTGAATGTCGTAGGCCAGGCGGCGACGGCCCCAGATGTCAACGTTCTCGATGGTTCCACCATCGTTACGGACAACGTCCAGGAACTTACCGAGGGTTGGTTCAACGGTTCGCTCGTCGACCTCGGGGTCGATCAGCACCATCAATTCATAAGCACGCATGTGAACCCACCTCCTTTGGGCTAAACGGTCACGGCATTTCCGCAACAGGAGGTTCTTTGCATTTGCTGTCGCCGCAACCCGATTGCCGGGCGCGGCAGAAACAGCCTCAACCATTCTAGCGGAAAACCAGGGATTCTCCCGACCGTGTCCGGTGCGGTGCATCACGCCCTTCGCGCGGGCCCTCAGCCCAATCCATCAACACGCAGCAACGCGCCCAGTCGGGCGTCAAAGACCGGGGCAAGGGTGCGGATGTAGGTGTCCGAGACATGGTGCTTGTCCCGATACACCAGCACGTTGCCGATCACCGCCGGGCAGAATCCGTCCGCGCAGAACTGGTCGGAGAAATCCAGCACGTCGACGCGTGGTTCGCGTGCTGCAGCGGCACGGGTGGTGTCGTTGGCCTCGAAGGCCTTGGTCTCCGGGGCCCCGCAGGACACCAGGTCCGTGGGGTGTTCCGCCACGCAGTCCCGCGCGTAGGTCCTGGTCCCGGGGCGCGGGGTGTCGATGATCGGGTAGACCTTGATGCCGGCGTCCTCGAGCTGCCCCCAGTAGTCGGCGAAGCCCTCGGCCGCACCGCTTTCGAACGTGGACCCGGCCCAGTGGCTGGTCACCACCGCGTCCACGTCCCCGCGTGCCAGGATGCGCTCCAGCGTGTCCTGGTTTGCCCCGCTGCAGGAGATGCTGCCGTTGGCCTCGGCGACGCGTTTGGTGCCGGAGAACGGGCAGGAGTTCTTCAGGTAGGTCAACAGCGTCCACCCGTGGCGCTTGGCGGAGGCCTCCAGCGCCCGGTACCAGTGCGTGGCATGCGAGTCGCCGACCAGGGCAATGGTCAGGGAGCCGTCCTTCGCTCCCTTGGTGCATTCGCGGGTGCTGGGCGACTGCGGTTTCTGGACGCAATCGCCCAGGTCGGGCAGGTCGCGCTCGGCTTCCGCTGGCACCGGGACGATCTGGTTCACGCCCTGGAGGTAGGCCGGCGCGCCGGAGGCAATCGACGCGGCGCCGAAGCCGGGAGGCGGGGCGGCCAGCAACGTGGCGGCGGCACGTTCGGCGGCGATGGTCTCCCGCTGCGCCAGGGTTCCGGGCGCCAGGGCCAGCGCGGCGACCACCGCGACCGCGACCGCGCCGGCACCCAGCGCCCGCCATTTCGAGGCGGCAAGCGGGGCCAGGGTTCGCACCGGGGTTTCGATCCAGCGGTGGGAGGCCGCAGCGAGCAGCAACGAGAGCACCAGCAGCCCCAGGCTCTGGGCCGGGCCCGGCTCCCGTCCGGCCAGGAACAGGAAGAAGGTGAGCACCGGCCAATGCCACAGGTACAACGAATAGGAAATGTCCCCGACCCATTGCACGGGCCGGGCCTCAAGGAGTTTTTGCGGGGCCAGGGCGCCGCGGGTCTCCCCCGCCAGGATCACCGCAAGCGCTCCAGCCACCGGCATGGCCGCGGAAAGCCCCGGGAACGCGGTGCCCGGCCCGTACCCGAAGGCCGCGACCGCGATGGTCCCGAACCCGGCCCAGGCCAACGCGGTGCGGGCCCGGCGGCCCTCGAACCAGCGGGCGCGCAGTGGCTGGGTCCCGGGCTCGGGCGGGGCGAGGAAAAGCGCCAGCAGCCCGCCTGCGGCGAGTTCCCAGACCCGGGCGCCGGTGTCGAAGTAGGCCGCCTGGTTCCCCGCGGCAACCAGCACCATCGAATAGGCCAGGGATGCCGCGACGACTGCACCGAAGACCAGCAGCAGACCGGTGCGCGGCAACCCGGCGGCCGCTTCCCGCCGGCCCGCCGTGCCGTGCGCCCGGCCGGCCACCCACTTGTTTGCGAGCCACACGGCCAGCAGCACCAGCAGCGGCCAGAAGAGGTAGAACTGCTCCTCGACGCCGAGGGACCAGAAGTGCTGCAGGGCGGTGGGCGCCTCCTCGGCGGCCAGGTAGTCCACCGAGCTTGCTGCAAGCAGCCAATTCTCCACGGAGAACGCGGAAGCCAGCGCCGCGGCGCCCACGGATTTCCATTGCGTTGCCGGCAGCAGCACCAGCGTGGCGGCCAGCACCGCCAGGATCACCGCGAACGCGGCGGGCAGGATCCGCCGCACCCGCGCCGCCCAGAACCCGGGCAGGTCAATGCGTCCGGTGCGGCGCACCTCGCGCAGCAAGTGCCCGGTGATCAGGAAGCCGGAGATCGCGAAGAACACGTCGACCCCGATGAACCCGCCGGGCACCAGCCGGGGCTCCAGGTGGTAGGCGAGGACCAGCAGCACCGCGACGGCGCGCAGGGATTGGACCTCGGGTAGGAAACGGCGTGGCGTGCTTTGCTCGGCGATCATGTCCGCGAGCAAAGCACGGGCGGGTGAACATCGGGTGACGCGCCGGTGGCCGGCAGGCCACGGAGCTCAGGAACGGGCGGCGGGGCCCGGGCGGGGGTCGGTGGCCAGGATGGAGAACACGTGGGCGTCGATCCACCGCCCGTCAAAGAGCAGCGCGGCCCGCGCCGTGCCCTCGAAGGTGAACCCGGCGCGCTCGTAGACGTGCCGGGCCCGCGGGTTGAAGTCGTAGACCTCCAGGGCAATGCGGTGCAGGGTCGTATTGGTGAAGGCGTGCTCCAGCAGCAGCGCCGTCGCCTCCGAGCCCAGTCCCCTGTTCCGGCCGGCGGGGCCCAGCAGGATCCGGAAGCCGCACGAGCGGTTTTCCGCATCCAGGTCGTTGAGCACCACCTCGCCCACGCAGTGCCCGCCGGCCGCATCCACCACCGCCAGGTCAAGCCGGTCGGGCCGCGCCGCGAGCCCCTCGTACCAGGTTCTGGTGGCGGCGTCGAGGCCCGGGTCCGCCGATTCGGCGTCCCGGGTCGAATGCACCGACCCGGTCAGCCGCAAGACCTCGGGATCGGCAAGGATCGGGCCCATGGCCGCGATGTCCGCCTCGGTGAAGGGGCGCAGGATGACCTTTTCCCCCGCCAGGACGGGCTTGGTTCCCAGTCCCGCCACGGCCCCGCCGTTCTCCATCTGCCCGCCCATCGTCGGCCGCCGATCAGGCGGCGAAGAACGCGGCGGAGATCTTGGCCAGGCGCAGCGGGTCCTCCACGCCGCACAGCTCGCGGGCCGAGTGCATCGACAGCAGCGGGATGCCCACGTCCACGGTGCGGATGCCCAGGCGGGTGGCGGTCAGCGGGCCGATCGTGGAACCGCACGGCATCTGGTTGTTGGAGACGAACTCCTGGTACGGGACATCCGCCTGTGCGCAAAGCCGGGCAAAGAGCGCCGCGCCCACCGCGTCGGTGGCGTAGCGCTGGTTCGCATTGATCTTCAGCAGCGGCCCGGCACCCAGCATCGGGCGGTTGGCCGGGTCGTGGCGGCCGGGGTAGTTGGGGTGCACCGAGTGCCCGGCGTCCGCGGAGAGGCAGAACGAGTCGGCATAGGCGCGGTTGCGGTCCTCGCCCGTGGCGCCCAGAGTGTGCCCGATGCGCTCGAGCACGTCCTGCAGCAGCGGGCCGCAGGCCCCGGAGCGGGAGGCCGAGCCGATTTCCTCGTGGTCGAAGGCGGCCAGCACCGCGATGTGCTCCCCGCCGCCGGTTTCGGCGTGTTCGATCAGCGCGGCCAGCGAGGCGTGCATCGAGGAGAGGTTGTCCAGCCGGCCGCAGGCGAAGAACTCGCCCGCGCCGCCGAACACCTGCCCTTCCTGCGCGTCGGCCACCACCACGTCGTAGCCGCCGATGTCGGCCGCGTCCACGCCGGCGGATGCGGCCAGCACGGCCAGCACGTCGGATTCGGCGGGGTCCCCGATCCCCCACACCGGGTTCATGTGCTGCTGCTTGTCCAGGGCCAGCCCCTCGTTCACCGCGCGGTCCAGGTGGATGGCCAGCTGCGGGAAGCGCAGCATCGGGACGGTGCGCGCCAGCACCTGCGTGCCGTCGCGCAGCACCAGGCGCCCGGCGAGCAGCAGCTCGCGGTCCAGCCAGGAGTTCAGCAGCGGGCCGCCGTAGACCTCGACCCCGGCCTGCAGCCAGCCGTGGGCGCCGGTGGTGGGCTTGGGCTTGAGCTTGAAGGAGGGCGAATCGGTGTGCGAGCCCAGCACGTGGAAACCGGTGGTCGCGCCGGCGGATGCGGGCTGCACCCAGGCGATGATCGCCCCGTCGCGGATGACGTAGTGCCCCCCGGGGGCCGGCTCCCAGGCGTCGGCCTCGTTCAAGGCGGTGAACCCGGCCGAGTCCAGCCGGCGGGCGGCCTCGGCGGCGGCGTGGAAGGACGAGGGCGAGGCCGCGACAAAGGCGGAGAGGTCGTTGATGTGCTCGATGGCTGCGCTGGACATTGAGTTCCCTTGACGTAGGTTGCGGGCGGGGGCGCCGGCGGTGCGGTGCCGGAAAACGTACGTGGAGCCGCGGCTCCGGGCCCTAGTAGCGGGTGCGGACCAGGGCCACCACGAGGGCGCCGACCCCCAGCACGATGCTAGCCCAACCGGGGACAGGCAGCGCGAAGAGCGTGATCAGGAAGGCGCCGAGCACCCCCAGCACCACGGCCAGCAGCAGCCAGGGGCTGCGCAGGAATTCGGAGTTCATGGGCATGCGTCCTTTAGTAGTCCAGCCCCTGGCTGGGGATGACCAACCCGGTTTCGTACGCGTAGACCACGGCCTGCACGCGGTCGCGCAGGTGCAGCTTGGTCAGGATCCGGCGCACGTGGGTCTTCACGGTGGCCTCGGAGAGGAAGAAGCGGTGCGCGATCTCCGCGTTGGACAGGCCCTCGGCCATGGCCCCGAGCACCTCGAGCTCGCGCGGGGTCAGGTCCCCCAGCAGCGGGTCGCGTTCCGGGGCCGGTGCGGGACGGTTGGCCCCGCCGGCGCGCACGTAGGTTTCCAGCAACCGGGCGGTGACCCGGGGGGCGACCACCGCATCGCCGGAGGCGACCAGGCGCACCGCGTTGACCAGTTCCTCGGGAGCGACGTCCTTGAGCAGGAAGGCGCTGGCCCCGGCCTGCAGCCCGGCGAAGGCATACTCGTCCAGGTCGAAGGTGGTCAGGATGATGACCTTCGCCTCCGGGTGTTCGCGCACGATGCGTCCGGTGGCCTCGATGCCATCCATGACCGGCATGCGCACGTCCATGAGCACCACGTCGGGCTTCAGCGTGGCGGCAAGCGCCACGCCCTCGGCCCCGTCGGAGGCTTCACCGAGGATCGCCAGGTCATCCTCGCCCTCGAGGATGAGCCGGAATCCCATGCGCAGCAGCGGCTGGTCGTCGACCAGCAGCACCCCGATGCGCGCGGTGGTTTGGTCGGTGGTTTCGGGCATGGTTTTGCTCACGATCCTTGGTGTTGGGTCTTGGGTGCGGTTTGGGTGCCCGGGCCCCCGGGCGTTTCCTCGGGGCAGCGGGTCGGGTGCGGCAACTTGAGCTTGGCCAGCACGCTCCAGCCGCCGGCGGAGGCCGGCCCGGCGTACAGCGTGCCCTCGAAGAGCGCGGCGCGTTCCTTCATGCCGCGGATGCCCTGGGCCGATCCGACCAGTTCGCGGCGTGCCTCCTGGTGCGTGCCGTCGTCGTGGATGCGCACCGTGACATCCCGGTTCACCCGGGCCACGGACACCTCGACCGCGGTGACGTTGCGGCCGTAGCGCAGCACGTTGGTCAGCGATTCCTGGATGATGCGGTGGACGGTCAGTTGGAAGGTGGCGTCATCCGGCAGCGCCGGTCCGGAGGTGGAATAGCGCAGCGGCAGCCCCGCCACCTTGAACCCGGCGAGCATTTCCGCCAGCGACCCCCGGGCCGGTTGCGGCTCCAACGGCGCCCCGTCCCCGGTGCGCAGGACCCCGATGACCCGGCGCATGTCCCCCAGCGCGCGCCGCCCGGTGCCGGAAAGCTCTGCCAGCACCTCCCCGGCACGGACGGGATCGCGCTTGAGCACCACCGCCGCCCCGTCGGACAGAGCGATCATCACCGAGAGCGAGTGCGCGACCACGTCGTGCATCTCGCGGGCGATGCGGGTGCGTTCGCGCACCCGTGCCAGGGTCTGGACGCGCTTGGCCCAGTTGTCCAGCTCGGCCTCGTGCAGGCGGTGGTTGCGCACCGCCGCACCGATCGCCACGGCCGCGGCGTTGGTGCCCAGCAGGAAGGCCAGGGAGAGCGTGATGATCAGGTTCCGTCCGCCGATTTCCGCCAGCGCGGCCTGGTCCTCTGCGGAATCAGTGAACATCGCCGGCAGGCCGATGATCACGAAGATCAGTCCCTGCAGGGCGGTGATCAGGGCGGTCAGCGCGAACATGCGCCTGGCGGCATATTTGGTGGAGGCGGCATACAGCGCGATCCACAACCCGGCGCTGCCGCCGAAGTACGAGGAATCCTGCAGTGTTGCGGCCGAGTCGAAGAGCACCACCATGATCAGCACGAACATCGGCCAGCGGCGGCGGAAGTACAACCAGGCCCCGGTGATCGTCAACAGGCCGGCGGTGGCCCAGTGCTCCGAAAGCACCGATTCGACCAGGCTCGTCATGGTCAACAGGAAGTAGAGGAGCACCACGGAGGCATTGACCAGCACCGGGTTCCGGCGCATGTAGGCACGCAGGGGCCCGATGCGCTGCGCCGAGATCTCGGCGAAGCTGGCCTCCGGGGTCCCGGAGGCCGGCGCCGTGTTTTCACTCATGTCTTGAGCCTAGCGACCAATCGGCGGATTCTAGATGTCGCGGCGCTGCAGCACCACGGCCGCGGCGACCAGCGGGATGACGATCCACGCGGCGACCACCAGCCCGTTCTGCCATTGCTCCAGGCCACCTGGAGCCAGTTGGAGCTGCATCAGTGCGGCACCTGCCTGGTCCGGCAGGAAGCGCATGGCCTTGGCCAGCCAATCGGCAAGTGCACTGAATCCGCCCATGGCCAGCGGGAGGACGAAGAACAGCGCCGCAAGCACGACGATGCCTCCGGCCGAGTTGCGCAGCAGGGCCCCCAGCGCCATCCCGATCAGCGACACCATCACCACGTAGAGCACGCCGACCCACATGGCCCGCTGCAACGCCTCGGAAGAGAACACCAACTCCAGGTCGTAAGCCCCGGCGATGGGCTTGGCAACGGCGAAGGACAGCAGAATCGACACGGTCGCCACCACCGCGGAAACGATGCCGATCATCAGCGTCTTGGCCCAGAACACGGGCTGGCGCGTGGGGACGGCGACAAAGGTTGAACGTGCTGCGCCCGTGGCAAACTCGGAGCTCATGACCATCACGGCCAGCGCCCCGATGATCAGCTGGGCGAAGGCCAGTCCGCTGGTAGGCAGTGCCGCGGTGACCTCTCCCATGTCCCCCATGGATGCGGCCATTTCCGGGGACTCCGCGGCCATGCCCATGGACCAGCCGATAAGCCATGCGCCCAGTGCGGCGAATGCCACCATCACCACGACGGTGGCCAGGATCAGGATCATGGTGGAGGGAAGCGAGAAGAACTTGATGAATTCGCCGCGCAGCACTCCGGGGAAGCTGAGCTTTCCGCTTCCGGCGGCACCGGGCGCGGCGGAACGTGGTCGTTTCATGGTTGCGGTACTCATGGCTAGCCCTGCTTTCCGGTGGTCGTGGCGGCAAGCTCGTTGCCAAGGTGGGAGTGGTACTCGACCTCGTCCTGGGTCAGCGCCATGTAGGCCTCTTCGAGGGACTGCTTCACGGGCGTCAACTCGTAGAGCAGGATCCGCCTGTCGAGGGCGCGGGCCGCGATCGCCCGGCCATCAAGCCCGGCAACCTGGATGGTCTGGCCATCGACCCGGGTCAAGTGCACGTTTTCGGCGGCCAGCGCGTTCATCAGGTCTTCGGCCGAGTCCGTCTTGACCCTGCAGGTCGGCACGTTGCTGCCGCCAATGATCTGCTCGATCGGGGCGTCGGCAATGATGCGCCCGCGTCCGATCACGATCAGGTGGTCGGCGGTCAGGGCCATCTCGCTCATCAGGTGCGAGGAGATGAATACCGTCTTGCCCTGGGATGCCTGGTGGCGGGCGAGGTTGCGCACCCACAGGACGCCCTCGGGATCCAGCCCGTTGACCGGCTCGTCGAGGATCAGCGTCTGCGGGTCACCCAGCAGGGCGACCGCGATGCCCAACCGCTGGCCCATGCCCAGCGAGAAGCCGCCGACCTTCTTGGAAGCGACAGCCCCCAGGCCGGTGAGTTCGATGACCTCGTCGACGCGGGTGTTGGGGATCGAGTGGGTTGCCGCCAGGGCCCGAAGGTGGGTGCGGGCGCTGCGCGACTTGTGCACGGACTTGGCTTCCAGCAGGGCCCCGACCTCGCGCAGCGGCGCTGCGTGCTCGGCGTACCTGCGGCCATTGACCGTCACGTTGCCAAAAGACGGCCGGTCGAGCCCGACGACCATGCGCATGGTGGTGGATTTTCCGGCCCCGTTCGGGCCAAGGAAGCCGGTGACTTTGCCCGGCTGGACGGTGAAGCTCACGCCGTCCACCGCACGCTTGGTGCCGTAGTTCTTGGTCAGTGCCTCTGCTGTGATCATGTCTCCAACGGTACGGAGTATCTCTCGTTGCGTCGCCGCCCAAGTGGATGATCTTCAGGGGTGAGGCCGTCACTCTTTCGGCGTACGGGTTTCCCCCTAGGGGGTGCCGGAGTTCCGGTAAAACCGCCGCATGCCGCGGGCCCGGAATCAGCCGGCCTGGGCCCGTTCCAGCTTGCGGGCGTAGGCCCGGGCCGCGCGCACGCGGTCGCCGCAGCGGGTGGAGCACCAGCATCGACGGGCGTGCGTCCGCAGGAGGAACCTGTCGCAGGACGCGGCCTCGCATTGCGCGACCAGCTCGGCCTGGCCGCCGGTCAGCAAGGCGGCCGCATCCTCCGCGATCTGGGCCATGGCGTGTTCGACCAGCTGGGTCACCGGGTGCCGTGGGACCCGGCGGAGTCCGCTGCCGGCGTCAAACTGCAGCAGCAGTGCGCTGGGCACCTTCACCAACGCCCGGTTCACGGCCTCCACTGCCTCCGGCGCGGGAGCGTCGCCCACCACCCGGGCAGTGAAGAGGGTGCGCAAATTTCCGCGCAACGTCGTGAGCTGGTCCTGGCAATAGGCGAGCAGGGCGGTTTCGGCCGGAACCAGGCGTTGCCCAACGAGCCACGCGGTCGCTTCGGCCGGGCTGCCCAGATCGTCCGCCACGTGTCCGCCGGGAAGGCTCACGGCGCTATTGACCAGGGCGAGGCTCGGGTGGTCGTCGGCGCCGGGGGCAGGGGGAAGTGGGATCCTTGACATAGATCTCATGGTATCAGTTGTATTTTTCCGTGATAAGACGCTAACCTGAGAGTCACGCTTAAGTTACATATTTTCCATGAGAATTGAGAGAGAACCCATGATCCAGTCACGACCCCTGGGCAACGCGCCCTTCGTCCTATCGGTGCTCGACAATGCCATCACCGGAGTGGGGCATACGGCACAGGAGACCTTCGGGGAGATCATCACGCTGGCGCAGTTGGCCGAGAAGCGCGGCTTCGAGCGCTTCTGGATGTCCGAACACCACGCCATGCCCGGTGCCGTGACCTCCTCTCCCCAGCTGATGGTCGCGCGCCTGACCGGCGAGACGCAGCGCATCCGCCTCGGCGCCGGCGGCGTGATGTTGCCCAACCACGCACCGCTGGTGATCGCCGAACAGTTCGGCATGCTCGAGTCGCTCGCCCCGGGACGCATCGACCTCGGCCTGGGTCGCGCTCCGGGAACCGACGGGCAGACCGCGGCGGCGTTGCGCCGCCGCCACAACGCGAACGACGACTTTCCCCAGCAGGTGCTGGAACTGCTCGGGTTCATCAACGACGACTTCGGGCAGGGGCACCCGTACCACGACGTCCACGCCGTGCCCGGTCCCTGGCTCGCGGAGCAGAACCGGGTGCCCCGGCCCGAGACGAATCCCGAGGTCTGGATCCTGGGTTCATCCCCGTACTCGGCGCAGCTGGCGGGCCAGCTCGGCCGCCCCTATGCCTTCGCCCTGCAGTTCGGCAGCGCCGACGTCACCACGGCCATGCGGCTGTACCGAGAGAACTTCAGGCCCTCGGAGCTGCTGGACGAGCCGTACAGCCTGGTCAGCGTGGGCGCGATCGCCGACAACGACCCGGCCGAGGCACGCCGCCAGTCGGCGTCCTCGGCAATGGCAATGATGCGCATGTTCCAGCGCAAGCCCTTTGCCCTGCTGCCCCCTGACGAGGTCGAGGCCTACCCGGCAGACACGCACGAGCGCGCAATCCTCGACGAATGGACCGACCGCACGCTGCACGGCACCGCCACGGACGTGGCCCAGGGCCTGGAGCTGCTTCACCGGCAGACGGGCGTCAACGAGGTGATGCTCGTGGTCGGCGGCCATTCACGCCGCGCCCAGTCCCGGACCGTGGAGCTGATCGCCGACCACTACGGACTCCCCTCGATTCAGGAAGGCCTCCCCGGGAGCACGCCTGCGGCCGGCCCGCAGCCCGCAGGCCGTTAGCGGACCTCGGATTCGAAGACGCACAGCGCCACCTGGACGCGGTTGTCCATGCCCAGCTTCTCCAACACCCGGCCGATGTGGGTTTTCACGGTCGCCAGCGAGATGAACAGCTGCTGCGCGATCTCCTGGTTGGAGTAGCCGCGGGCCATCGCCACCGCAATCTCCCGTTCCCGCCCGGTGAGCACGCCCAGTTTCTCCAGGGCCAGGTTGCGCCGCGAGCTCTCCGGGCGCGAACCGGCCACCGAGATCAGCTGCTTGGTGACCGATTCAGAGAGCATGGTTCGCCCGGCGGCCACCTGGTTGATGGCGTTCATGAGGTCGGCCGGCGGGGTGTCCTTGAGCAGGAATCCGCTGGCACCCATCTTCAGCGCGGTCAGGACCATCTCGTCGGTGTTGAACGTGGTCAGGACCAGGATCTTTTGGCCCGGGTCGGCCCGCAGGATCTCCTCGCTGGCCAAGAGCCCGTCCATGACCGGCATCCGGATGTCCATCAGCACCAGGTCCGGTGCCATCGAGGCCACCATGGACACCGCCGCCCGGCCGTCTGCGCATTCGCCCACGACCTCGATGCGCGGGTCCGATTCGATGATCATGCGCAGCCCGGCGCGCACCAGGTTCTCGTCATCGACCAGCACGATCCGGATCATTTCGTCTAGGTTCCCCACGGCAGCCACACCTTCAACACGAATTCGCCTTGTTCTTCCGGCTCGATCTGCAATTCCCCGCCGGCCAGCCGGACCCGCTCGGCCAGGCCGGTCAAGCCCAGGCCGGAACTGGGAGGGCTCCCCGGCTCGGGTGCTTCCCGCGGCCCGACGTCCAGCCTGTTGGCTGCCCGCAGGAACAGCCTCTCGCCGCCACCGCCGACCAGAAGCCTGACCTCTTGCCGGGGCGCGTGGCGGCGGGCGTTGGTCAGCACTTCCTGGATGATCCGGTACAGGTGGCGTCCGGTGCTCTGCGGCAGGGCATCCAGCCGTTCCCGGGCTCCGGGCTCCAGCTCGAGGTTGACCGCGGTGCCGGCGGCCCGGCTGTCCGCCAGGATCTGCTCCAGCTGCTCCAGCGTCGGTTGCGGCCTGGCCGATTCGTCCTCGCGCAGCGTGTTGGGGTCGCGCAGCATGCCCAGCACCTCGCGCAGCTCGCCCAGGGCCAGATGCGAATTCTCCCGGATGATGCCGGCCGTTTGCCGGGTTTCCTCCGGCGTGAGGTCGCTGCGGTATTCGAGGGCACCGGAATGCAGGGCAACCAGCGAGAGCCGGTGCGCCAAGACGTCATGCATCTCCCGGGCAATGCGGGTGCGCTCGTCCGCCTTGGCCGCGTGGATCTGGGCTTCGCGTTCCCGCTGGGCGCTGTGCAGCTGCTCCCGCTGCGCGGCCGCCAATTGCCGCCGTCCCCCGATGTACATGCCGCTGAGCACCATGACGGCGAGCAGGACCAGGGCCGTGATGGTGGTTTCCCACCAGGCCAGGGCCTCGCCAACGGGAATCAGCACCGTGGAGGCCAGGCGTTCGCTGATCAGCATCGACCCGATAAACAGCACCGAGATCCCGGCAATTTCCCACGGCTTGCGCCGGGTGGCCAGGGACGCCACTCCCATCAGGGTGATGCCTGCGGCGACTGCGGAGGGGATGGAAAGCAACACGAGGGCAGCCACCACAGGCACGGGGAATCGGTGCCGGAACGGGTACAGCACGAATGCCGCCAGCCCGCAGAGGATGTCCAATCCGACAACGAGCCCCACCGCGTCCAGGTCCGCGGGGTTGTCGGGGGAATACCCCTCGTAAACCATCCCGAACCCCAGGATCCCCAGCAGCAGCCCCAGGGCCAGCCGCCACGAGTGGGCAAGGATGCGGCGCGGCATCGATGCCTTGGCGGTTGCTGCATTCACTGTGGTCATTGGCTTAACGTTACCGGCGGGACCAACGTGCCGGCATCGGCCGAAAGGACCACGTTGCCCTGCCCCGGCGGAAGCGCAAAGATCGTCCGAATTGCCGAGGCAAACAAGGCACCGCCTGATACAGAATGGTGGCATGAACACGATTCCACCGCCGTACCCGCCACCGACCCACGGCCCGCAGCCCGGAGCCCAGCCCGCCTACTGGGGTCCGGTGGTCCCCGCCCCGGCACCCGTCCCGGCCGAACCGCTGGAATACCACCGGCTGGCCCGCACCTATGGCGCCTATCGCTGGTGGAAGCTGCTCATGGTGGGGCTCATCGCCCTGGGCCTGTACGTGGGCCTCATGCTGCTGGTGGGGATCGTTTTCGTTTTCGTCGCGCTCGGCAACCCGGAGCTGGAGGCCTCGATGGATGCGGTCGTCATGGGCACGACCAACCTCGACATGTCCGACCCGGCCGTCTTCATACTCTCCATGGCCACCTTGGTCGTGATGCTTCCGGTGATCCTGTTGGCCACCCGGATGATGAACGTGCAGAAGGTCGGCTCGCTGACCTCGGTCACCGGGCGCATGCGCTGGGGTTGGCTGGGCCAGTGCATGGCCGTGGCCCTTGCGGTCCTGGCATTGAGCTTCGGGCTCTCCTTTGCGCTGGATGCCATGGCCGGGCACGGCATCGCACCGGACTTCAACGCACCGGACATGTGGATGATGCTGATCCTGACCTTGCTCCTGGTTCCGTTCCAGGCCACGGCCGAGGAGTACGTGTTCCGCGGATACCTGATGCAGCTGATCGGCGGCTGGCTGCGCCACCCCGCCTTCGCGATCCTCCTGCCCATCCCGCTGTTCATGGCCGGACACATGTACGACATCTACGGGCAGCTGGATGTGGGCTTCTTTGCCCTGGCAGCCGGCTGGCTGGCCTGGCGCACCGGCGGGCTGGAAGCGGCCATCGCGCTGCACGTGGTGAACAACTCCGTCATCTTCGGCCTGGGCGCCATCGGGCTGGTCGATGTCAGCGCCACCGAAAGCGACCTGCCAAGCCTGATCGCCTCGATCATCACCACCTCGGTGTTCGTCCTGGTCATCGTGAAGCTGGCGAACAAGCGCAACATCCAGCGCCGGTCCGTTCCGCCGGTGGCCACACCGGCACCCCCCGTACCCGGACCGTGGGTGCAGCCCGGTCCGTGGAACGCACCGCCGGCGCACTGAGGCACCTTGCGGGGTTCGACCGCATCCGCGGTATAGGTTGGGGCCAACGAGCAACATCAGGGGGATATCGATGAAGGCAACTGATCGCGGCGCGGCAAGGCCTGCCCTTGCCGTCCCCTGGCTCGGGGCAGCAACCCTGCTGCTTGTCGGGTGCGTCCCGCTGGATGCACCCGAACCCGTGCCGATCCCGAGCCCCTCGGTCCCCGCGCCAATCCAGTCGGCCTCCGCGATTCCCACCGGTTGGGAGGACTGCCAGGATCCCGTCGTCACGGCAGGAGAGGCACTCGTCGAAGGCTGGAAGGTCTTCGCAGTCAAGGCTGTGGATACGGGGCCGGGAGGGATCTCCGGCACCACACTCCTGGACGGAGCCTACAGCCCGCTCATTTTCTTCGAAGACGAAGGCTCCCAAGACCTGGGACGTTTCACCGGGACGGTCAGCGAGGACATTGGTTTTCCCGTGGATGGAGTCCTGTCCGGCGTTGAATCGCTGGAAACGACCTTCCAGGACGTCGAAGGAGAGGGCAGGATCGTCACCTACCGTGCCGTCGAGGAGGCGAGACTGCCGTTCACCTTGGCCTGCGGGAACGAAGAAGCCCGCGGAACGCTCCACACCTGGAACAACACCGAGTCCGGCATCCTCGACTGCGCCCTGGCTCCCGAAGAGCCGGTCGGTTCCCCGGCGGCCTTGACTCGGGAAGAATATTGTCTATAGGGCTGAGGTGGTTCATCGTGGGCGGAAGTTCCTGGGAACCCATCGGCCTGGAAAAGGACAAGATCATGGCCCGCCGAAAGAACAGGCAAGGGCCAGCGGTCCTTGGCCTGCTGGCCCTGTTTGCGGCGTTGGTCCTCACCGGCTGCCAAGCGGTCGGTTCCGCCGAACCGTCCCCCACCAGCACCATGGGAGTTCCGGACGCCGTGCGCAACGTGGTGGTCATTGGCGATTCGCTGAGCACCGGATTCGGCACCAGCCCCGCGAACGCCTGGCCACAACTCATCGCCACCTCGCACCGGGACGACACCCCTCCGCTGGAGATCCTCAACATCGCACAGAACGGAAGCGGCTACCTGAACGTCGGCCTCACCGGCACCACCTTCGCGTGGCAGGTGGAACAGGCGGTGACGCCGAAGGCCGACCTCGTGATGTTCTTCGGTTCGGTCAACGACCTGCGACACGACCCGGCGGACCTGGCTCCGGTCATCGCCGAAATCTACGCCTCCGCCCGGCAGCAGGCCCCGAACGCGACCTTCCTGGTGATCGGGCCGCCGGCCTACAGCACCCGCCCCGAGGCCCGGCGCCTGGCCCTGCGGGACGTGATCGAGCAGGCGGCACAGGCAGCCGGGGCCCGATTCGTTGATCCCATCGCCGAGGGCTGGCTCGTCGAGGACCTAGGCCGGTTCGTGGGACCGGACGGGCTGCATCCCTCGGTGGCGGGAAACCACCATCTGCGGGACAAGATGGAACCGCTCATGCTGGAGGCGCTGCGCGCGAGGACCGCCGCGGCTAGTTAGCGGATCAGCCGGCTGCCCCGGGCCCTGTCGATGGCCGCGGTGCGGTTGTCCACCCCGAGCTTGTCGTAGATGTGGATCAGGTGCGTCTTGACCGTGGACTGGGAGATGAACAGTTCGCCCGCGATCTCCTTGTTGCTCTGCCCGCGAGCCAGCAGCTGCAGCAGCTCGAGTTCGCGCGGGCTCAGGTCGGTGGAGTTGGCACGTGCCTCGGGGGTGATGCGCGCGGCAATGTCCGCCGAGAGGACCTGTTCCCCGGCTGCCGCGGCCTCGACCGCCGCCAGCACGTCGGGCAGCGGGGCATCCTTGAGCAGGTAGCCGGCCGCCCCGGCATCCAGCGCCGCACGGATGTCCGCGTCCGAGTCGTAGGTGGTCAGGATCAACACCGGCGGCCCGCCCTGGGCGCGGATCTTCGCGGTGGCGGTGACCCCGTCCATGCCGTCCATCTGCAGGTCCATCAGCACCACGTCCACGTGCTGGCCCAGGGTCTTGAGCCGTTCGAGCTGGGCCAGGGCGGCTGCCCCGTCGCCGGCCTCCGCCAGCACCGACAGCCCGCCCTGTTCGGTGAGCACCGCGCGCAGGCCCGCTCGCACCACCGGGTGGTCATCGACGAGCATGATTTTCAGGTTGGGCATCACAAACTGCTTTCTGCGGTGGTGAGCGGGATGCGGACGGCCAGTACCGTCCCCTCCCCTGGTGCGGATTCGATCTCCAGGGATCCACCGAGCAGCCCCAGGCGCTCGCGCAGGCCTGCCAGACCGTACCCGGTGCCGTCGGCGCGGGGCTTGGCCGGGATGTCTCCGGTGTCCATGCCGTCCCCGTCGTCAAAGATGTCCAGGGTGACGGCGTCGGGCAGGTAGCCCAGGCTGATGACGGCCCGGGACGCGTGGGCGTGGGCGGCGACGTTGGCCAGCCCGGACTGGGCCGCCCGCCAGAGCGCCGCCGAAACCTCCGCCGGCAGCGAGGTCGCGGTGCCGTCCTGCCGGAAAACCACGTCGAAGCCATGGCCGGCGGCCACGGCGGTGCGTTCGGCGGAGGCACAGAGCCGGCGCAGCCGCCCGGACAGGGAACGGGCCCCGTCGCCGGCCGAGGACAAATCTGCGACGAAGTCGCGCGCCTCGGCCAGGTTCTCGGAGGCCGTCGCCCCGATTGTCTCGAGCCGTTCGGCCGCGGCCGTGGAGTCCCCTGCCGCCAGGGCCGCGGAGGCGGAGCGGGAGACCAGCACGATGCTCGAGAGCCCCTGGGCCAGGGTGTCGTGGATTTCGCGGGCCAGGCGGGTGCGCTCGGCCAAGGTCCCGGCGCGGTGCTGTTCCTCGGCGAGCGCCGCACGGGTGGCGCGCAGTTCGTCCAGGGCCAGGCGCTGGTTCACGCCCTCGGTGTACAGCGCACGGTAGGCCATGCCCATGATGACGGCGAAGATCGCGCCGACCACCGGTCCCAGGATCTGGGGAAGGGCCAGGGATCCGGAGTGGTACCAGCCGGCGGTGACGACCGCGGCGGTAAGCAGCGCGACAGCAACTAGGGCGTGGCGCTGGCCCAGGATGTGCAGGTGCAGGAAGAAGAGCGGGAAGGCCAGCCAGGAGTAGTCGGCGTGCAGGTAGAGCAGTACGAGCCACAACACCACGACCCCGGCCAGCCACCATTTGGCCCAGCGCACGGTGCTCTGCGCCCGGGCGGCGGAATGCCGTTTCTCCTGGATGGTCCCTGCCAGGTAAAGGGCGGCAAGCAGAGCGGTCAGTGCGATTGCCGTGATCCGCGGGGCCGGGCTCGATTCTGAGAGCAGCACTCGGATGAGTCCGACGCCCAGCAGTGCGGCGAAGCCAACGTGCAGTCCCACGCGCAAGACGCGCAGCACCATTTCGCCGGCCGAGCCCGTTTGGGGYTCGAGTGGAGGAGGCGGGGCGTCTCGGCCTGGCTGTGCTGCGGGAATGGTCACATCACCCAGCGTAGCGCCGCGCACCGGCGAGCCGACTCCACCAAATGGTTGAGTCCAGACTTCCCTGATCCCGTGACTCGGAAGCGGGTACGGTCGAGCATCTAACGGTATATAAACATGTGTAGGTAAGTGTAGGAATTTCCATACACTTACCTATACACTCCTAAACATGGAACCTGCCCTCAACCCATACAGTCCCGGCTCTGGCTTGCAACCCCCATTCCTTGCTGGCAGGGAAGGTGAAATCGAGGCCTTCGACCTATTGCTTGCTCGGACGAAGCTGCAATACCAAGGACGAGGGATGATACTCGGCGGACTCCGCGGCGTGGGGAAAACCGTGCTCCTGAACAAGCTCCGCGGGATGGCTCGGCATCACGAATGGCTCGAGGTAAAGCTTGAAGCCCGCCCCGGCGTCGCTGGTTCCATCGACACCCGCAAAACCCTTGCGCGGGAACTGCAAGTTGCTGCCAGGAGATACACCACATCTTCATACGTCGGGGAAAAGTTCAAGCAGATGCTGGGCACCTTGACATCATTTAGTCTCAGCATGGGAGCACAGGGAATCTCACTTGGAGTGGAAGCCGACCCTACCCGTGCTGCTACCGGACAAATCGAAATCGATTTGCGGGACTTGACCGAGGACTTGGCAAGGGCGATGCGTTCCCTACGCAAGGGGTTCGTCATTTTTATTGACGAGATGCAAGACCTCGACAATGAGCTGTTGTCAGCTTTGGTTACGGCGCAGCATCATGCCGGGCAGGAGGAATTGCCCTTCTATGTCGTTGGTGCCGGGCTCCCCAATCTCCCTTCACGGTTGGCCGAAGCACGAAGCTACGCGGAGCGCCTCTTCGATTATCGGGTCATTGGAACGCTTGAAGAGAATGAGGCGATCGACTCTTTCCAGATTCCGGCAGCAAGAGCTGGGCAGGAGTACTCCCCGGAGGCATTGGAAATACTGCTCAACGTTTCTGGACGGTATCCCTACTTCATCCAGGAATTCGGAAGCGCAATGTGGGAGGCCGCCCAAGATTCTCCTTTCACTGACGTTGATGCCGAAATTGCATCGCGAATTGGACTACAGCGGCTTGATTCTGGCTTCTTTCCATCCCGTTGGGATCGTGCGACGCCGAGGGAACGCCAATATCTGACCGCCATGGCACAAGATGGTGAAGACGGTTCTTCCAGCTCATCCGTGGCAACGAGACTTGGCACGGCCGTTCAAAACTTGGGCCCAACGCGTGCTCAACTAATTGGAAAGGGCCTCATATTTGCACCGGACCATGGACGCGTCGCATTTACCGTGCCAGGCATGAGCGCCTATATCGAGCGCCAGCATTATGCCGATTAGAGTCGGCGACCCCACTCAACGTTTCAACCCCGAATCGTCAAAGAATTGACCCCGGTCAGCAGAGCGCCAAAGTACCGGACAAAGACGGAAACTGACGGATTCAGAACCTCTGGCCAAAGGCGTTGGTCCGTGGTGTGGTTGGGGAAGGAAGCAATTTGAGTCTCGGGAGGACCGCAATGTCGAACAAGCACAGTTCAGGATTCTTTCCCGTCGAGCGCCGCGGTCTGTGGGAGACGTTGACCCTCACCATCGGATTCACCGCGATCCTTTGTTGGTGGGTAGCCATCGTCGGGATCGTGAACACCCGCAGCGCCGGATCCGCGGCCTTCCTGCTGGTCCCGGTCTTGGCCACGGCCGCAACCCTGGTCGCGTTGCGCCAGGCATCCCGCAGCCGGGCGGGCGGCTCCCTGCCCTGAGGTTCCGCTGGCTCAGGTCAGGCCCGCGACAGGGTTCTCCGGAAGGCTCATATCGACCCAGACGGGCAGCTACTTGTAAAGAGGTATGCCAACGTATAGGTGCGTATAGGAATTTTCCTATACTTTCGCCCGGCGAATCTAGACGACTAGAAACGAATCCCGAACTCGTGGCGCAGCGCGCTTTGCGCGGCCAAGTGGCCGGACATTCCGTGTACCGAGGGCCCCGGCGGCGACGAGCTGGAGGCCAGGTAGATCCCTTTGGCCGGAGTCCGCCACGGATCGGTGGACAGCGTGGGACGAACCAGCATGCCGCGCATGTCGGTTGCCCCACCCGAGAGGTCCCCGCCGACCAGATTGGGGTTCTGCGCGGCCAACCCCGGCGCGGTGACCGCCTCGCTGTATTCGATGGTGTCGGTAAACCCCGGGGCCACGGCCTCCAGCTGGCGGTTCATCACGGTGGTCAGGTCCGCCGGGCTTCCGTTGGGCACATGGCAATAGGCCCAGAGGACGTGCCTGCCTTCCGGGGCTCGGCTTGGATCGAAGCGGCTGGGTTGGGACACGATCGCGTAGGGCGCGGCCGAGACGTCGGTGCGGACCCGGCGCTCCTCCCGCCCGATCTGCGCGGCGGTGCCGCCCAGGTGGATGGTGCCGGCATCGGCCAGCTCCGGATTGCGCCACGGCACCGGGGCGTTGAGCACGTAGTGGACGAGGCAGGATCCCGGGGGCCGGCGCGTGCCGGTGAGGATGTCCCTGTACTTCTGCGGCAGGGCATTGACCGCGATGGAGGCCATGGCCTCCGGCGAGGTGTCGAACAGGACGGTCTTTTCGGGTATCTGGGCCAGGTCGGTGACCTCGGTGTCCAGCTCGATGCTGCCCCCTGCCGCAACGAGCATGCCCGCCAGCGCGTCGGAGATCGCCTGCGATCCGCCCACGGGGATCGGCCACCCCCCGGAGTGCGCCGCAGCGGCCAGGAAGAGCCCGGCTCCGGTGGCCGCCGGTCCGCGCCCGCCGCCGGCGGTGTGGGCACCACAGCCGGCGATCATCGCCGCGGCCATCTGGCCGGTGCCCAGCCCGGGGACCATGAGCTGCGCGGCGCGCAGCCCGAAGACGGCCAGCGGACCAAGCTGCCGCGGGATGCGCAGCAGCGGGTTGAGCAACAGCTCCGCGGTCCCCTCCATGCGATCGACAACGGGCCCCAGGATCCGCCGGTAGCCCGGCCCGTCGATGCCCAGTGCCGCAACGGTCCGCTCCAGCTCCCGCCAGGCGATGCCGGCCCGGCCGTCGGGAAGCGGGTGCGCAAAGGAGATTTCCGGGACCACGAAGTCGACGTGCTCGCGCAGCCCGATCTGCCTGAAGAACGGGGAGAGCAGCGCCATCGGGTGCACCGCCGAGCCCAGGTCGTGGATCGCTCCCGGGTAGCCGAGTTCCCGGGTGCGCGCGGCCCCTCCGACGGTTGCGTTGCGTTCGATGAGCCGCACCGAGAGCCCGGCGCGGGCCAACGTGAGGGCTGCGGCCAGCCCGTTGGGTCCGGCCCCGATCACTGCGGCGTCATGCGCCATGTCTTGCTCCCAACACGAATCTGTCTTCCGCCCCGGCGAATGCGCCGGCCTGCGGGTCTTCCTGGCCCCCCCGGCGCACCGGGTCCAGCTCGGGGTCGAACATCGACTGGCTCACCCGGTACATCAGATACCCGGTGGCGATCATGTGCCCCAGCACGGCGAAGACGTAGAAGGAGGTGGGGAACGTGTTGGAGGCCTTGATGTCGGCGGTGGTGGCGTACAGGTACATCCAGATGGCCCAGAAGTGCAGCACCTCGAAGAGCTGCCAGATGAGGAAGTCCTTCCACTTGGGCCAGGCCAGCGCCGCCAGCGGGATCAGCCACACCACGAATTGCGGGGAGTAGACCTTGTTGAACAGGATGAAGGAGGCGACGATCAGGAACACCAGCTGGCCCAGCCGCGGGGCCACCGGCGCGCGCAGCCCCAGGTAGGCGATCCCCGCGCAGCTGGCCACAAAGAGCCCCAGGGCCAGGGCGTTGATGGCTCCGGCGCCCAGTGCCGGCATCCCCGGCACCACGCCGGCGGTGACGTTCCAGATGTGCCAGAAGGATGACAGTCCGGCCCCGCGGTCCTCGGTGAAGGAGAAGAAGTGGCTCCACGCCTCGAAGTTCACCACCGCCAGCGGCAGGTTCACCGCCAGCCAGGACATCGCGGCCCCGGCCAGGGACACCCCCAGCGGCTTGTAGCGCCCGGTGCGGATGGCCAGCACGATCACGGCCCCGAAGAAGAGCAGCGGGAAGACCTTCATCGCGGTGCCCAGGCCGATCAGCACCCCGGCCAGGAAGACTGCCTGCCGCGACCAGGCCAGCATGGCCAGGGCCAGGAAGGCCACGGCCCACATGTCCCAGTTGATGGTGGAGGCCAGGATGAGGCCCGGGGCCAGGGCCACCATTGCCGCGTCCCAGGGCCGGCGCCCGGCGGTGCGCGCGGTGGCTATGACCACCAGCAGCCACAGCCCGGCCACCAGGAAGAAGTTCAGGTCGAAGAAGGCCAGGGCCCGGTTGAATTCGCCTTGCGGGATCAGCGCGGCGGTCAGCGAGGCGACGACCGACATCAGCACCGGGTACTCGAACTGGGCACCGGAGGCGAAGGGCGAGAAGGCGTTGTCGGCGAAGCCGCGGGCGTAGAAGAGCGCGGTCCAGTCCGAATAGCAGGCCCAGGCATAGGAGTTGGTTCCGCCCCAGCCGTTGAGCCGGCAGGCGTTCTTCGAGGCCACCGCGAGCAGCGCGGCGATGACTGTAAGGATGACCAGCACGCGTTCGACGGTGAAAAAGCCGGGACTGATCCGCCCCGGGCTGCTGTGCCTGCCCAGCGGGCCGCCAATGACCTCGGTGAACTTGCGCAGGAACGCGTCGCTGCGGCTCGGAACCGTGATGCGCATCGGGGCAAGCCGCGGCTTCGGCGGACCTTGGTTCGGTGGCTGGCTCATGGTTTTCAGCCTAGTAGGTCAAGCGGCCAAAGCCCCGGCTCCGGACCCGCGGCGCGATGGCGACAGGGAGGACGAACCCGCCTCTGCCCTATCGTTCGCCTTCGGGGAACTGGGCGGCCAGCCGCTCCAGGGTCCTTTCCATGTTCGGCCCGGTGGTCCGGGTGAAGCCCAGCAGCCGCAGCATCCACTTGTGCCGCAATCGGCTGGCATCCCAGGTTTCGCGCACCGTTGTCCCGGACCCGTCGGGTTCCAGTTCGTAGCGCCAGCGGTGCCCGCTGAAGTGCCGCCACGCAATCAGCCGGTCCTGCTCGAATTCGACCACGGTGTTGCTGATCCGGTAGGGCACACCCAGACGCATCTGCATGCCGAACTCACTCCCGAGGGCGAGCCTTTGCGCCTGCCCGCTTGTTGCCCGCACCGTTCCGGATCCGTCGATGACCGGGTGCATCGCCGGATTCGCCAGCAGCTCGAAGACCTCGTGCGGGGCGGCGGCGATGAATCGCTGGCGGGACTGCAGGTATGCGGAGGGGATCATCAGCCCATGCTATGCGCCGTCCGCCCCGGTACCGGTGCCCGGACTGCTTTTGCGCGCGACTTGGCGAACGGCGTTGGCGCGCCATCTGGTCTATCCCCAACGATTCAGTTGTGCCATTCTGGGGTGACTGGCACCATCAGGAGAGAATGATGAGCATTGGAAGCACGCCGGCCGGCTCCGGCCCCCGGCCCGATCGGGGCCTGGTGCTCGGCCCGATGCTCCGCCACGTTGACGCAGCCTCCGCCAGCATTTGGGTGGAGACCGCCGCGGCCTGCACCGTCGAGGTCCGTTCCGGCGCGGACGCCTGGCAGGCCACAACCTTTGCCGCGCATGGCCACCACTACGCCCTGGTCGAGGTCTCGGGACTGGAATCGGGCAGCGTACGCCCCTACACGGTGCACCTGGACGGGACCCTTGCCTGGCCCGTTGCGGACGGGTTTCCCGACCCGGTGATCGCCACCCTGGACCCGGCCAAGGAACCACGGCTGGCCTTTGGCTCCTGCCGCACCMGTGTTTCCCACGACGAAGCCGGCAATCGCACCCACGGGATCGACGCCATGCGCGCCTACGCCCTGGCCATGGCCGCACCCGGGCACGACCGCTGGCCCGATGTGGCGCTCTTCCTCGGCGACCAGGTCTATGCGGACTCCACCAGCGACGAGATGCAGGAATTCATCCGCAGCCGCCGCAACATCAAGGAGGCACCCGGGGCCGAACTGAAGGACTTCGAGGAATACGCCCACCTGTACCGGTTGGCCKGGTCSGACCMGGCCAACCGGTGGCTGCTCTCGACCCTGCCCAGCGCCATGATCTTCGACGACCACGACATCCGCGACGACTGGAACTCCTCGCTGAGCTGGAAACACAAGATGCAGAAGACCAGCTGGTGGCACGAGCGCATCGTTTCCGGGCTCGGCTCGTACTGGATCTACCAGCACCTCGGAAACCTCTCCCCCGACCTGCGTGCGGCCGATCCGCTGTGGCGGCGCATCGCGGCCCACACCGGTCCCGGCGAGCTGGACCTGACCGCGGACCTGGACGAGTTCGCCGAGCGCGTCGATGCCGTGCCGGAAAGCTACCGCTGGAGCTACTGCCGCGACTGGGATGCGGTGCGCCTAATCGTGGTGGACTCCCGGGCAGCCCGCAAGCTCGAGCCCGAACGGCGCGCCCTGCTCGATGCGGCGGAACTTGACTGGCTCGACGAGCACATGCGCGGCGGATTCCGCCACCTGCTCATCGGCACCTCGCTGCCCTTCCAGCTGCCCATGGGCCTGCACCACGTGGAATCGTGGGACGAGGCAATCTCCAGCGGGAGCCACCGGCGACTCAGGGCATGGCTGGGCGAGCGGTTGCGCCGGACATTTGATCTTGAGCATTGGGCCGCGTTCCAGCGCAGTTTCCAGGAGGTGGCCCGGCTCGCCACCGAGGTCGCCGACGGCAAGCGCGGACCGGCCCCGCAGACGGTCACGTTCCTCTCCGGAGACGTTCACTTCTCCTACGTCTCCGAGGTCGAACGCGAGGGCGGCAGCAGGATCCTGCAGGCGGTCTGTTCGCCGATCCGCAACCCGCTTCCCCGTTTCCTGCGCTACTTTGCCGCGGCCCTGGCCTTTGGGCCGGCGGTTCCGTTCGGGGCCTGGATGGCGCGCAGGGCGAACGTGCCAAGCCCGCCGTTTGGCTGGAATCTCATCAAGGGTCCCTGGTTCGACAACAACCTGGCCATCCTGGAGGTCACCGGCGACGGGCTGGCGTTCAGCTGGCTCACCGGGGTGGCCCGGGACGGGGCCCCGGAACTCCCCGGGCTGGACACCGTCGCCGCCGCAACCCTCGGCGCGCGCCGGAACGGTTCGCGGGAAGAGGAACCGCCTGTTCGCAAGTGACAGGGCACCGGTCCCGCAACCGTGCCTTCAGTAGACGCGCGCCGTGGCGAACCGCAGCGGGCTCAGCTCCGCGCGCCGCCGGATGAGGTCCACGGCATGGGCGTCCAGGCGCCTGTCCTCCTCGTTGGCGGGCACCAGCTGCCGCACCTCGGAGGCCCGCCCGGACCCATCGCGGGTGACGAAGATGGTCATGCACTGCGTCGTGTCGCGCCACTGGGCGTCGCGCGGGTCCCGCGCCCGCACGTGCACGGCGATGTGCATGGAGTGCGGGCCGGTGTGGATCAGCCTGGCCTCGAGCTCGACGATGTCGCCGATGTGGATGGGATTGGTGAAGTGGATGCCCCCGGAGTAGACGGCCACCGCGTCCGCGCCGCACCAGCCCATGGCACAGGCCCGTGCGACCTCGTCGATCCAGCGCATGACGATCCCGCCGTGCGCGTTCCCGCCCCAGTTCACGTCGCCGGGCGAGGCCAGGAAGCGGAACCGCTCCCGCGGCGCGGTGCCCGCCTCCGTGTATTCCTGGGCCCGCATGGCGTCGCGGATCTCGGCACGCGCGGCAACGCGGGCCGTGGCCCCCTGGGCCAGCTGGGCGGCTTCGGCGTCTGCCGGCTCCCACGGCGGGACGGCCTTGGCGCGGCGGTTCTCGTCCATCGCCACGAAGACCAGGATGCAGTCCATGGCCGGCTTGAAGATCCGTTCGCGCACGTCGGCGGCGTCGACCGTGACGACCACCTGCATGCTGCTGCGCCTGGTGTGCACGATCCGGGCGGTGACCTCGATCAGGTCGCCGTTCTCGATGGGCCTGGTGAAGTGCACGTTCCCGACGTAGGCGGTGACGCAGTACCCGCCGGAGTAGCCCACGGCGCAGGCGTACCCGGCCTTGTCGATCCATTCGAGCACCCGCCCGGCCTGGACGGTGGTGCCGTCCTCGGACACGTCCGTCGGGGCGGCCAGGAAGCGCAGCATCATCACATCGTTCATGGGGTTCATCCTAACCAGCGGCCCGGGCACCGGCCCCACGGTTACTTGCCTTGGTCTTGGGCAATAGCGGCGCCGAAGACAGCCATGGCGGGCACCTTGGGAAATGGTGCCCGCCACAGGTGGTGCATCGACCCTTGGCGGGTCAACGCGGGAAATCGGAAATCAGTTGCTTTCGGCCACTGCGCGGATGCCCTCGAGCACCGCTGCGACCTGGCCGGCGACCTCTGCGTCGTCCTTCGGGTGCAGTTCGGCGAAGCGGACCACCGAGTTCGGGATCGACAGCTTGACGTCCTCCAGGACGTTGGCGCCGGCGATGTTCAGTGCCTTGCGGGCCTCGTCCTGGGCCCAGACCCCGCCGTACTGGCCGAAGGCGGTGCCGATGACAGCTGCGGGCATGTCCTTGGCGACGCTGTTGCCGAAGGGACGCGACAGCCAGTCGATGGCGTTCTTCAGGACGGCGGGCATGGTGCCGTTGTATTCCGGGGAGACCAGCAGCAGGGCGTCTGCCGCACCTGCGGCGGCGCGCAACTCAAGTGCCGCGGCGGGAACCTGGCCCTCGATGTCCTGGTCCTCGTTGTAGAACGGGATGTTCTCCAGGCCGGCGAAGACGTTGACCTCGACGCCGGCGGGGGCGTTCAGGGCCGTGGCTTCGGCGAGCTGGCGGTTGGTCGAGCCGTTGCGCAACGAACCGACGAGGGTAAGGACTGTGGTTGCCATATGGGGAGTCTCCTGTTTCGGGGGCTGTGCTTGATACGTCAATGAGAGCCAACCGCGTGGCGGCCCCCGCGATTCCCGAACCTTCCGTGACGTGCAACACTCCCCCATACGGGCGGAGCATGGCCTTCCCCAAAACACCCTCCTCCAGCCGGTCTGTTGCCAAGGGTCCGCAGCGAAGCCCGCCCCGTCGTTCGGTGCTGGGCCTCAACCCACCTCGCACTAGCCGCCGAAGAATTCCCTCTGCCCTAGACGCACGTGGGGAGCGGTGGCGACCTACTCGAGGTCCGCGGACCCGGACAGGACGACCTTGGCCCGTCCCCCGACCCACAGCTTGCCATTCTCTCCACTGATGTAAATTCGCCCCTGTCGCCCCATCGCCGTTCCCTGCGCGGCAAGATACGGTGCGGTGGCGCGCTCGGTGGCGATGAGCCATTCGGCCACCGAGGCGTTGAGGCTTCCAGTCACCGGGTCCTCGCGCAGCGGTTCCTCCCCCTCGGTGAAGAACGCACGCACCTCGAACACCGCTTCCGAGTCCGGTCGGTGGGGGCCGATCACACCGATGTCCCACCTGCCCGGATACCCGGACGCGTCGGGGCGCAGATCGAGCACGGTGCGTGCACTATCGAGCAGTAGCCCCACCCAGCCAGGCCCGTTGTCGAGCCACTCGGCATCCACAACCTGCTCGGGTTCGATCCCGAGGATCCCGATCAAATCAGCGAGCATGCCTGGAGCAACGGGTCCGGAGCGCAGCCGTTCCGGCGCGGCGAAAGCGAGCCGATCTCCATCGATGCGCACGGGCACCAGGCCTGCACCGCACTCCTGCACAACAACATCCGGAGTCGCCGGGATCCCGCCTGCATCCAGCCAGGCCCGCGCCGTTCCAAGCGTCGGATGCCCCGCAAAGGGCAACTCGGTATTCAGGCTAAAAATGCGCACACGATAGTCCGCTCCGGGGACCGTGGGCGGCAACACGAACGTGCATTCCGACAGATTCGACCAAACCGAGAACCTGCGTAGCATCTCATCGTCGAGCCCCTCCTCGTCCAGGAGCACGGCAACCGGGTTACCGAGACACGGGTCCCCACCGAACACATCAACCTGACGGAATGCGAAGTTCATATTCTGAGCCTATCGCCAAGGCAAGGCTGTAAATCGCAAGCGTCCAGCGAGCCCCCGGTGCACATCTCGCCCTCGGCGAACATAACCCTCCGGGGAGGGTAGCCGGGAATATCCTGTTTGCATCCGCGTTAACTTGAGTCAATGGCACTCAAGTATCCATAGGAGGAAACATGCCAGCATTCTTTGGCCCGGCCGACGCCGGAAACGGCTCTTTCGAGGACTTCCTGGCGCGCTACCTGCAAGGCCAGCGCACCAGCCGCTTCGGGCGCCCCGTCGACATCACCCGGCTGCTCAGCCGCCACACGCACGAGGTGCTGACCCGTGCCGCGCAATTCGCCGTCGAACACGGCCACAGCGACATCGACGCGCTTCACCTGCTGCGCGTGATGCTCGAGACCGAGCCCGTTGGTGAGGCCCTGCGCCGCTCGGGCGCGGACGCTGCGGCGATTGCCCGAGACGCCGAACAGCGCCTGCCCGAATCCGGGCCGCAGCGCTCCGATTCCACTCCCGCGCTGACCCCATCCGCCCAGCGTGCGCTGCTGGATGCCTACCAGGTGGCCCGCGCCTTCGGCTCCACCTACATCGATCCCGAACACCTCTTCCTGGCCTTCGTGCTGAACACCGAGTCCCCCGCCGGCCAGGTGCTGGGCGCCGCCGGGGTCACCCCGCAGTCCTTGCAGGCAGCTGCCGAGGGCACCGAGCAGCAGCCCTCCGGCACGACACCGGGCAAGCCCTCCGAGGCCGGTGCTCCCGCCAAGGGCCAGACCCCGATGCTGGAGAAGTTCGGCATGGACCTGACCGCCCGGGCGGCCGAGGACGGGCTGGACCCGGTGATTGGCCGCGAAAAGGAGATCGAGCAGGCCATTGAGATCCTGGCCCGCCGCACCAAGAACAACCCGGTGCTGATCGGCGAGGCCGGCGTCGGCAAGACCGCCGTCGTCGAGGGCCTGGCTCGCGCCATCGTCGCCGGCGAGGTCCCGGACCAGCTGGCCGGCAAGCGCGTGGTCTCCCTCGACCTTCCGGCCATGGTCGCGGGCACCCGCTACCGCGGCGACTTCGAGGAACGCCTGACCCAGACCCTGGACGAAATTGCGGCGCAGGAGGGCGAGGTGATCGTCTTCATCGACGAACTGCACACCGTGGTCGGCGCCGGAGGTGGCGGCGGCGAGGGCTCCATGGACGCCGGGAACATCCTCAAGCCGCGGCTGGCCCGCGGCGAGCTGCACCTGATCGGCGCCACCACGCTGGCCGAATACCGCAAGGTCGAGAAGGACCCTGCCCTCGAGCGCCGCTTCCAGCC
This sequence comes from Arthrobacter sp. UCD-GKA, assembly GCF_001863355.1. NCBI lineage: Bacteria > Bacillati > Actinomycetota > Actinomycetes > Micrococcales > Micrococcaceae > Arthrobacter > Arthrobacter sp. UCD-GKA. The sequence continues at coordinate 47,437 of NZ_MOLR01000003.1, read as the reverse complement.
GGTGACCGTCGGCGAGCCCTCGATCGAGGACGCCGTCGCGATCCTGCACGGGCTCAAGGACCGCTACGCGCAACACCACCAGGTGACCTACACCGACGCGGCGATCCGCGCCGCGGTGGAAATGTCGGCCCGCTACGTGACCGACAGGTTCCTGCCGGACAAGGCCATCGACCTGATCGACACGGCCGGTGCCCGGCTGGGCCTGAAGCGCCCCGCCGGCGTGGACACCGAGGCGCTGGCATCGCGGATCGCCGAACTCGGCGCCGCCAAGGACCGCGCGGTCGCCGAGGAACGCTACGAGGACGCCTCGAAGCTGCGCGACGAGGCCGAGGAACTGGGCACCCGCCTGGCCGAGGCGCAGGAGGGCACCGCGGAGGCCCCGTCGGCGGTGGTCGACGAGGCGCAGATCGCCGAGGTCATCGCCCGCGCCACAGGCATCCCCGCCGCACGGCTCACCGAGGACGAGAAGGGACGCCTGGCCCGGCTCGAGGAGGAGCTGCACGAGCGGGTCGTCGGGCAGGATGATGCCGTGGCGGCCGTCGCCAAGGCGGTGCGGCGTTCCCGCACCGGGCTGGGCGACGAGGGCAAGCCGGTGGGCAGCTTCCTGTTCCTGGGCCCCACCGGCGTGGGCAAGACCGAGCTGGCCAAGGCACTGGCGGCCTCGCTCTTCGGCGACGAGTCGGCGATGGTCAGGTTCGACATGAGCGAGTTCGGCGAGCGCCACACGGTCTCCCGCCTGGTCGGCGCCCCTCCGGGGTACGTCGGCTACGACGAGGCCGGGCAGCTGACCGAGCGCGTGCGCCGGCGTCCCTACTCGGTGGTGCTGCTGGACGAGGTGGAGAAGGCACACCCGGACGTGTTCAACCTGCTGCTGCAGGTGCTCGACGACGGCCGGCTCACCGACGGGCAGGGCCGCACCGTGGACTTCCGCAACACGGTCATAGTCATGACCTCCAACCTGGGTTCGGAGTTCCTGGCCAGCCGCGGCGCCCCGCTGGGCTTCGGTTCCGATTCCGGGGCCGGGTCCGAGCGCGAGCTGCGTGCCAAGGTGATGGGCCGGCTGCGCGAGACCATGCGCCCGGAGTTCCTGAACCGGATCGACGAGACGGTGCTCTTCCGCAAGCTGGAGGCCGAGCAGCTGCGGGAAATCGTGCGGCTGCAGCTGCGCCGCACCGAGGCCCGGCTCGCCGCACACGGCATCGGGTTGGAAGTCGACGAGGCTGCAGTCGGCTGGATCGCCGAGGCCGGCCACGAGCCGGAGCTCGGCGCCAGGCCGCTGCGCCGGGTGATCGCCCGCGAGCTTGACGACAGGATCGCGGACCTGCTGGTCAGCGACGAGCTGGCCGAAGGCGGGACCGTTGCGGTCACCGCCGACGGGTCGGGCCTACGGGTTTCGGCACGGCAGGAAGCAGCGCTCGCGGCGTAGCCCTCGGGGAACGGGGTGGGTGGGACCATGGGTCCCACCCACCCCGTTTGCGTCTTCCGCCTATGCTTGGTGTTGCAGGGGCTGGGGAGCCCCGCACGGGCGCCAACCTTGGGGGGAAAATGCCGCAGCAGAAACCGTGGAAACAGGAACCAGGATTCGGGAGCCGGGCCGGGCAGCCGCTGCGCTCGCCCAGCGGGCGGGTTCCGCAATGGGCACTTGACGAGGCGGCCGGCCAGGAACCCTATGCCAGCGTCGTTCCGCTGAAAAGACCCGCCCGCAGCTCGTTCAGGCGTCCTCGCCTGCGACGTCCACGGCGCAGCTGGAACCTTGGCGTGGTCATCGCACTGCTCGTGGGGCTCTACTACAGCCCCGTGCTCCTCGAGCGCCACATCATGCCGGCACTCGCACCGTCGGTTCCCGGCTCCAACGTCCCCCCGCGCGGCGTCGATGCGGCCACCGAGCCGTTGGGCACACCGCCGGCCGCCACGGGCTCCGGGTCGTTCCGGCTGCAGGATTCCCCTGATCCCGGCCAGGACTTCGTCGCATACGATCCCTGCCGGCCCGTCCGCTACGTCATTCGCACGGAAGGCTCCCCCGTCGGCGGCGAGACGCTCATCCACCAGGCTGTCGCCGAGATTTCCGCCGCCACGGGGTTGCGGTTCATCTACGACGGTTCCACCACCGAGGCCCCCACCGAGCAACGCAAAAAGTACCAGCCCGAGCGCTACGGCAAGCGCTGGGCACCAGTCCTGATCGCCTGGTCGACCCCGGAGGAAACCCCCGACCTGGCCGGAGACGTGGCGGGACTGGGAGGCAGCGCCTACGCCCACGTCCCCGGGCAACCCTATGTCTACGTTGCCGGCCAGGTGAAACTCGATGCACCCGCGCTGGCTCCGTTGCTGGCGCACCGTCAGGGCCCCGCGCTTCTTCGTGCGGTCATCATCCACGAGCTCGGGCACGTGGTGGGGCTGGGCCACATCGATGACCCCGGCCAATTGATGCATGATGACAACGTGGGAACCACGGCGTTGGCCGATGGAGACCGGGCGGGACTTGCCCTTCTGGGCACCGGGGCCTGTGTGCCGCAACTCTAGATGTTCGGTGCGGCGGCTGTCGTGACGTCGTTCAATGGTCCGCCGCAATCGGCACCGTCGCGGGCTTTCAGGCGTCGCGCAACTGGTCCAGCGCCGCCTTCAACCGCGTGTCTGCGTCGGAGGCGACCTCCCGTATTGCCGGGTTTCCACTGACTCGCGCCAAGACCTGCGCATCGATGGTTTCTATCGTTGTTTCGGTGGCGTCCGCGGCCCGGCGAACCACCACGTTGCACGGCAGCAACACCCCGATTTCGGGTTCGGTGAGCAGCCCGCGATTGGCCAGGTGGGGGTTGAAGGCACCCAGTATCAGGTAGTCGCCGATTCGGTTGGCCGATTCCGGACTGATCTCCGTTGCCAGGACGGCTCTCATGTCAATCTCCGTGAGCACCCCGAAGCCCTGTCGTCCCAAGGCCTCCTTGGTGCGGGCCACTGCTTCCTCCCACTCCAGCGAAACGGTGATGCTGTGCGTGTAGGCCATGGCCGTTCTCCTGCTACTCGTGCGGCGTGCCGTGCTCCGGATTTCCGGTATTTGAGGCCCAGCCTAGCCGCGATCCGGACCACTGTCTGCACCGGCAAGGCCCTCCAAACCGGGCGATTTCCCCGCGGATTGCCCGTGCCATTTACATGGCGCATACCCATCTGCTAATGTCCACGTCAGCGACCATTTTGGCCGCATCATTGGGGAAATAACTTAATCTTGGGGGATACCATGAAGAAATCCATGGCTCTATTTGCCATGTCCGGATTCGCAGCAGCGGCCTTGTTTGTCGCCGCCCCGGCATCGGCCGTCTGGACGGTGGATCCTTCCACCGGCGTCGGATTCGTCGGCAAGGGCGACGTGCAGGACGCGTTCGGCTGGAACGACCACGACCTGCAGGCCAACCACGAGGGCGTGTCATTCGCCCTGAACGCGAAAACCACGTCGACCACGACGTGGTCGTGCTTCAACTCGAAGAACGGGAAATTCCAGGACCGCGAACATGTCGTCCTGGCCGGCACCACCGGAGAGTTGCTTTACGAGGCCCGCACCAACCCGCAGGACAAGGTCACCGGATTCCTGCTCACCGGTTTGGCGGACGGCTCGAGTTCCGTGACCGAGTCCGACGGTCCGAAGCTGGGCTCGTGCCCCTCCGGACCGTGGGCGTACGTGGAGGGCAGCCAGGACACCACCGTCACCGGCGGGGAGTCGGAACTGTCCGTCACCTTTGCCGACCAGGTCCAGGTCCTGACGCACTCTGCGGCCGAATAACCGCCAGGTCAGGGGTGGATGCCGCACTGCGGCATCCACCCCTGACCGCTTTAACCACTACTTCAGCAGCGCGATCATCCGGGCCATCACGTAGCGGTCGACCAACCCGCATTTTTGTCCCTGCATCAGCCAGCGTCCGATCATCTCGATCCCGTCCTGGATTCCGGTTGCCGGTATTCCCGTCGGGGAAATGTGTGCCCCGGCGGTGAACGTTATCGCGCCCTCGTCGTTGGGGTGGATCAGCACGTGGCAACCGACCTCTGTCGCGGCGCTGGACGTCAGCGGATGGCGCTGCACATGGTCCATGTGGATATCCCGCCGGTCGACGCGCCGTCCACGGACGTATCCAAGCTTGTCGGCATCCAGCCACCGGTACTCCCCCGGCTTCCAGAACTTTGAATCGATGAAGAGCACCCGGTCCCCGTTGACCACCGCATGGTCGATGTCGGCGACGCTGCTGCCCGGAAAGCGGAGCCCGTGGAAGATCCGGGTTCCCGGGATGCGCAACAGCGATTCAAGGGCCAGCGCGGTGCGGCGCTCCCCAATCACGCCCTTGGCGATGTTTTCCTTCCTGAACCGGCTCCGGCCGTTGGACAGCGCCCCGCCACCCACGCCAAACACGCGTTGGTCCACCGACCGCCGCGTCGCTGCATATGGCCAGAAACGGCTGACCAGCACCAGGCCGGCCGCGCACAGCCCAATGGGCACCAGCGCGATGGGAGCCGGTGCCGCAACCAGGATGAGCATCGATCCCAGCACCCCGGCCACGAGCCCCAGGACGACCAGCACGCGCAGCAGGTTGTGGCCCGGCCCGATCTTCTCCTCCCCTCCCAAGGATTCTTCCCACCAGGACAGCCGTTCCGGGTCGAATCGCGGCGCCGTTGCGGCCGGTGCGTCGCCCGGCGGGACCGGCCCGGTGCCCGTGGGCCCGGGCGTTGCCGGCGGCTCGGGTTCGGCCTCGCGCAGTTGCCGGTCCGGAATGCCAGCCACCCGTTCGGGCGGCAACGGACCCGTCACCCGGCGCGGCGGAGCAGCCACAGGTGCCGCGGGAGGCACAGGGGGTTCGGCAACGTCCGACGCGGCGACACCTCGTTCGACCGGCGGGTACGACTCGCCCGGCGACGGCCCGGTCAGCAACCAGAAGTCGTAATCGAAGCGCCTGTCCGGGTCCCCCACGATGTACCAGGCGCCCATGATCCGCTCGGTCAGTCGGGCATCGCTTCGATTGCGCCAGATCGCCAACCTTGCGGCCGCGTTGATCTGATTGGGCGATGCGGAGCGCCCCACCCCCAAGAACTCATAGTGATCCAAAGCTTCTCCCCCAAGAAAATGGCCATGACTCCTCCAAACCTATGTCCGCGCGTGTCGGGCCGCAAGGGGGTATGCGACGCCGCGGGCAACCATCGCGCACTTCGCGAGGGTCAATGCCCGGTCGCCTTCCGTACACCTGGACGCCACCGGAGGTTGGCCCGGGTCGTGGAAGATAAATGCGCGCACCGCTCTCCCCCGGCCGCGCCATCCAACCACCGCACCGTGAGGCACGCCATGAAGAAGTCCCTGTCCGCCGCCTTGGCCCTTGCCGTTTTGGCCGGTCCGGTGTTGGCCGCACCGGCCGGCGCCGCTCCCGCCCCGGCGAGCACCATGATCGGCGCCCGTGACGCCCAACCAGGTTTCCGCATCCTGCCCTACCTGCAGAATCCCAAGGCGGACGCCATGACCATCAGCTGGATCAGTGAAACCGCCGATCCGGGCACGCTGACCGTCACCGGTCCGGGCATCGGAAACGGCAAGGGCCGCGGATCCGGAAACCAGCTCAAGTTAGTTTCCGTTCCCGAGTACCTGCCCTTGATGGAATACACGCAGAAGGAACTTGACCAGTCCATCGCCGGATTGGTGAAAGGCTCCTGGCTCAAGGCCAACAGCAACTACAAGCACACGCTCACGGTCAAGGACCTGAAGGCCGGCAAGGACTACAACTACACGGTCAACCAGGGCGGAAAACTCCACGAAGCCACGTTCACCACCGCGCCGGATGCCGATTCCTGGGAGGACCTGCGGCTGATCGCGTTCTCCGACTCCGAGACCGAACCGATGGGCCGCGTCGAGCACCGCGAATGGGAACTGAACCCGGCCAACGGGTACACGGAAGATCCCGAGCAGCGCCCCGGAGCCGGTTCGGCCTGGGCCCAGAAGTTCGGTTCCACCACCCGCTACGGCGACTTCACGCTGCGCTACCCGCTCAGCCAGGACACCGCGATGCGCGAAAACATGGCGGCCATCGAGGCCGCCGACCCGGATTTGATGCTCATCTCCGGCGACCTGGTCCAGGGCGCCGGATACCAGCCGGCCTGGGACGAGTTCTTCGGCTACTTCGCCGGCGAGCACGGCGACCTGGCCTCCAACGTCCCGCTGGTGACGGCGCTGGGGAACTGGGAGACCTATGCGGGGRTCAACGGCGGCTACGGCACGCCGGAGGACCAGTCCCCCGCGGTGATCTCGCGGAACAAGTACCTCTCCTACTTCGACAACGACGGGGACCCCGCCAACCCGGCGGCCAAGGGCTCCTACTACCGCACCGACCACGGGCCGGTGACGGTGCTGACCCTGGATTCGACCAACGGCGAACCGGACGAGAACACCAGGACCGGGACGCTCTCCGGGGAACCCTTCTCCGGCGACGATTCCAACCTCACAGCCCAGAACCTCTCCACCGACACCCAGGGAGAGTTCACCGACGCCGACTACGACAAGGCGTACACCGAGGTCTTTGCCGGAACCACCGCCAAGGATTCGGACCTGCCGAATATGACCGTCGGCGGAGCGCAGTGGAAGTGGGCCGAGGCGCAGCTGGCCGAGGCCCGCGAGCAGGGACAGATCGTCATCGTCCAGTTCCACCACGCTGCGTACTCCTCGGGCGTACACGGCACCCCGCCGAACCACGAACACGCCGACAACCAGTCCGGCACGGCCATGCGCGCGTACTCCCCGCTCTTCGAGAAGCACGGGGTGGCCGCCGTGCTCTCCGGCCACGACGAGATGTTCGAGCGCTCCTGGGTCGACGAGGACGGCGACGGACGGGGCTTCCACTCCTACGACGTGGGCGTCGCCTCCGACGGGCTGCGCGGCGAGCTGCAGGTGAAGAACGCCGAGGGCGTCTACGAGCCGCTGCGCTTCAACACCCATTCGAAGTGGTCCGCCGCGGCCAACCAGCCCGAGACCTGGGCCACCGACGAGAGTGGAACCCCGCAGCTGGTTGACGGCGGCCTGCACTACGGGCACCTGCAGATCGACATCGCGCGGCAGGGCTCGGGTGCCCAGATCAAGCTCAGCCCGGTCTATCTCTTCCCGGTGCTGGATGCGGACTACAACCTGGTGAAGACCGAACGCCGCGTCTACGACGACGTCGTGGAAATCTCCATCGGCGCCGACGGCACCGCGACCAGGTAGGCCTTCAAACAAACGAAGCCCCGGGACGGATGCGGCATCGACCGCATCCGTCCCGGGGCTTTCGCGCAGGGTCCTACAGGCCCGGATTGACCTGCTCCCGGACCTGCTTGCGCAGGATCTTGCCGAGCATCGAGCGCGGCATCTGGTCGATGACCACGATCCGCTTGGGCACCTTGTAGCCGGCCAGCTGGGTGCGGCAGTGATCCCGCAGCACCTCCTCGTCCAGCTCCGTGCCGGGCTCCAGCTCCACGGCACCCACCACCATTTCCCCGCCGCGATCCAGCGGCTTGCCGAACACCGCGGCATCCTTCACATCCGGGTGGGCGCGCAGCACGGATTCGACCTCGGTGGGCGAGACGTTGAAGCCGCCGGTGATGATCAGTTCCTTGGCGCGGTCCACGATCGTGGCGAACCCGTCGGCATCGACAGTCACCACGTCCCCGGTGCGCAGCCAGCCGTCGGCGGTGAGCGACTTGGCGGTTTCCTCCGGGTTGTTCCAGTACCCGGAGAACACCTGCGGGCCCTTGAGCAGCAGCTCGCCCGGTTCCCCCTGGGCCACCTCGAGCGCCGGGTCATCCAGGTCCACGACCTTCATGTCGGTGGAGGGGAACGGCACCCCGATGGTGCCGGTGCGCCGGGTCGGGTGGAACGGGTTGCCCAGGGCCACCGGGGAGGATTCGGTCATGCCGTAGCCCTCGACCAGCAGGCCGCCGGAGACCGATTCCCACAGCTCGACCACGGAACCGGGCAGGTTCATGGCCCCGGAGATGCAGTACTTGGCCGAGCGCAGCGAAACGCCCTTTTCCTTCGCGGCCATGGCGGTGCGCTCATAGATCGGCGGCACGGCGCAGTACACGGTGGCCGGGGACTTCTTCATCGCGGCCAGGACCAGGTCCGGGTCGAACTTCGGGAAAAGCACCAGCAGGCCCTGCTTCTTCACGCCGAAGGTCAGGTAGAGGGTCATGCCGAAGGCGTGGAACATCGGCAGGATCGCGTAGAGGATTTCCTTGCGTTCCTGGGCCCCGGCCATCCACGCCTCGCCCTGCAGGGCGTTGGCATACAGGTTGAAGTGGGTGAGCATGGCGCCCTTGGGGTTGCCCGTGGTTCCGGAGGTGTACTGGATAACCGCCAGGTCTTCCACGCCCGGGCGCGGATGCGCGGCATCGAGCCGCTCGGCCTTGAGCAGGTCCTTCCAGGGCATGGTCCCCGGTGCCGCCGCGGTCAGTGCGGCCTTGGATGCGCGCAGTTTCTTCAGCGGCAGGTTCAGGGCCAGGCGCTTCACGGCGGGGAACGCCTCGAGCAGGTTGACCGAGATGACGGTGTCGATGCGCATGTCCTGCGGGAACTGGCGCACGGAATCGGCGGCCTTGTCCCAGGCGATGACGATGCGGGCCTGGTGGTCCTCGAATTGGTGGCGCAGTTCGCGGGAGGTGTACAGCGGGTTGTGCTCCACGACCACCGCGCCCAGGCGCAGCACCGCGTAGAACGCGATGACGTGCTGCGGGCAGTTGGGCAGGATCAGCGCGACCCGGTCCCCGGCGCGGACCCCGAGCAGGCGCAGGCCCTCGGCGGCGCGTTCCACCTGCTCGCCGAGCTCCCGGTAGCTGGTGCGCCGGCCGAAGAACTCGGTGGCGGGACTGTCGCCGGCCTCGGCGACGGAGCGCTCGAACATCGCGCTCAGCGATTCGGTGGGCAGCTCGATCTCGGCCGGGACGCCCGGCTGGTAGTTCTTGGTCCAGGGGTGCGTGGCGCTGTTCTCCATGGTTCCATCATGCCGCTTTTCACGGCAGGGGAACTACCCGGGCCCTTTAGGCGTCGGCGAAGATGGCGAACGGCGGGGTGTGGAGGCCGTCGGCGAGCGCCTCGGCGGGGTCGGTTCCCAGCGCGCGGATGGCGTTGCTTTCATCCACGTGCACCACGGAGGGCTTGAATGCGCGGGCCTCGGCGTTGGTCATGGAGGCGTAGGTGATGATGATGACCAGGTCGCCGACATTGACCAGGTGGGCGGCGGCGCCGTTGATGCCGATGACGCCCGAGCCGCGTTCCCCGGCGATCGTGTAGGTCTCCAGCCGGGCGCCGTTGGTGACATCGACGATCGAGACCAGTTCCCCGGGCAGGATGTCCGCAGCGTCGAGCAGGTCCGCGTCGATGGTGATGGATCCGACGTAGTGCAGGTCCGCATGGGTAACCGTGGCGCGGTGGATCTTGGACTTGAACATGGTGCGCTGCATAGGGGGATCTCCTGGAGGGGGTTGTGCAAGGGCCGGCATTCATCCTTGGATGCCTGCCCCGGGACGCCGGCTTGGTGCAGTGGGTGTTCCGGCGCCTAAGACATTCTAGACGGCACCCCCCACGGTTGTCTGTGACGCATTTGGGGTGCCGGTGCGGCCAGGAAGCCTGGTCTGCCGCCGGCGGCCCGCGGCGCACGCCAACGCACGGGCCCGGGTCCGCGAACAGCTGGAGGCACCGGTCCCAGCGGCGGCGTGTCCCCCAAGGACGGTCGCCGCCTTGTCAGGTCCTGCGATCAATTCAACGTCGATTGTTTACATAGTGAGCATCAACCCATACTATGAGTTGAGCGAAGTGGTGCAGCTCACCATCAAGGCAAATTCCTCCCTCCTTCACGATCGGAACAACTCATGTCAGAAACTGCGATTCTGATCAACACTGCGGTGGCCGTCCTGGCCACCGTGCTGCTGATCGTTAGATTCAAGGTCAATCCAGTCATCGCCCTGGTTCTCGGTTCCCTGTACCTGGGCCTGTCGACCGGACTGGGCATCACCAAGACCATCGAGACCATCACCGGCGGCTTCGGCGAGATCATGGTCGAGGTCGGATTGCTGATCGCCTTCGGTGTGCTGATGGGCTCGATCCTGAATGAGACGGGTGCCATCAGACGCCTGGTCGAGCACCTTCTTCGCGTATTCGGCCCCAAGGCCCTTCCCTACACGATGGCCCTGGCCATCGGCACCGCGCTGCAGTCGATCTTCCTTGATGTGCTGCTGGTCATCTCCGCGCCGTTGGCCCGGCGCATGGCGCCGAAAATCGGCAAGCTCGGCACGGCCCGCATGGCTGCGGCCATGGCCATCGCGCTGGAGTGCGGCATTGTCTTCATGGTTCCCGGTGTTGCCTCGCTGGCCCTGGCCGGCCTGCTCGGCGTCCCCCTGGGAAAAATGCTGATCTTCGGGTTCCTTGTCGTCGTGCCTACGATCATTATTTCCATTGCCATCATGACGTTCCTGTTCAAGCGCGGATTCTGGAAAGCGGACCGCGATGAGCAACACATCTTCGAGGAAGAGGACTTCCCGCAGGCCCAGCCAAGCGAGCCCCACGGTCCCGGCGCCTACGGGATTTCGTCCACGACTGCCGGCTCCGGGCCCGAAGCCACGGAGCCGCGGCAGACCCCGGGCACCGTGGCCGTGGCCGAAGACACGCAACGCGAAGCCCCCCTGCTCCTGCTCTTCACCCCCCTGCTTCTCTCGCTGGCCCTCATTGCCGGCGGCGCACTGGTGGAGATCCTCGGTGCGGAAATCGCCGCGCTGCAATTGATGGGCAACCCGGTGGTCGCGCTGCTAATCGGCCTGATCGGCACCACCCTGGTTGGCCGCTACACCGTCGGCCAAAAGAGCGTCGAGAACGCCATTGCCTCGGGCTTCAAGGAAAGCGGCCAGATCCTGCTGCTCACCGGTGTGGGCGGTTCGCTGGCTGCCACCGTCGCAGCCGCGGGGCTCGGCGACATCCTGGGTGGTTTCTTTTCGGCGAGCGCCGTGGCCCCGCTGCTGGTGGTCTGGGGAATCGCCGCCATCCTGCACATCGCCGTGGGATCCGTGACCCTCTCCGCCATCACTGCCGCTGGCCTGCTCGCACCGATCGCACCGGTCCTGGGAATCGACCCGGTGCTCATCGCCCTGGCCGCCGGCGCCGGCTCGCTGTTCATGGTCCACGTCACCTCGAACACCTTCTGGCTGCTGCAGTCGCTGCTGGGCCAATCGGTCAGGGGCGCACTGAAGACCGTCACCTTCGGGGTCTCCGTTGCCTCGGTCGTGGCCATGCTCGTGGTCCTGGTCCTGTCCATCTTCATCTAGCACTCCCCCTTCGAACACCCAAGGAAGTCCACCCATTGCCTGAAAAAGATATTGCCCCCCTGGCCGGAGTCCGGGTCCTGGAACTCGGCAACTACATTGCAGCCCCGACCGCCGGCCGCCTGCTGGCCGACTTCGGCGCCGAGGTCATCAAGGTCGAGCGCCCCGGAACCGGAGACGAGCTGCGCAACTGGCGGCTGAAAAAGGGCAGCGTGTCCATGCTGTACCGCACGATCAACCGCAACAAGAAGTCCGTGGTGCTGGATTTGCGCAGCGACGCCGGGCGCGCGGCGGTCCTGGAACTGGTCAAGCAGTGCGACATCCTGCTGGAGAACTTCCGCCCCGGCACCCTGGAGAAGTGGGGCCTGGGCCCCGAGGTCCTCAACGAAGCGAACCCCGACCTGGTGATCACCCGGATCTCCGCCTTCGGCCAGACCGGCCCGCTCTCCGAACGCCCCGGATTCGCCGCGGTCGCCGAGGCCTTCAGCGGATTCCGCAACCTGGTGGGGGATCCCGACCGCGCCCCGGTGCGCGTCGGAGTCTCGATCGGCGACTCGATCGCGGGACTCTATGCGGCCTTCGGCTCAGTCATGTCCCTCTTCCAGCGCGAGACCCGCCGCGGCACTGCGGTGACGGTGCCGCTGGGCGAACGCGTCATCGACGTGGCCCTGCACGAAGCCATGTTTTCCATGATGGAATCCCTCATCCCCGACCTCGGGGCCTACGGCGACAAGCGCACCCGGGTGGGCGGCCGGATGGAGGGCATCGCCCCGTCCAACGCCTACGTCTGCAAGGACGGCGCCAGCATCGTGGTGGCCGGCAACGGGGATGCGATCTTCCGCCGCTACATGGAAACCATCGGGCGCCCCGACCTGGGCAACGACCCGACCCTGCAGTCCAACGCCGAACGCTGGGAACGGCGCATCGAACTCGACGCGGCCATCGGAGTGTGGACCGCGATGCTGCCCTCGGCCGAGGCGCTTCGGATGCTCGACGCCGCCGGAGTCCCGGCAGGTCCCATCTACACCGCCGCGGACATCGTCAACGAACCGCAATACACCGCCCGCAACATGATCCAGTCCTTCGACGTCTCCACGGGCGAGGAGATCATCGAGGGCGTCGGGTTCCCCGGCATCGTCCCGGTCATCGGCGGCACCTCGCTGCCGATCCGCACCCTAGGCCCGGACCTCGGCGAACACACCCAGGAGGTGCTCGGCGGCCTCCTGGGCATGGACGCAGACGAAATCGCCAACGCATCAAACCCCGAGAGGACCCCGGCATGAACCACACCCTTGAACCCCGCGCCGTGCTGCGCGACGTGACCCTGCGCGACGGCCTGCAGCTGACCGGCAAGTTGCTGTCCACAGAACGCAAAGTGGAAACCGTGCGCGAAATGATCCGCCTGGGCGTGCCGGAAATCGAGCTGGGCTCCATGGCACGGGCGGACCTGGTTCCGCCCATGGCCAACACCCTTGAGGTCGCCGCGGCGCTGACCGCCGAGGAACTGGAGAAGTGCTGGATCTGGGTCGCCACCCCCGGACACGTCGCCAAGGCAGCGGCGGCCGGCATCCGCAACTTCCAGTACTGCCTCTCGGCCTCCGACGCCCACAACCAGGCGAACATCGGACGCAGCACCGAGGCCAGCCTCGCCGCCCTGCCGCAGGCCATCGAGTACGCGCGGGCCGTGGACGGCCGCATCCAGCTGTGCATCGCCACGTCCTTCACCTGCCCCTTCGACGGACAGGTGCCCGAGCAGCGGGTCCTGGACATCGCCAACGACCCGCGCGCGGAGGGAACCTGCGACATCGTCATCTGCGACACCCTGGGCCAGGCGGTCCCCGCGCAGGTGGCAAGCCTGATCTCACGGGTCCGCGACGAGACCCCGGCACGGCGCATCGTCTACCACGGCCACGACACCTGGGGCCTGGGCGTTGCCAACACCCTTGCCGCCATCGGCGCCGGAGCCGGTGGGGTGGATGGGGCCCTGGGCGGGCTGGGCGGCTGCCCATTTGCCCCCGGCGCCAGCGGCAACACCTCCAGCGAGGACATCCTCTTCGCCACCCGGCCCGAATGGCTAGATCCACAGGCCTTCGCCGGGCTGGTGGAACTCTCCGAGGACCTGCTGGAGGAGCTCGGCGAGCCCAACCGCTCAAAGTCGGCCCAGGGGGCGCGGTCCAATGCCGCGGCCTTCGAGTGGGTCATCGTCTCGGACCGGGCCCCAGCCTGCGAGGGTGCGCTGTAGTGGGGGCACGGATCCTGCTCACCACGCCCCTGCCGGAGCCCGCGCCGTCAATGCTGGCCTCGGCCGGGGAACTGACCGTCCTGGATGCACCGCCCACCTACTCCGAACTCGATGCGCTGTGCGCGAGCGGGGACTATGACGTGGTGCTCACCCAGCTGCGCGACAGGATCGATGCGCCGCTGTTGGCCCGGGCCCGGCTCAAGGGCATCTCCAACTACGCGGTCGGCTACAACAACATCGACGTTGCCGCGGCCACCAAGCACGGGATCGCGGTGGCCAACACCCCCGGGGTGCTCACCGACGCCACCGCCGACATCGCCATGCTGCTGGTCCTGGGCACCGCGCGGCGCGTCGTCGAGGCGGACAGGCTCGTCCGCGAGGGACGCTTCACCGGCTGGGAACCGGAGTTGATGCTCGGCTCCGACGTCTCCGGCAAGACGCTGGGCCTTGCCGGGTTCGGGCGCATCGCCCGGGCCACGGCCAGGCGGGCACTGGGATTCGGCATGGAAATCCTCTTTGCCCCGCGCCCACCCGGGGACCGGGTTGTCAGCCAGGAAGAGCTGGGCGAGTTCGCCGGCAAGGTGCGCCAGGTTCCCTGGTCCCAGCTGGTGGCCTCCAGCGACTACCTGTCCCTGCATGTTCCGCTGAACGCCGGCACGCACCACCTGGTGGACGCGGACGTGCTGGAACGGATGAAGAGGACGGCCATCCTCATCAACACTGCCCGCGGTCCCATCGTCGATGAGGAGGCGCTGGTGCATGCTCTGTCCACGGGGCAGATCACCGGCGCCGGGCTGGACGTGTTCGAGAACGAGCCGCAGCTGGCAGAAGGGCTGGCACAGCTGCCCAACACCGTGCTGCTGCCGCACGTGGGCAGCGCGACGGTGCCGGTGCGCGCCGAAATGGCGCGGCTGAGCGCTCTGAACGCCATCGCCATGGCCACCGGGCAAGTCCCCGCGCACCCGGTGAACCCGGAGGTCTACGCATGAGCGTGCTCATCGTCCCGGACAGCTTCAAGGGGACCTTCAGCGCGGCCGAGGTCGCCGGGCACATCGCCGCCGGCGTGCGGCGTGCCGGCGGGACGGCGCTGGAACTCCCGGTCGCCGACGGCGGCGAGGGAACCTTCAACGCGCTGTGCGCGGCACTCGGCGCGGTGCCGGTCCGGGTTCGGGTTCGCAACCCCTGGGGAGAACCGGTCACCGCAACCCTCGGCCTGGCAGGTTCCACCGCCGTGGTCGAGCTGGCGCAGGCCTCCGGGCTGCATGTCCCCCATTCCGGGGACCGCGATCCCTTCGCCGCCGACACCTACGGCACCGGCCAGCTGATCGCCGAGGCCGTGGCCCGCGGCGCCCGGCAGATCCTGGTGGCGGCCGGTGGATCGGCCACGACCGACGGCGGGACCGGCGCGGTGCGCGCCATCGAGGAGTCCGGGGGCCTGCGCGGCGCGGAAATCACCGTGCTCTCGGATGTCACCACGCTATTCCTGGATGCGGCACGGATCTTCGGCCCGCAAAAGGGCGCGGACCCGGCCACCGTGGAGCTGCTGGCCGAAAGACTGAGGCAGCAGGTGAGCTCCTTCCCCCGCGACCCGTCCGGGACACCCGGAACCGGAGCCGCGGGCGGTTTTTCCGGCGGCATGTGGTCGCATTACGGTGCCAAGCTCGTCTCCGGAGCGGAGTTCGTGCTCGACGCGGTGGATTTCGACCGGCACCTGGCCCGGGCCACCGCCGTGGTGGTCGGCGAGGGCCGGCTCGACGGACAGACCATGGGCGGAAAGATCATCTCGGTGATCCTGCAGCGCGTGGCTGCGCGTGCACCCCGCGTGCCGGTCTTTGCCGTGGTGGGATCGCTCGGCGAGGACCTGGGTGCGGCCCGGGACTTCTTTGCCGACTTGATGGTGGCCTCGGCTCCGGCGGACATGGACAGGGCCGGTGTCCAGGTCCAGGCCGCGCTGCGGCAGCCGGCCAGCTAGCTGCGCGAGGCCACGGTTTCCCCGGGGAACCGTCCGCCAATGAGCCGGGTCATGCGCTCGGCGGTCTCCAGCAGCGGCTCGATCCACCCCTCGCACACGGAGCGGGGCATGCGCATCGTCGGGCCGCTGATGGTCACCGCAGCGACGAGCCCCGCCGCCGCATCGAACACCGGAGCCGAGAGGCCCGAGGCGCCGCTTTCCCGTTCCCCGGTGGTGATCGCAAAGCCGTCCGCGCGCGTGCGGGAAATCGCGTCGCGAAGATCCTCGGTGCTGGTGATGGTCGCGTCGGTGAAGTGCTCCAGCGGGGCATCCAGCACCGTGCCCAGCAGGTCGGGGTTCCAGGCCAGGAGCACTCGCCCGGCGGATCCGGCATGAAGCGGCGCCAGCTTCCCGAGGTGCATTTCGCGGCGCAGCGCATGCCTGGTTTCGGCCATTCCCACGCACACCCGGTACTGCTGCTCGGCGCGGAAGAGGCAGGCAGTTTCTCCCGTGGTGTCCCGAAGGTCCGCCAGCAGCGGGTTGATCACGTCAAGGATTTCCTTGCCGCGCGTGGCCGGGGCGGCCCAGTAGGCCATCTTCATGCCGATGCGGAAGGCGTCGCCGTCCCGATCCAGGAATCCCTGGCCGACCAGGTTCGCCACCAGGCGTTGCACCGTGGAGGTGGGCATTCCGGTGCTTTCCCGGATGTCCGAGAGAGTCAGGACCGGCTGGCGAAGCGAGAATGAATCAAGGATTGCGCTGATCTTGCCCAGCACGAGCAGCGGGTTCTGGTTTTTCGTTGGAGCTTCGGCCTTCGACATGAATTTGACGCTAGACCATCGGACCGGGCGCGTCCAATCACCTTGCCTCGGGTCTCACCACCCCATTCCCTGCCCCGCCAACCGGGCCGGCATCGCGTGGATTCCCCCGCGCC
Organism: Arthrobacter sp. UCD-GKA; assembly: GCF_001863355.1. Classification (NCBI taxonomy): domain Bacteria; kingdom Bacillati; phylum Actinomycetota; class Actinomycetes; order Micrococcales; family Micrococcaceae; genus Arthrobacter; species Arthrobacter sp. UCD-GKA. Next base: position 31,012 of record NZ_MOLR01000003.1, on the reverse strand, counting down.
GTTGTTCCGGACGGCCCCGACGACAGCATCACGGGAGCATCCGGGGATGCCCCGCCGATAGGTGTACCAACAGGGCCTCCCTCGGCCGTCCCCGTGGTGGTTTGATTGACTGGGACGTTTCGACGCACCACGCGGTGCCCACATGGGACCGTGCCGCCATCGCCGTCACGCGGCAGGTACGCACGGGCCCGCACCGGATCCGTCCCGCAGTGAAAAACTTCCTATCGCACTACGGAGAACCATGCTTCAAGTCAACGCCTACGCCGCACCGTCCGCGACGGAAGACCTCGTCCCCACCCGCATCGACCGCCGCGAGGTCGGGGAGCACGATGTGCTGATCGGTGTCAAGTACTCCGGGATCTGCCACTCGGACATCCATACCGTGCGCGGGGAATGGGGCCCGCAGCAGTACCCGCTGGTTCCGGGCCACGAGATCGCCGGGATCGTCACCGAGGTCGGAGCCGCGGTCACCCGGCACGCCGTGGGCGACCGTGTGGGTGTTGGCTGCATGGTCAACTCCTGCCGCGAGTGCGTCCACTGCCGCGCCGGCGAGGAGCAGTACTGCCTGTTGGGCAACACCGGCACCTATGGTGCCACGGACGTCGACGGCACCATCACCCAGGGCGGCTACGCCACGGCCGTGGTGGTGAACGAGGACTTCGTGGTGAACATCCCCGCGGCCCTCGAGCTCGACGTCGCCGCTCCACTGCTGTGCGCCGGCATCACCACCTACTCGCCGTTGCGCCACTGGGGCGCGGGCCCGGGCAAGAAGGTCGCGGTCATCGGGCTCGGCGGGCTCGGGCACATGGCGGTGAAGATCGCCCACGCCATGGGAGCCGAGGTCACCGTGCTGTCGCGGACGCTCAAGAAGCAGGAAGACGGCGTGAAGCTCGGTGCCCAGAACTACTTCGCCACGGAAAACCCCGAAACCTTCGAGGTGCTCGCCGGATCCTTCGACCTGATCATCAACACCGTCAGCGCAGGCATCGACATCAGTGCCTTCCTGCAGCTGCTGAGTCTCGACGGCACCCTGGTCAACGTCGGTGCCCCGGCCGAGCCGCTGCCGGTCAACGTGTTTTCGCTGATCACCGGCCGGCGTTCGTTTGCCGGCTCCATGATCGGCGGCATTCGCGAGACCCAGGAGATGCTGGACTTCTGCGCCGAGCACCGGATCGCCGCCGAGGTGGAGGTCATCGCGGCCCAGGACATCAACAAGGCCTACGAGCGGGTGCTCGCCTCGGATGTGCACTACCGCTTCGTGATCGACACGGCCACCCTGGCCTAAACCGCGCCGCGCGCGGATAGCCGACCTTCCCCACGCTCCCTTGGTGCCACCCGCAGCGCGGCACCAGGGGGCCAGTGGGTGCGCCACGTCCATGGCATGATGGCGACATGGAACCGGACCCGCACGACAAGACCCGCGCCGAGCTGCACATACTTGAAGCCATGGTGCAGGCCTTCGAGCGGCGCGAAGAAGTGTTCTCCGCCATCGAAATAGCCCAAACCCAGGACGAGGCCCGCACCGCGGTGGCCAAGCTGCTGAGCATGGACGAGCTCCAGGCACGCGCCGTGCTTGATATGCAGGCCAGGCGGTGGACGCAGGGCGAACAGCGCATTATCACCGACCACATTACGATGCTGCGATCCGAGGTTGAACCAACCTAGGTCCGCACCCGGCTTTCCGCCCTCAGCCAGGCATCGATCCCGCCATCCAGGTGGGCCACATCGGTGTAGCCGGCCGCGACCAGGGCTTTGAGCGCCTGTCCCGAACGCACGCCTGACTTGCAGTGCACCACCAGCGGTACGCCGCGCGGAATCAGCTCCAGCGCGGTCCCGTCCTTGATGCCGGCCAGCGGAACCAACACGGCTCCTTCGATGCGCGCAATCTCGAACTCGACCGGCTCGCGCACATCGAGCAGCACGAAGTCCTCCTCCCCCGCTTCCCGTCTGCCCAGCCGTTCGGCCAGGCCGTCAACGGAGACCAGGGCATCGTCCGCGACAGCTTCTTCTTCACTTGCGCCGAGCCCGCAGAACATCTCGTAGTCGACCAGTTCGGTGATCGGCTCCGCCTCCGGGTCCTTGGCGATGCCCAGCTCGCGCCAGCGCGAAGAAAGCGCGTCAAAAACCAGAAGCCTGCCCAGCAATGTTTCACCGACCCCGGTGATCAGCTTGACGGCCTCGGTGACCATCATCGCCCCGATCGAGGCGCATAGCATCCCGAAGACCCCGCCCTCGGCGCAAGACGGAACCGTGCCCGCGGCCGGCGGCTCCGGGTAAAGGTCGCGGTAGTTCGGCCCGTGCTTGGCCCAAAAGACGCTCACCTGTCCGTCGAAGCGCAGGATCGAACCCCACACATAGGGTTTGCCCATCAGCGCCGCGGCGTCGTTGACAAGGTAGCGCGTGGCGAAGTTGTCCGCACCGTCCAGGATCATGTCATAGCCGGCGAAGATCTCCAGGGCGTTGGTGGAATCCAGGCGCACCGGATGCAGAACCACCTCCACACCCGGGTTGAGCTCGGCAATCGAGTCGCGGGCCGAGTCCAGCTTGGTGCGGCCGATATCGGCCACCCCGTGGATCACCTGCCGCTGGAGGTTGCTCAGTTCCACCGTGTCGTCGTCGATGATGCCCAGCGTTCCCACGCCGGCGGCCGCCAGATACAGCAATGCGGGCGATCCCAAGCCGCCGGCACCGATGACCAGCACCTTGGAGTTGCGCAACCGGCGCTGTCCCTCCAGCCCGATCTGGGGCATGAGGGCGTGGCGGGAGTAGCGTTCAAGCTCCTCGCTGGAAAGCGCCGGTCCCGGTTCCACCAACGGCGGCAACGGAAGAATGCTGTTTTTGACAAGAGCTTGTGTCAATGGGACCTACCTTGCTCGACATTGTTAACGATGTGAAATGATTTTTCATTTGGGCACGGAAAAGTATCGACCATCGTTGCCAATGACCAATTTGGCGAGCATCAATGGATATCCAGCTTGGCCCGAAACGGCTATGCAGCCATCATTCGACCTCGCGGCCCTCTTCCGTGCAGATGCAGAAGCGGTTTCCCTGGGCATCGGTGGCCACCACGAACCTGGGTGCCGCCCCGGTCTCGAGGCTCGCCCCGGTGGCTTCCAGTCCGTCGAGGATCGACGCGCTTTCGCTGAAGGGCACGGTGATGTCCAGGTGCAAGCGGTTGGCGTTGGGCGTGGTGGTTTTCTGGAACCAGAGGCCCGGCCCGCGCCCGAAGGGATCGGTGATGCTGCCGTCTTCCTGCCGCTTGTAGCCCAGGGCCAGGCGCCAGGACTCCGAAATGGCATCCACGTCGTCGGTGTCGATGGCGATTTCCACGGTGTGCAGGAGCTCGGGCTTCGCGTCGGCCCCCGCGCTGGTCGCCTCGGCGGAAATCGACCGGGCCAGCGCAGCGTCGCGTGCGGTCACCTTGCTGCCGGCGTCGTGCGAGGTCAGCGTGATGAACAACGTGTTGTAGCGCCAGTCGATGTCCGGGTGGTGGTTGGCTTCCTGCGCCAGGGCCCCGATGGTGGCGAACAATGCCAGCGCCGAGGCCGAGGACTCGCACTTCAGCGCGGTGCGCAGCGCGCCTTGGCCGTAGCGCCACTGCGGCAGCGCGGTGAGGTTGGCATGGACTTGTTCCGTGGTCAGAACGTCTTTTGCGGGCATGATGTGCTCCTTCGAGTTCCGGTTCTTACAGATCCGGGCGTCCCTCCATGGCGGAGGATGCCAAGGCGTGGGTGCGCCTCGGGATGCGCCCTGCTTGTGCCGCCAGTCTTCCACCAATGACCGCATGTCTAAAGGCCTGTGCCATGGCTACCGGGTCCTGGGCGCGGGTCACCGCCGAGGCAAGCAGCACCGCGTCGCACCCCAGCTCCATGGCCAGTGCGGCATCGGAGGCCGTGCCGATCCCGGCGTCCAGGATGACCGGCACCGAGGCCCGCGAGACGATCAATTCGATGTTGTGCGGGTTCAGGATCCCCAGCCCGGTGCCGATCGGGGCTCCCAGCGGCATCACGGCCGCGGCCCCGAGCTGCTCGAGGCGCAGCGCGAGCACCGGGTCGTCGTTGGTGTAGGCGAAGACCTTAAAGCCGCGTGCCACAAGGGCCTCGGTGGCCTCGACGAGTTCCACTGCGTCGGGCAGCAGCGTGTGCTCGTCGGCGATCACCTCGAGCTTGACCCAGTCGGTTTCCAGGGCTTCGCGCCCCAGCTCGGCGGTCATCAGCGCCTCGCGGGCGGTGAAGCAGCCGGCGGTGTTGGGCAGCACGCGGATGTTGTTTTCAATCAGCAGGTCAAAGAGGTTGGTTCCTCCGGTGGAGCCGGCGGCCGGTGCGCTGTAGCGGCGCATGGCGACGGTGGTCAGCTCGGTGCCGGAGGCCACGAGTGCGGCACCCAGCCCGTCCAGGCTCGGTGCCCCTCCGGTGCCCATGATGAGCCGGGAGCCCAGGGGGATGCCGTCGATGACCAGCGGGTCGGTTTGCGTGAGTGTTTGGGTCATGGTGCTTCGATTCCTTCTCAAACGTCGGGGTCAAATACGGGGGTGTTTCAGCCGCCCTGGACGGCGGTGACGATCTCGATGTCGTCATTGAGTTCGAGTGCCGTGGCCGACCACTGGCTGCGCGGGACGATCCCGGAGTTGCGGGCGACCGCAACGCCGAGCCGGCCGCCGTCAGCGGGCTTGCCGGTGGGAAGCAGCTCGCGGCCGGTGACCGTCGCGACCAGCTGGGACAGCGTGGTGCCGGCGGCCAGCGGGTGGGTGGCGCCGTTGAGTTGGATGGTGCTCATGGAATCTCCTGGGGTTGCAGTGCGGGCGAGAAGCGGTCGGGGCGGAAGCGGTCCCAGGCGGGATCGCGCACCCCTGCCAGCAATTGGGTGGTGATGAGGGCGGCTATGGGGGTCAGCAGCACGCCGTGCCGGAAGAACCCGGTGGCGATGACCAGCCCGGGCACCTCTGTTCCGTCGCTTGCCGCGACGCGGCCCAACAGCGGCGCGTTGTCCGGGGTTCCGGGGCGGGCGCGGGCGGTGGTTTCGATGAGTTCGAGTTCCGCGACAGCGGGCAGCAGCACCTGGGCGTCGCGCAGCAGCTGGTGCACCGATCCGGCATTGACGCCGGCCGAGCCGTCCTCGCGGGAGCTGGCGCCGATGACCACGGTGCCGTCGTTGCGCGGAACCACATAGACCGGCAACCCGCGGACCATCCCGCGCAGCGTGGCGGTGCACAGCGGTTGCAGGTGCGCGGGGACGCGCAGCCGCAGGATGTCCCCGTGCACCGGGCGCAGCTGCAGAACCAGCCCCTCGGGCAGGCCGCCGAGGCCCGCGGCACCCATTCCGTTGGCGACGACGACCTCACGGGCGCGGACAACCCGCCCGTCATCCAGCAGCACCCCGCAGGTCCGGGACCGGGTGTCGAACGGGTCCTCGTGCAGCAGGGCGGTGGCCCGGGCACGCACCACGGTGTGGTCCTGGCCCTCCGCCCCGGCGGCGACCAGCCGGGCCTCGATGGCGGCGGCCACGGCCCGGGGGTCGACCTGGTGGTCATGGGCGATCAGGTGGGCGGCGCCAAGGTTCGGGGAGAGCAGCGGTTCGCGTTTCCGGGCCTCGCGGATGGTCAGCGGCGCCACGTCGAGCCCCTGGCGAGTTTGGGCCTCGCGCAGGTCGGCAAGCGCCGTGCGGTCCGCGGCATCCGCGCCCAGGGCCAGCGTGGGCGTGGAGCGGAACCCGGTCTCCGGGTACCCGTCTTCGGCCAGTGCCTGGATGAAGCCGGGCCAGAGCGCCGCGGAGGCCAGGGTCAGCGGGAGCAGGTTTTCTTCCTGGTAGTGCAGCTCGCTGACCGGCGCCAGCATGCCCGCCGCGGCGAAGGTCGCCCCGGTTCCGGGGGCCGGGTCGATGAGCGTGACACTATGCCCGGCACGCTGGGCTTGAAGGGCGATGCCCAGGCCGATGATTCCACCGCCGATGACGGCCACGTCGGTGGACAAGTCGTGTGCATTTAGGGGGTCGGGCACGGTGCACGACATCGAGGTCTCCTTCCCTACGCCGGTATGAGCCGGATCAGGTTCCACGCCCCCGGAGTTCGGGCGGCGTCTGTCGGTCGGCGCAATCGGCGCCCTCTCAGCCAGCTTTCCTGGCTCCCGCGGTACAGAAGCTAGTGTAGGGGATATGAGCCACATCACCGCCACAGATGACACCGCAGCCGTCTTGACCGCTCCGGGCATCGCCTCCGCCCGCCTGTATTTGTGCACCGATGCGCGCACGGAACGCGGGGATTTCGCCGATTTCCTGCGCGCAGCCTATGCCGGCGGGGTGGACGTCATCCAGCTGCGCGACAAGGCCCTGGACGCCGCGCAAGAGCTGGAATTGCTCGGCGTGCTGCGCGAGGTGGCCGAGCAGTCCGGCAAGCTGTGGTCGGTGAACGACCGCGCGGACTTGGCTCTGCTCTCCGGTGCACCGGTGTTCCACGTGGGGCAGAAGGACCTGCCGCTGCGCGCCGCCAGGTCCCTGGTGGGCCCTTCGGCCATCGTTGGGCTCTCGAGCCACGATGCCGCGCAGATCACCGCGGCGGCCGCCGATGCGAACACCGACTACTTCTGCGTCGGCCCGTTGTGGGCCACCCCGACCAAGCCCGGGCGCGCCGCGGTCGGCCTGGAAATGGTCGAGCACGCCGCGTCCCTGGGCACGGCCAAGCCGTGGTTCGCCATCGGCGGGATCGACCTCCCCAACGTGGAGCAGGTCGTTGCCGCCGGTGCCTCGCGCATCGTGGTGGTGCGCGCGATCACCGATGCCGACGATCCGACCGAGGCGGCCCGGGCATTGCTTTCCAGGTTGCCGGAACTCGGCTGAGCGGCTGCAGGCAGGATTCGGTACGGTGCAGCAGTTTTCAAGAAGCCCAAGCCGGCACCGGGGCGATAGTGTAGGCACGGGAGTTCCGCCGACGCGGAATCGGCACTAAGGGGAAAAGCGATGACCAGCGAGATGACCGCCAACAAGCCAGCAGCGGTGCACGCCGCGGACAGCCACGAGGTGATCCGCGTGCGCGGGGCACGGGTGAACAACCTCAAGGACATCAGCGTCGAGATCCCCAAGCGCCGCCTCACGGTGTTCACCGGGGTCTCCGGCTCCGGGAAGTCCTCGCTGGTCTTCGGCACCATCGCCGCCGAGTCCCAGCGCATGATCAACGAGACCTACTCCGCGTTCGTGCAGGGCTTCATGCCCACCCTGGCCCGCCCCGAGGTCGACACCCTCGAGGGGCTGACCACCGCGATCCTGGTGGACCAGGAACGCCTGGGCGCCAACCCGCGCTCCACGGTCGGCACCGTCACCGACGCCAACGCGATGCTGCGCATCGTCTTTTCCCGACTGGCGCAACCGCACATCGGTTCCCCGCAGGCCTACTCCTTCAACGTCCCCTCGGTCTCCGGGGCCGGCGCGGTCACCGTCGAAAAGGGCGGGAAGAAGATCAAGGAACGGCGTTCCTTCTCCATCACCGGCGGCATGTGCCCCGAGTGCGAGGGCCGCGGCCAGGTCAACGGCTTCAACCTCGCCGCACTCTTCGACGAGACCAAGTCTCTGGCCGAGGGCGCCCTGACCGTCCCGGGATACTCCATGGACGGCTGGTACGGGCGCATCTTCTCCGGTTCCGGGTTCTTCGACATGGACAAGAAGCTGGCCAAGTACACCAAGGACGAGCTGCACGACCTGCTGTACAAGGAGCCGACCAAGATCAAGGTCGAGGGCATCAACCTCACCTACGAGGGCGTGATCCCGAAACTGCAGAAGTCGCACTTGGCCAAGGACCTCGAGGCCATGCAGCCGCACATCCGCGCCTTCGTGGAACGCGCCGTGACCTTCACCGCCTGCCCCGCCTGCGGCGGCACGCGCCTGGCCGAGCACGCCCGCAACTCGAAGATCGAGGGCAAGTCCATCGCGGACGCCTGCGCCATGCAGATCAGCGACCTGGCCGGGTGGGTGCGCGGGCTCAACGAACCCTCGGTGGCCCCGCTGCTGGAGGCGCTCGGCGACACCCTGGATTCCTTCGTGGACATCGGGCTGGGCTACCTCTCCCTGGAACGTCCCTCGGGCACGCTCTCGGGCGGCGAGGCGCAGCGCACCAAGATGATCCGCCACCTGGGCTCCTCGCTGACCGATGTCACCTACGTCTTTGACGAGCCGACCATCGGGCTGCACCCGCACGACATCGACAAGATGAACGAGCTGCTTCTGGCCCTGCGCGACAAGGGCAACACGGTGCTGGTCGTCGAGCACAAGCCCGAGGCCATCGCCATCGCCGACCACGTGGTGGACCTGGGCCCGAAGGCCGGGTCCGCCGGCGGACAGCTGATGTACGAGGGCACCGTGGCCGGCCTGCGCGATTCGGACACCATCACCGGGCGCCACCTCGATGACCGCGCGACGCTGAAGGAAACGGTCCGCACCTGGTCCGAAGCGCTCGAGGTCCGCGGGGCCAACACCAACAACCTCAAGAACGTGGACGTGGATATCCCGCTGGGCGTGCTCACGGTGCTGACCGGGGTCGCCGGGTCGGGCAAAAGCTCGCTGATCCGCGGCTCGGTGTCCGGCCGCGAGGGAGTCATCACGGTGGACCAGGGCGCGATCAAGGGCTCGCGGCGGTCCAACCCGGCCACCTACACCGGGTTGCTGGAGCCGATCCGCAAGGCCTTCGCGAAGGCCAACGGCGTGAAGCCGGCGCTGTTCAGCGCGAACTCCGAGGGCGCCTGCCCCACCTGCAACGGCGCCGGGGTCATCTACACCGACCTGGGCATGATGGCCGGGGTCTCGAGCACCTGCGAGGAGTGCGAGGGCAAGCGCTTCGATTCGATGGTGCTGGAGTACCACCTGGGCGGCAAGGACATCTCCGAGGTGCTGGCGATGTCGGCGTCACAGGCGCAGGAGTTCTTCGCGCAAGGAGAGGCAAAGCTACCGGCCGCGCACAAGATCATCACCCGGCTGGTCGAGGTGGGCCTGGGCTACCTGAGCCTGGGGCAGCCACTTACCACGCTCTCCGGCGGCGAGCGCCAGCGCCTGAAGCTGGCCACGCACATGGGCGAGAAGGGCGGGACCTACGTCCTGGACGAGCCGACCACGGGCCTGCACCTGGCCGACGTCCAGCAGCTGCTGGGCCTGCTGGACCGCTTGGTCGAAGCGGGCAAGTCGGTCATCGTGATCGAGCACCACCAGGCGGTCATGGCCCACGCGGACTGGATCATCGACCTGGGCCCGGGGGCCGGCCACGACGGCGGCAGCATCGTCTTTGAGGGAACCCCGGCGGATTTGGTGGCGGATCGCTCCACGCTGACCGGAAAGCACCTGGCCGCCTACATCGGCGCGTAGCCCGGTGCTGGCGGCCGGCTACTTGGCCGGCGTGCACTCGACCCTTGCACCCTGTGCCGCAGGGGTCAATACGGCGTCGATGTGCGCCGCGGGGCCCTCAAGCCTGGACGCGCTGGGCGTGATGCTCACGGCAAACACATCCCGGGCCGAAAGCGAGGTGCGTGGCAGGCGCAGCGTGGCGGTGGTTGCCGAGGTGGTCTCGACCACGGCCACCGCGTTGCGGACCGCTTTCACCGAATACCCGGAGGCATCCACCGCGGCCCAGGTAAGGGTCAGGTCCGAATGGGAGCTGCCGTCCGTGCGGGAGCAGGACACCGTCGCGGCAACGACACCCTGCGGTGCCCAGGCGCCGGCCGTGACGTCGGTGGAGACGGTGCCCCCCAGCGACCACAACGCCTGGGCACCGGTGGCACCAAGCCCCAGGACCACCGCCGCCGCAAAGGCGATGGCCGCCGGGCGCAGGCCCGGCACGCGCCCGGCCCTCATGCCGGAACCTTGTCTGGGCCGCGGGATGCGGCGTTGTTTGTTGCCGCGCGCCGGCGGGCACGCAGACCGAGGATCATGGTGAGCACCCCGTACCCGATGAGTCCCGCCGCGGCAATCCGGCCGGCCGCGCCGCGGTCCTGGGTGCCCAGCCAATTGGCCGCGAACCCGGCATAGGGGACGGCATAGGACAGCTTTCCGCGGACCTGCACCTCGGTGACGGGCAACTCGTCGGCGACGTCGTTGTTGTCTCCCTTGGTCACCAGCGTCCGGTGGCCGTCCTGGTCGGCGGCGATGGCCTCGATGCGGTGGGTGATGACATCCGGGCGCCCGGATTCCACCTGGTAGGTCACCACGTCGCCCACCTTCAGGGATTCATGGGGTGCGGGCTTGACGACCAGCAGGGTCCCGGGACCGTAGTTCGGCTTCATGGAGCTGGTCAGCACGGAGTAGGTCTGGGATCCGGTCAGCAGCGGAACCACGACGAGCACCAGCGCGGCCAGGGCCGCGGCCACCAGCAGCACGAAGCTGGCCGCGGTTCCCGCCCGGCGCAGGGGCGTGGAAGCGGAAGAAGATCGGGGTGACGAAGGATGCCGGGTCATGGCGGGGAACCTCATTGAATTCGTGGCCGGGTGGATCAGGGGTCTTGGGTGGAACCCAGGACAAAGGTGATTTTCGCGCCCGCTCCCCCGAGCGTTGCGGGCGCGTTGCCGGCCAGCGTGGTGCGCAGGCACAGCACGGCACTTTTGCCCTGGGCCAGCTTCAGCTGGCTTGGTGCGGCGGCCACCGAGCAATCGGTGCCCTGGGCGCGGTAGATCTCGGTGCCGAGGTAGGCCGCCAGGGCCCCGGAAGCCCTGGGGCTCCCGACCTCCACCGTGGCCGCCAGCAACCCGCTGCCCGCGTCTGACGTGTTGGTCAGCGTCAGGGCCGTGGTGCGGGAAGTTCCGGGCAGCAGGCCGGTGGCTCCGGGGAGCGACACTTCCTGCCCGGAGACGGACAGCTGTTGCGCCGCGGCGTCCGCCGCCTTGATGGACAGGGAGAACCGGGCGGTGGTGACGGTCTGGGCTTTCGAAGCGGTCGCCGCATTCCAGGCGGCCAGCGTGCCCTGCACTGCGCCAAGGCCCAGGATGGCGGCGATGGCCAGAAGCGCCCCGGCTTTCAGTACGGTTCTTGTCCCCMTTGCGGTGCCCCGTCGTTCCGGATCTGCCTCGTTGCCTAGGGAGTGGGGCTCGTCGGGGCCTTCTGCTCCAGCTTGAAGCCGATCTTGCCCAGGTCGTTGGTGGCCTCGGCGCCCGTGGTGCCGGTGGTCGATGCCGGGAACGTCACGAGCACCGAGGCGGTGTAGACGCCGCTGGATGCCGGGAGCAGTTCAGCGGGAACGGTGGCACCGTGTCCATCGGTGAGGACCGGGTTCGCCACGCTCAGGTAGGAGGCCGTGGAACCGAGCTTGTCGGAAACGGTGAGGGAGGCACGCATTTGGTCACCCGTGAGCTTCACGGTGACGGGCTGGGAGAAGCGCAGCTCGTCTCCCGGGACCACCTTGTAGGTGGCAGGGTCGATTGCCTGGCCGGAAGCGTTGCTCCAAGTCCCCTGGCCCGCTGTCAGCTGCAGGTCGCCGGTGACGATCTTCCCGGCGTTGGCTTCAACCGTGGTGTTCCAGACGGCGAGTGTTCCGCCTCCGCCAAGCAGCAGGGCCACGCCGAGGCCGGTTGCGAGTGCGCCTTTGGTCATCTTGTTCATGGTGCAATCCTCGAAGAGTCCTGCGCCGGCCCCAGCGGCCGGTGCAGGATCAACTCTCCGGGTTGAACTGCAAGGAAGGGAGCATCTTTTTTGCAAACTTGCGCCAAGCTTTCCGCAGGCGGCTCAAGGGCCTTCGGGCCACTCTTGAGGTTTTGCCGCCGGTGCAGCGCAGGCTCAACAAAGCATGCACAAAGTTGCGTTTCCCCTGCGTCGAGCTGTGGGTTGCGCGAAATCCGCGGATCAGCGGTTGGCGGTTGCGATGACCTCGTCGGGTGCCTGGGTTCCGGCAGCTTCGTGCGCGGCAAGTACCTTCCGGGCGCGCTCGCGCTTCAGCTTTTCCTTCGGGTCGCGGTGCGGGGGAAGCTCGGCAGGGCCGAAGAAGAAGAACCCCACGAACTGCAGGCGCCACAGGGCGCGGTAGACGAGGCTCAGCCCGGTGGTGTCCTTGACGATGGGCAGTCTCTTGTCGCTCATGGTGTTCGGTCTCTTTCTGTGGGGATCCGCGCTGCTGCTGCGTGGCGGATTCTCCGCGGACGCGCGGCTGTCACCTTCAATTGTATTCGAACGATTGGTGCACCAACTAATTGGCCAGGCGCTCCTCCCGACCGAACGAGCGACCTAGTGCTGGGACCTCGTGGCGGCAGCAATGAGCTTCTTCATGGTTCCGTGCAGCGCATTGAGCTCCTCGGCGTCAACGTCCAGGCGCCGCATCATTTCCTTGGGGATCTCGAGGGCCACCTCGCGCGCGGCCCTGCCCTTCTCGGTCAGGACGACCTGCAGGATCCGCTCGTCGGTGGCGCTCCGGCTGCGTTGCACATAGCCCAGCGCCTCGATCCGCTTGACCAGCGGCGAGAGCGTTCCCGGGTCCAGGTGAAGCAGCGCGCTCAGTTCCTTGATCGACAGCGGCTCGTGTTCCCACAGGGTCAGCATGACCAGGTACTGCGGGTGGGTCAGGCCCAACGGTTCAAGGACCGGCCGGTAGGCCGCAATCACGCTGCGCGAGGCCAGCGACAGGGCGAAACAGACCTGGTTCTCCAAGGCCAGCGGGTCTGCCAGCACTTTGTCGCTCACGTTGTTCCTTGCTGTCGACGATACTTGGGCCCTTCCATCATAGATACAGTGCGGGATCCCGGTCCCCAGCGGCCCAGTCCCCGGCGGAAAGCGCGAAACGTCGGTACACGCCGGGAACGCCCAGGTAGTCCTCCGTGCACCCCGTGCCGGTGGACCTGAAGCCGAGTCCGCGCAATATGCGCAGCGAACCAGCATTCGCTTCCAGTGCCTCGGCCCAGATTTCATCCAGGCCCAACCGGACAAAACCGTGCTCCAGGGCCGCGGCGGCGGCCCTGCGCCCCAGTCCCCTGCACCACAGCCGGCGTTCACCGATCAAGAACCCCAGTTCGCGACGCCGCGGCTCGATGCCGTGCAGGTCCACGTAGCCGACCAGGCCTCCGGAAAACTCGACTCCGAGCCGCACCAGGTCGGCCGGGGGATCGAGCACGATGCCGCGCTGGAATTCCAGGTGGGCCCGCGGCTCCAGGTCCGTCGACCATCCCGCGGCGCGGCAAAACTCCGGGTCCGCTGCCCATTGCGCCATGGTGGCGGCATCGGAAAGCACCAAGCCACGCAGCGATATTCGGTCCTCGCATCCACCCATGGAGCCACTCTACGTCCATGCCCCAACAGCCCCGCACCCATTGGTCTTGCAGTTGTCGCCTGCCGTTAACCTGAATGCGGCCAACTGGTTGATTCGCGCCGATAGCGTCTTTGGTTGTGAGCACGAACAGTGAAGCAAAAACCCTGGTCATCATCCCGGCACGTGGAGGATCGAAAGGGATCAAGCTAAAAAACCTGCGCAGGATCGGCGGCCAAACCTTGTTGGCACGGGCCATTGAATCCGCGTTTGCCACGCCGTCAGTTCTCGACGTCGTGGTCAGCACGGACCACCCGGAGATCAAGGCCGAGGCCCTGGCCCACGGTGCGACAGTCATCGACCGCCCGGCAGATATCGCCGGTGATACCGCAAGCAGCGAATCGGTGTTGTTGCACGCCCTGGGCACCCTGGACGTACTCCCCCAAATCACCGTCTTCATCCAATGCACCTCGCCGGTCATCGACCCGGCGGACCTGCAGGGGGCCATCACCACGGTCGCCAGCGGAGCGGCGGACGTGAGCTTCGCGGTGGTCCCGGACCACGGGTTCCACTGGAGCTGCGACGAGACCGGTGTTGCCCATGCCAGCGGCCACGACGCCGCCCGGCGTCCGCGCCGGCAGGACCGCGAGCCGCGCTTCCGCGAAACCGGGGCGTTCTACGTCATGGACACCGCCGGGTTCCTGGAGGCGGAGCATCGCTTCTTCGGGTCCCTGGCCCTGGCCCGGGTTCCCGAGGAGCACGGCATCGACATCGACACCGAGGCGGACCTGGAGTTGGCCCGCTGGCGGCTGTCAGGCAACACGCCCGCCGCAGGGATCGACGTGGACGCACTGGTCACCGACTTCGACGGCGTCCACACCGAAGACACCGCCTACCTCAGCCAGGACGGCACCGAAGCGGTGCGCGTCTCCCGTTCCGACGGCATGGGCATCTCCCTGCTGAAGAAGGCCGGAATCCACCTGCTGATCCTTTCCACCGAAACCAACCCCGTGGTCACCGCCCGGGCCGCCAAGCTTGGCGTGGACGTCGCCCAATCCGTGACGGACAAGGCCACCGTGCTGAACCAATGGATCGCCGAGCGCGGCCTGGACCCGGCACGCGTCGCCTACCTGGGCAACGACGTGAACGACCTGGACGCCATGAGCCAGGTCGGCTGGCCGCTGACCGTGGCCGACGCCCGCGATTCGGTCCACGCCGCGGCCCGGCACCGGCTTTCCACCAACGGCGGCCACGGCGCGGTCCGCGAGGCGGCCGACCTCATCCTGGCCGGCATCACCACCCCAAGCACCGTGGCGGCCTCCGCCCCGGCATCCGGGCCCCTGGAACCATCCCTGGCCCACTAGGCCCCACAGTTTTCCACCAATCCTCACCGAGACCTTCACCCATTCAATCCCCGAACGGTCCGGCAAACGATGAAAGGCAAGTCCCCCATGACTATCACCACCACCGAAACCGCACCCGTCGCCATCGGCGAGCAGATCCTGGGAACCGGCCAGCAGGTCTACGTCATTGGCGAGATCGGCATCAACCACAACGGCGACATGGAGATCGCCAAGCAGCTCATCGACGTCTCCGCCAAGGCCGGCGCCAACGCCGTGAAGTTCCAGAAGCGCACCCCGGACATCTCCACGCCGATGGACATGCGCGACAAGATCCGCTCCACCCCGTGGGGCGACATGACCTACCTGGACTACCGCTACCGCGTCGAGTTCGATGCCGCCCAGTACAAGGAACTGATCCGCTACGCCGCCGCACAGGGCCTGCACGCCTTCGCCTCCCCGTGGGACGTGCCCTCGGTCGAATTCATGGAAGAGCAGGGCGCCGTGACCCACAAGGTCGCCTCCGCCTCGGTCACCGACCTCGAGCTGCTCAAGGCCCTGGCCGAGACCGGCAAGCCGATCATCCTCTCCACCGGCATGTCCACGATCGAGCAGATCGACAAGGCCGTGGAAACCCTCGGCACCGACAAGCTGGTCATGATGCACGCAACCTCCACCTACCCGCTGCCTCCCGAAGAGGCCAACCTGCGCATGATCACCACGCTGCAGGAGCGCTACCAGGTGCCGGTCGGCTACTCGGGCCACGAGCGCGGCCTGCAGATCTCGCTGGCTGCCGTCGCCCTGGGCGCCGTCACCGTCGAGCGCCACATCACCCTTGACCGCACCATGTGGGGCTCCGACCAGGCCTCCTCGCTGGAGCCGAAGGGCTTCGAGGCACTGATCCGCGACATCCGCATCCTCGAGCAGGCCATGGGCGACGGCGTCAAGAAGGTCTTCCCGGGCGAGCTGGCACCGCTGTCCCGCCTGCGCCGCGTCGACGCCTGATCCTCAGCCTTTCCGCATAGCATCAGGACCGTTGGGGTGTCCGCCTTCCGGCGGGCACCCCAACGGCATTGGGCGGCCAAGCGCCGCCGACCGGCTTTCCCAGACTTAAGGACCATCCCGAGATCCCCATGCCTTCCACCACCGAGATTCCCCCCGCCGTGTCCCGCATCCCCGGGCGCATCAGCGTCATCATCCCCGCGATGAACCAGCAGGATTTCATTGGCGACACCCTGGCGTCCCTGGCCCGTCAACAACTGAAGGGACGGGACCTGGAAGTCCTGGTGGTCGATGACGCCTCCACCGATGCCACCGCGGCGATCGCCGCGGAGTTCGGCGCACGTGTCCCGGGCCTGAAGATCATCACCCACGCGGCCAACCGCGGGGTGTCCGCCGCCCGCAACACCGGGCTGGAAAACGCCAGCGGCGAATTCGTGGTGTTCCTGGATCCCGACGACTGGTTTGCCCCCAGACACCTGGCGCAGCTGGCCGAAGGGCTTGAGGAACTGGACGTGGACTACGTGCGCTGCGACCACGTGCGGGTGACCGGCGGGAACCGGACCCTGTACCGGGCGCCGCAGGCGAACCGAAACGTCGTGTTGGACCCGGCCGAGGACATCTCGCCCATCCACACCGCGACCATGATCGACTACCCGCTGGTCTGGGCGGGCATGTACCGCGCCGAGGTGCTGAGCTCCGCCGCGCCGCGCTTCAACGAGGAGCTGCGCACCTGTGAGGACCGGCCCTGGCTCTGGGAGCTTGCCCTGAAGGCGAAAAGCTACGCGGTGCTCAACGCCCACGGGATCTTCTACCGGCGCGGGCTGCCCGGCTCGCTCACCCAGGTCTTCGACGACCGCCAGCTGGACTTCCTTGACGCCTTCGCCGGGATCCTGGACATGGTGCTGGGCGACCCGGCGCACGAGGCCCACGGGCCCAAGGCGTTGCGCCAGTTCCTCGCCATTTCCTGCCACCACCTGGGCCGCTCTGCCCAGTTCCCTCCCGCCCTGCGCCAGTCCCTGCGCGAGGGCATTGCGCAGCGGCTCGCAGCCATACCCGCGCCGCTGCTGGATGACGGGTTGGCCCAAATCGACGCCAAGCGCCGCAAGACATTGACCGGCCTGCTGGCCTCCGCCGCGGCCAAGGGGAAAAGCAAATGATCCAACTTGTCCAGGCTTCCGCCTACTTCCAGGTCGTCTCGCTGGCAGCGATGGTCGATGCGGGCCTGCTCCCGGACGCCGACCGCCGCGTCCTGGTGCTGGCCAACGGCAGCCAGATGCCCGAAATCACCACCCCGCTGCGGGAGAACCCGGGGTTCGATGCCCTGGCCGCGCGCTTCGACGACGTGGTGGACCTCGGCGAGCTGCTGTGGCCGCGCCGCCCCGGGCAATTCAACCCCCGGAACGAGGAGCTTCCGCTCTTCGAGAAGCTGTTGCGCCACCGCTGGGACCTCGGCGAGGAGCAGGTTTCCCTGGTGCTCGAATCCATCCAGGTGAACCCGGCCCAGGCAATGGCCCGGATCTTCTTCGACGCCCCGATCTCGGTGCACTCGGACGGACTGATGTCCTACGGCCCCACCCGCAACAAGCAGTCGATGCAGATGCTCCAGCGCCTGCGCGAGACCATCCACATCGACCTGGTCCCGGGCCTGGAGCCCATGCTGCTGCTCGAGGCCCCGGTGCAACGCAAGGTCCTGGGCCTCGAGTCGCTGGCCGCCGTCTTTGCCGAACTGGCAGCGGGCCTGGATCCCGCCGAGCTGGATCTGCCCCCCGGCGCCGCCCTGGTGGTGGGCCAGTACCTGGGTTCGCTGGGCATCCTCGACGCGGCCGCGGAACTCGAGCTGCACCACGGCATGCTGCTGGCCGCCCGCGAGGCCGGGGCGTCGGAAGTGGTTTTCAAGCCGCACCCGAGCTCGGGGCCCACGGCCGCGCTGCAGCTGCGGGCCCGCGCCGAATCCCTGGGCCTGAGGTTCCGGATCCTTCAGACCGACCTGCTGGCCGAAACCGTCATCACGCTCATGAAGCCGCTGGTGGTCATCTCCTGCTTCTCCACGGCACTGATGAGCGCCAAGTACATGCTCGGCACCCCCGTCATCGCCGTGGGCACCGGGGAGCTGCTGCAGGAACTGAGCCCCTACCAGAATTCCAACCGCATCCCCGTCTCGATCGTCGATGCCCTGCTCGTCCAGAAGCTCCGAACGCCCGCCGAAGCGGGGCCGAACGACGAGCTCACGCCCCTGTTGCGCGCGGTCGCCTACTGCATGCAATACGAGAACCTGCCCGGGCTGCGCGAGGAGGCTGCGGCGTTCCTGGAGGCGAACTATTCGCGTTTCGGCGCCCACTTCAAGCGCCGCCGGCTGGCCGCACTGGATCTTCCCCCGCACTGGGCGCACCCGCGGCGGCGCCGCCACTGGGGCCGCCGGCTGCAGCGCCGCGCGCTGCGCGTCGGGACCCGCTCGCTGCAGCGCCTGGCACGCACGCTGCAGGAGGGAGCCTCCCGTGCCTCACGTTGAGTACCGGGCGGATTCCGCCGTGGCCCGGCCCCGCTTCGGCCACGCCGAGGTCTGGGTCGAATCCCCGCTGCAGCTGCTCTCCGCCATCGAGGCGCACGGGGCCGGGCTGCTGGGCACTTCCAGCCGCATCCACCCGCGCGGGGGCACCACGACGCTGGATGCCACGCTGTCCACGCTGATCGCCCAAGCCCCGGCGGGCGTGGAGTTCGCGCCCTCCACGCAGGTGCCCCCGGCCCCGGGATCGGCCGGCGCGCGGCGCTGGGTGACCGGGGACGCGTACTCGGGCCGGGTCCAGCGCGCCCTGCTGGGCCACATCGCGGTGCAGGAAATCGTGGTCATCGACGACGGGCTGGCCACGCTCGGGCTGATCCGGGCGCTGGTGGCGAGCGAACCGACGGCGCTGGTGCGCCCGCGCTCCAATCCCAACCCTGCGCGCCGCGCGCTGGGGGTTGCCAGCTGGTACCGGCTGCGCGCCCTGGCGCGGGCCGGCCGGCTGCTGGTCTTCACCGCCCTGCCGGTGGATCCGGAGGTGGCGCGCAGGTTCCGCGACCTGGGCGGACACCTGGAATCGCACCGCTTCGAGTGGCTGAACACCCAGCCGGTGGCCGAGCGGATCGCCGAACCCACCGTGGTGGTCGGCTCCGCGATGGCCGCCGACGGGCTGATCCACCCGGACCCGTACTTCCGCTGGCTGCATTCGCTGACCTTGGACGGGCCGGTCGCCTATTTCCCCCATCGCCGCGAGTCCCCGGAATTCCTCGAGCTGCTGGCCGCGCACCAGAAGATCGCGGTGCGCGAGCACACCATCCCCATCGAGATGCGGCTGCGCGCCCTGCGCCGCGGCCAGGTGGTCCGTGCCCTGCCCTCCACCGCACTGCCCTCGTTGCGGCTGTTGCTGGGCGGATCGGGCGTGCGGATCATCGGCAAGCAGGTTCCCGGAGCCTGGTGGAAGCCCGCCGCCACGGAAGAACTTCGTTCCCACCTATCCTCGTCCCTGGAGCTGCTGCCCACATGAACACACCCGCTTCCAGGCCCAGCATCGTTGCGGTGGCCGACTCGGATTCCTACCTCAAGCTCGCCTGCACCACGCTGGATGCACTGGGGCCGGACTGGGACCGCCGCGTGGTGCTGGTGCGCACCCCCATCGCCCCCACGCCCGAGCAGGTCGCCGCGGCCACGGCGGGCACCTGCTTCCAGGACGTGCATATCCCGGTGCTGCCGCGCGCCGCCCTGGACTACCGCTCGCTGGATGCGCACATCATCTTTGCCGCGGCCACCGGACCGGTGGTCAGCGAGCTCTTCACCAAGCTCCTGCGCTCGAGGGCCACCACGGTGCGTCCCTCCGCACTGATCTCGGCGTTGCCCGGCGTCGCCTACCCGGCAACCACCAAGGGCTGGGCCTACCGGCGCAGCGGAGATGCGTTCATCGTGCATTCCCATGCCGAGGCCCGCGAATTCCTGCAGCTGGCCGAGGCGGAAACCGGACACCGCCCCGACGTGCTGGTCTCCAAGCTGCCGTTCCTGAAGACCGCGGGGTTCCCGCAGCCGGCGCCAATCCCCATCGACACCGTGGTGTTCGCGGCCCAGGCCAAGGTCCCGGTGCAGCGGGCCGAGCGCGAGGAGATCCTGTTGGCCCTGGAACAGGTGGCCAGGCTGAACCCGGCGGTGCGGGTCGTGGCCAAGCTCCGTGCCCGGGCCGGCGAACCCCAGACCCACCTCGAGGCCCACCCCTACGACAGCCTGTGGGAGGAGCTGGTCGCCGCGGGGAAGGTCGGGAACGGGCATGTGGAGTTCGTGACCGGTCCCATGGAGAACTCGCTGGCTCCCGGGTCGGCATTGCTGACGGTCTCTTCCACCGCGGCCCTGGAGGCGGTGGACCGCGGGCTGCCGGTGTTGGTGCTGACCGACTTCGGGCTCAATGATGCGATGCTCAACTCGGTTTTCCGTGGTTCGGGCCTGCTCGGAACCCTAGATGACGCGGCTTCGTTGCACTTTTCTTTCCCGAATCGTGCGTGGTTGCGCGAGAACTACTTCCACCGTCGCGGCCCGGAGTTCGCCTCGGCCCTGGCGCATTACGCGCAGCGCGCCGCGAACCAGACATTGACCACGTCAGATGCGCAATTGGCAATGGTGAAGGAGGTCGCTTTCCGGCAGCGGGTCCGCACCACCTTGCCGCGTCCGGCGCTGGCAGTGCTGTTGCGGATCCGGCGTTGGTGGCTGAGCGAACGGGGTTCCCGGACCTGATCGGGGGCCCGCCCGCACCCTCGCGGCACCCGTTGGGGAATAACCGGCACGGCTTCTCACTTAGCATTGAAAGTGTGCCGGGCGGCGGGTCTTCCCCTGCCTGGAAGTTTTTGATTTTGAGGAGACAAGTTGTCGGAAAATCCGATTCGGGTTGCAATCGTAGGCGTGGGCAACTGCGCCACGTCGTTGGTCCAGGGTGTCCAGTACTACCGTGACGCGGACCCGCAGGCCACCGTTCCCGGACTGATGCACGTCCAGTTCGGCAAGTACCACGTCAACGACGTGCAGTTCGTTGCGGCCTTCGATGTGGATGAGAAGAAGGTCGGACTGGATTTGGCCGACGCCATCCTTGCTTCCGAGAACAACACCATCAAGATCGCCGATGTTGCCACCACGGGCATCACCGTGCAGCGCGGCCACACCCTTGACGGCCTGGGCAAGTACTACCGCGAGACCATCACCGAATCCTCCGCCGATCCGGTGGACATGGTTGCGGCACTGAAGGACGCCAAGGTCGACGTGCTGGTTTGCTACCTGCCTGTCGGTTCCGACGCGGCGGCCAAGTTCTACGCCCAGGCATGCATCGACGCCGGCGTGGGCTTCGTCAACGCCCTGCCGGTGTTCATTGCCGGAACCAAGGATTGGGCCGACAAGTTCACCGCTGCGGGTGTCCCGATCGTGGGCGACGACATCAAGTCCCAGATCGGCGCCACCATCACCCACCGCGTGATGGCCAAGCTGTTCGAGGACCGCGGCGTGGTCCTGGACCGCACCTACCAGCTGAACGTCGGCGGCAACATGGACTTCAAGAACATGCTTGAGCGCGACCGCCTGGAATCCAAGAAGATCTCCAAGACCCAGGCCGTCACCTCCAACACCTCGGCCAAGCTGGAAGCGGACGACGTGCACATCGGCCCGTCCGACTACGTCGCCTGGCTCGATGACCGCAAGTGGGCGTTCGTGCGCCTTGAGGGCCGCAACTTCGGCGACGCCCCGGTGTCCCTGGAGTACAAGCTCGAGGTGTGGGATTCCCCGAACTCCGCCGGCGTCATCATCGATGCCGTGCGCGCCGCCAAGATCGCCCTTGACCGCGGCATCGGCGGACCGATCCTCTCGGCGTCGTCCTACTTCATGAAGTCCCCGCCGGAGCAGTTCAACGACGACATCGCCAAGGAAAAGGTCGAGGCCTTCATCCGCGGCGACATCGAACGCTAAGCACTTCGCGCCCCGCATCCCGGGGGCCACATGCCGAAGCCGCCACCTCTGTGGTGGCTTCGGCATTTAAGCTTGCTCTTGCGGGTTTCAGGGCACCTCGCCGTTGCTGCGCTGCAGGTGCCCTATGACAGGCCCACTGCATTTCCGTTTTCGTCGACATCCATGTGCATGGCGGCCGGGATCTTGGGAAGGCCAGGCATGGTCATGATCGCCCCGGTGATCGCCACGATGAAACCGGCACCGGTCTTGGGGATGAGGTCCCGGACTTGCAGCGTGAACCCCTCGGGGGCCCCCAGGAGCGTGGGGTCGTCGGAGAACGAGTATTGGGTCTTGGCCATGCACACCGGAAGGTTGTCCCAACCGTTGGCATGGATTTGCTCAAGCATCCGCTTGGCCCCGGCCGAGTACTCGACACCGTCTCCTCCGTAGATCTCGCGGACCACGGTCAGGATCTTGTCTTCGACAGGCTGATCCAATTCGTAGAGCGGGGCGAAGTTGCTCGGTGCTTCAATGGCCCGCAGGACCGCGGCGGCCAATTCCTCGGCCCCGGCACCGCCTTGGCCCCAGACATCGGCCACGGCGCATTCGATGCCGTTTGCGGCGGCCCAGTCGGTGACAACCGCGAGTTCGCCGTCGGTGTCGGCGGTGAACTTGTTCAGGCCGATGACCGGTTGGATCCCGAATTTCTTGATGTTCGAGGCATGCCGGGCGAGGTTTGCCATGCCCAGGCGCACGGCCTCGGCGTTTTCCTCCTTGAGACCGTCCCTTGCCACTCCCCCGTGCATCTTCAGTGCCCGGATGGTGGCGACCAAGACGACGGCGTCGGGGTTGCAGCCCGCATAGCGGGCCTTGATGTCCATGAACTTCTCGGCACCGAGGTCCGCGCCGAAGCCGGCCTCGGTCACCACCACGTCGGCCAGCGAGCGGGCGGTGTTGGTGGCTATGGCCGAGTTGCAGCCGTGGGCGATGTTGGCGAACGGGCCTCCGTGGATGAAGGCGGGCGTGCCGGCCATGGTCTGGACAAGGTTGGGTTTGATCGCTTCCTTGAGCAGCATGGCCATGGCGCCGGCGGCGCCCAAGTCATCGACCGTGACCGGGGTCTTGCCGTAGGTGTACCCGATGGTCATGCGGCCGAGCCGGGCGCGCAGGTCCTCGAGGCCGTTGGCCAGACAGAAGACCGCCATGACCTCCGAGGCCACGGTGATCTCGAAACCCGTTTCCCGCGGGACGCCTTCGGTCGGGCCGCCAAGGCCGATGACGATGTTGCGCAACGCGCGGTCGTTCATGTCCAGGACGCGCTTGAACGTGATGCGGCGAGGATCAATGCCCAGTGCATTGCCTTGGTGCAGGTGGTTGTCGATCAGCGCCATCAACAGGTTGTTCGCGCTGGTGATCGCGTGGAAGTCCCCGGTGAAATGCATGTTGATTTCATCCATGGGCAGGACCTGCGAATATCCTCCGCCTGTGGCTCCGCCCTTCATACCGAAGATCGGTCCCAGGGACGGTTCGCGCAGGGCAATCATGGTCTTGGTCCCGGTGGCGGCCAGTGCATCCCCCAGGCCCACCACCATGGTGGACTTCCCTTCACCGGCAGGGGTTGGGGAAATGCCGCTGACCAAGACCACTTTTCCTGGCTTCACGCCGCGTGCCGTCAAGAGTGCCGGGTCAACCTTGGCCTTGTACCGGCCGTAGGCCTCGAGGGCGTCCTCCGGGATACCCGCCGTCGCTGCGATTTCGGAAATGGGCTTGAGCACGGCCCGTGAGGCAATCGCTAGATCACTCATGTCGGTTTCAGGCGTCGCTGTCATCGTGTGTCCCCTATCTGGATTCCCGGTATTCGGGGGATGAGGAAGACCAAGGTTTTTGGTTTTCCTTGATTCCCCTTCAAGCTATCACCGCAATGCTGCAAACGTCCCGAATGCGGGCCGTGGGGGGCTAATCGGAGCGTGCCTCCACACGATATCCGGAGACCGTGTCGGCGAAACCAAGAACAACATGGCTTCCTTCGCCACCCTGGGCGTCAATGGCGCCGGCACTGACGCCTTTGGCCTTCTTCCCGTCCGCTCCGCACGGGAAGAGCAGCGTCCCTCCGGTTCCGTCCCGTGGCTTGGAGTAATTTGCCCCATCGGTGCAGAGGAAGCGTTCCCCCGGGGCGACGATCCGGGTCTCTCCCGTCTGGGTGTCGAGCAGTGTGGGCTTCTTTTCCTTGGCCAGGAGCAGGCTCGCCCCGCCGTCGTCCGGGGCATGGGCAACATCGACGTCGGTGACCACCACATAGCTTTTGGTCTTCCAGATGACTTTCCCGGTGCTCGGGTCGTAGCCCTCAAGGTGCAGTTTTCCGTTCTCCAGCCTGCTCGTGGTCTTTTTGGACTCCTTCAATATGCCCGAATCGAATACGCACCTGACGGGAAAGGATTTTCCGCCATCAAGCACCGTGTGTGTTGTGCCCATGGGAGGCAGACAGAAGGTAGTGGCGCCCTTGGCCTTCCACAAGGTCTTGCCGCTCTTGGCGTCGAGGCCGATCATCATTTCCTGCCTGAAGTCCGACTCCCGGGCAACAACGTTGCCCTTTTTGTCCTTGGTTTCCTTGTAATTGCGACCGATCCAGCCTGCGAAGACCCCGAGCTTTTCCGAATAGTCCATAGTCCACCCCTGGCCAGGTGTGTGGGCCGGTCCCATCACCTTGGCCAACGACAGGCCCCACAGTTTTTTGTCTCCGTTGAGCCGCATGAGGTTGCTCTTGTTCCCGCTGTAGTGGACGTAGAGTTCCCCTCCGGAGATCGGGAAGATGGAATCCCCCAGCTTGTGCTGGGGCGTCAACGTCCGCTGGATTCCGCGGTCGAGGTCCACACGCATCCGCTGCTCGTCATCGATCTCCGGCTTGAGGGAGAGATAGCACATGTCTTTGCCGTCCGGACAGGCCTCCGGCCTGGACCTGACCAGCTGTGCGGGGCCCTGGTAGAGCACCTTTCCGGAAACGACATCCACGGCAACCGGCTTGGTCCAGACATCGCCGCCCCAGCCATCGCGTGGTTTCGACTTTTGCAGGAACAATGCCACGTTCCTGCCCTTTTCGGTCTTGCTGAGTTCCACTCCCATGTTCACGCCACTGGGCACCCACCCCGGATCCACCGGCACCCTCCAGAGTTTCTTCCCGGTGGCACCCTTCAACCCGGTCAGTTCGAGCCCCTTCGTGCCTTCAGAGAGCACTACCGCTACCCCCTTGACCACCCGAGGGCGGTCCAGCACCTTCATCTTCACGCTCCACGAGGGCTTGACCATCATGATCCGGCGTTCGGCCTGTTCGACCGCAGCATCCTGCCCAGGAGCCGGCGGTGCAGCAACGCCGGATTCGGCGGCTCCCGCATCCACGGCGTCCGGTCCCTGGGTGCAGGAACCGAGCGCCAATCCAACACAACACAACCCGATTGCCACGGCATATGTCCGTTTTCCCGTCATCATGGACCCATCCTAGAAATTCCATTGGCCCCGTCGTACAGGTTTTCCGAATCTGTGGATAACTATTTTTTCGACCGTGCCGGCAGCCATCCGACGGTGGACTTGCGGCGATTCCGTTCCGCAACGGTGCGATGGGAGAATGAACAACATGCCCACAACACCGCCATTTGCCTTGCTTCTCGATGTCGACGGCCCGATCGCCTCGCCAGTGACCCGCGACGTCGCCCCGGAAATCATTGCGCTGCTCCTGGATCTTGCAGTCTCCGGAATTCCCGTGGTCTTCAACACGGGGCGATCAGATGATTTCATCAAGCAGCAGGTGATGGAGCCCATGATCGCGGCGGGAATGCCCTCGACGTTGAAGATCCACGCGATATGCGAGAAGGGTGCCACATGGTTCACCTTCGACTCGACAGGCGCGGACGAGGTTCATGTTGACCACGAACTGGCGGTTCCGGGGTATTACTCGGAAGAGATTCGCGAGCTGGTGGCTTCATCCTTCAGCTCGCACATGTTTTTTGACGAGACCAAGCGCGCCATGGTCTCCGTCGAGCAGCACATCCACGCCGACAACACCGACTACCGACGCGTCCAGGCTGATTTTGACGCGGCCGCCATCAAAGCGATGACTCGTCTGGGGCTTGGTGTTGAGCGCCTCGAGCTCCGCCTGCCGGGCGCCAACAGCGGGATCGAATACCGAGTGGATCCAACCATCATTTCCACGGACATCGAATCGGTGGCACTGGGCAAGGATCTCGGTGCCAGGCGCACCGTGGAACTCTTGGCCTCCGACGGGATTGTGCCCACAGCGTGGTTCACCGTCGGCGATTCGCGCACGGACTACGCCATGGCCGATTGGCTGGCCGCGCACGGGCATGAGGTCAGCCACGTGGATGTACGCCCGGGCGACGGAATTCCGTCAGGAAAACCGTACCCTGTGCTCACGGCCGGAGACCTTGGCCTGGGCAACGAGGTCATCCACGACCATGCGGGGCTGGCGTTTCTGCGCCACTGGCGCGCGCAGCTGGACCCGGGCACGGACATAGACTCGGCAGAGCCAAGCGAAACGTTCGTTTAAGAGGCAAAGCCCGCCGGTGAAGCCGGCGGGCTTTGCACTGTGGGTTTCAGTTGTTTCCATGGGTCTTGCTCCTGTTCGGTGAATGAGTCGAATTCCGGATCGGCTGTGGATGCCCGATCCTAATCCACTCACCGCACGCGGAAGACCATGTCCATCGGAAGGTGGTTACGTAGTTCACGATCCCGGTTGTCCGGGTTGAACTGCGTCTGAAGCCAAGCCTTGTTCTTTGGCTTTCGGTTTTTTGCAGCCACGGTGGTTACCTCCCCTCAACCTTGTTGGAGGTGCGGAAGGCGGCTTGTTCGGCCGGCCGAGTGGTGCGGGCGTGCAACGCTTCCGGTCCGGCGAATATGAGTTCGGCGGAGCGAGCAGCCTGGGTGGTGATCGAAGAGATCTGGGTAGACATGACGAAAGTTCCTCAAGGATTTGGTCGATTAATGACTCATCAGCCTCGGGAACTTTGAAAAGCTAGGGAAGTACTAGCAGGGCGCCGTTCCGGAGGCGGGG
Source organism: Arthrobacter sp. UCD-GKA (assembly GCF_001863355.1). Lineage (NCBI taxonomy): Bacteria > Bacillati > Actinomycetota > Actinomycetes > Micrococcales > Micrococcaceae > Arthrobacter > Arthrobacter sp. UCD-GKA. The sequence goes on along the minus strand of NZ_MOLR01000003.1, from coordinate 4,469 downwards.
GAAGTTGCTCGGGCGGTAGAGCCGCCGAAGCCATGACGGGGCACATAGAAGCCGCCGAAATTCATTGAATTAATCATCATTCCCACCTCCTTTTCTGGAAGAACATGCCAGAAAATCCTGGCGCCAATATTGTCTATTCGATCTCGATGTCTCATTGAGACTTCTCAATCACAGGTTCCACGATACACAACAATGCGCCATTACGCCACATCAATTTGGGAAAACTTTAAAGAAAGGACCCCGTTTCGGCGTGTTGCTGACGACACGCCGGAACAAGGCCCCGAAATCCTGCTCGGACTACTGCTCGGTTGACTCCGGCTGCTGCGCCCACCACTCGCGAAGCACGGTTACCGCTTCGTCCCGGTCGATCGGGCCGTTGTCCAGGCGGCGTTCCAGCAGGAAGTTGTAGGCGCGTCCCACCACCGGGCCGGGCTTGATTTCCAGCAGCTCCATGATCTGCTGCCCGTTGAGGTCCGGGCGCACGGCCGCCATTTCCTCCTGCTCGCTGATCTCGACGATGCGGGCCTCGAGATCGTCGTAGGCGAAGCTGAGCCGGTCGGCCTTCTTGCGGTTGCGGGTGGTGACATCGGAACGGGTCAACCGGTGCAGGCGCTCCAGCAAGTCCCCGGCGTCGTGGACGTAGCGGCGCACCGCCGAATCGCTCCATCCGGCATCGCCGTATCCGTAGAAGCGCATGTGCAGCTCGACCAACCGGGCGACGGCCTTGATGGAGTCGTTGTCGAAGCGCAGGGCGCGCATGCGCGCCTTGACCTGCTTGGCGCCGACCACGTCGTGGTGGCGGAAGCTGACAGCCCCGTTGGGCTCGAACTTGCGGGTGGCCGGCTTGCCGATGTCATGCATGAGGGCCGCGAAGCGCAGCACGAAGTCGGGTCCGGGAACCGGTCCGTCGGCATCGCTTTCCAGTTCCATGGCCTGTTCGAGCACCGTCAGGGAGTGCTGGTAGACGTCCTTGTGGCGGTGGTGCTCGTCGATCTCAAGGCGCAGGGCGGAGACCTCCGGGAGCACGATGTCGGCCAGGCCGGTGTCCACCAGCAGGTCGATGCCCGCGCGCGGGTTGGCGCCGTTGATGAGCTTGACCAGTTCATCCCTGACCCGCTCGGCCGAGATGATCTTGATGCGTTCGGCCATTTCCGCCATGGCAGCCCGGACGTCGGCGGCCACGTCGATTCCCAGCTGGGAGGCGAAACGTGCCGCACGCATCATGCGCAGCGGGTCGTCGGAGAAGGACATCGAGGGTGCCCCGGGCGTGCGCACCTCGCCGGCGGCCAGGTCGACGGCCCCGTTGTAGGGGTCCACCAGTTCCAGGTTCGGCAGGCGCAGGGCCATGGCGTTCATGGTGAAGTCGCGGCGGTACAAGTCGTCTTCGAGCTTGTCCCCGAAGGCGACGATGGGCTTGCGCGAGGACGGGTCGTACGCATCGGCCCGGTAGGTCGTCACCTCGATGGTGTGCTGGTCCTTGCGCAAGGCGATGGTGCCGAAGGCGCGTCCCACTTCCCAGGTGGCATCCGCCCACCCGGCCACCACGGCCAGGGTTTCGTCAGGAGAGGCGCTGGTGGTGAAGTCCAGGTCCGGGGACACCCTGCCGAGAAAGAGGTCCCGCACCGGGCCTCCCACCAGGGAGAGTTCAAAACCGGAGTCGACGAATCGCTGTCCCAGTTCAAAGATGACGGGGGGCAATAGTTCGGTGAGAACCTGGGGGGACGGTAGTTGCTGCATAGTTCTTTAAGGGTGCCAGACTTTCTGGATAGTGCCATGATCCCGGCCACTTCAATTCGGCGTTAGCTTCCACACGCCGCCGACATCACCGCCCCGTAACGAAGACACGAATAACACGCGGAGGCCGGGCGGGGCAAGCCACGAAGCGCCGCGGAACCGATAGAGTGGTTGCCATGGCCCATCCAGTTCCCAGCGCCCCGAAGCGCACGCCGTTGACTGCGTCAATGGCGCATGCGCAGGCACAGGTGAGCCCCGGGCACCACCCGCTCCCCACCGTGGAGGAAGTTTCGGCCGGCGGCGTTGTCATCGATACGTCACTTCCCAGCCTGCCGGTGGCCATCATTGCCCGGTACAACCGCGGCGGTCGGCTCGAATGGTGCCTGCCCAAGGGACACCCCGAAGGCGTGGAAACCAACGAGGAAGCCGCCGTGCGCGAGATCGAGGAAGAAACCGGAATCGCCGGTGACATCCTGGCACCGCTGGGCTCGGTCGACTACTGGTTCACCGTCACCAACTACCGCGTCCACAAGACCGTGCACCATTTCCTGTTGCGTGCCACGGGCGGCGAACTGACCATTGAAAACGACCCCGACCACGAGGCCGTGGACGTGGCCTGGGTTCCCCTGCTGGATCTCGGCAAACGCCTGTCCTTCCCCAATGAGCGGCGCATCGCCGATCTTGCGCGTGAAGTACTCCCCAACTATGTCCCAGGTATCTAAGCACCCCGCGCGCCCCGGCACGCCACCCAAGATCCCGCAAGCACCGGCCGGAAACCAGGCCCAACGCCAATCCAAGGCCTATGCCCTGATGGCCTCTGGCACCTTGGTTTCCCGCATTCTCGGATTCATCCGCACCGCGCTGCTGGCCGTTGCCATCGGCTCGAGCACCACGATGGCCGACATCTTCGAGAAGGCGAACGTCATCCCGACGATCATCTTCATGCTGCTGGCCGGCGGCATCTTCAACGTGGTGCTGGTCCCCCAGCTCATCAAGGCTTCGAAGGCCTCCGACCGCGGATCGGCGTACACCTCCAAGCTGGTGACCCTCACCATCGTGGTGATGGGCCTGGCCACGGTGCTGCTCGTTTCCATGGCCGGGCCGCTGATCAAGGTCCTGACCCTCAACTGGACCGAACCCATGATTGCCATGGGAACCACGTTCGCATACTGGTGCCTGCCGCAGATCTTCTTCTACGGTGTCTACGCGGTCATCGGCCAGGTGCTCAACGCCCACAACCGCTTCACCGCCTACATGTGGTCCCCGGTGGCCAACAACCTGGTGCAGATCCTCACCATCGGCACGTTCATTGTCCTTTTTGGCGCCTACGGCGGCGGGAATGACCAGCTGGACAGCTGGACGACCTCCCGGACGGCCCTGCTGGCCGGTGGAGCCACCCTGGGCATCGTCGTCCAGGCCCTGGCCCTGTTCATGCCGTTGCGCCGCATCGGGCTGAACCTGCGCCCGGACTTTTCCTGGCGCGGCATGGGCCTGCGCCATGTGGGCAAGCTTGCCGCCTGGACCCTGGGCTCGATGATGGTCGGCAACATCGCCTCGCTGGTGAACTCCAAGTTCGTCTCGGCCGCCACCAATGCCCGTGAGGGCATGCCCTTCGGCGGCGCCGACATTCCCGGCGAGTACGCGCTGAACACCTCCCAGCTGATCACCGTGCTGCCGCACTCGATCTTTGCCCTCACCCTGGCCACGATGCTCTTCAACGAGTTCACCAAGGCCTTCCACGAGAAGCGCCGCGGGGACATCGCACCGTTGCTCTCCCGCGGTTTGCGCACCACCGCCGTGCCGATCGTCTTCGCCACGGTGGCCTTCATCGTGCTGGCCGGGCCGCTGGGCCGGCTATTTGCCGGAAGTTCCTCCACCGCGATGCTGCAGGGCGCCGCCATCGGCCAGCTGCTGCTGCTCACCACGCTGGGGCTGCCGTTCAAGTCGATCCACTTCTTCATGATCCGGGTCTTCTTCGCCGAGGAGGACACCAAGACGCCCATGTTGATCCAGACGGTCATCGCCGTGCTGTGCGTCGTGCTGGTCTTCGGTGCGGTGCAGGTCCTGCCCGCGACGGAGATCGCCCGGGCCGTGGCCCTGATCTACGGTGGCACCAACGTGCTCTCCGCGGTGATTGCGCACGTCCTGGTCGTCCGCCGCTACGGCGACTACGGAGTCGCCCAGGTGATCGACAGCTACGTGAGGATCGGTGTGATGGCCGCCCTKTCGGGCATGGCGGGCGCCGGGGTGCTGTGGCTGCTGGGAGGCTACAGCTGGGGATTCGCATGGAGTTCCATTGGTTCGGCCATCATCTCGATTGCCGTCGTCGGTTCCGTCATGGCCGTGGTCTACATCGTCTTGCTGCGGCTGATCCGCTCCGAGGAGCTGGATAATTTCCTCGGCCCGCTCGCCCGCCGGATCCCTGTGCTGCGGCGCTAGGGCGTGTCTCCTAATCGCTGACGGTTCGGTTTRGCAGGATTAACGGGTGAATTCCCGTTACACCGTCCTCACCGATCCCCAGTGGGAGCTGATTGCCCCGTTCATGCCCGATTCCACGGGCAGGGCGGGGCGCCCGTTCAAGGAGCACCGGCTCGTGGTCGAGGGCATCATCTACCGCTACCGCGCCGGCATCCCGTGGCGCGACCTGCCCGAGCACTTCGGGTCCTGGAAGACCGTGTGGAAGCGCCACCGCCGCTACGCCGCCGACGGCACCTGGGACTCGGTGCTGGCGACGA
>NZ_MOLR01000020.1:0-28373 GCF_001863355.1 Arthrobacter sp. UCD-GKA | reverse complement strand
TAAGACCCACCGCGCCGATGGTACTGCACTCGGGAGGGTGTGGGAGAGTAGGTCACCGCCGGACACCCTGTCCCGGAACCCCCAAGCCWSWGGCTTGGGGGTTCCGATGCTTAACGCCCGTTCCCGGCCCCCGGCACCCGCCGGGGGCCGCACCCGCTTAAGAACCGGCACCCGGCCGGCCCCGCGGGAACCAGGGCACCGGACCGGATGTCTCGCAAGCGACCTTCATGGCCAAAGCCGTTAGGGTTGAGGAATGGACGGACTATTTTCACACGCGGCATCAGCCAATGAGCCAAGCTCCCAAGACGGTTACCACTTGCCGGAGCATCGGCATACGGTGAACGTTCCGGTATCAGCAGACCAGGCATTTGAAGGCTTCTCCGAGTACATCCACCTCTGGTGGCCTGTAGGCAAATTCTCGCAGTTCGGCCCGGGCAGCCATGTGACCTTCGAACGGGGGAGTCTGCTTGAGGAGTCTGAAGACGGAGACCAGCACCTCTGGGGCAAGGTCGTTCACCTCGAAGCACCAGATAGCATCGTCCTGGACTTCACGCTCGGCATGGAAACAGCCCCGCCCACCCATTTGAGCCTGGAATTCCACGAACAAGGCAGCGGAACCGAAGTGGTCCTGACACATGACGGTTGGGCTTCCGGGGAGATCGGCCAGCAGCAATACGATCGGTACACGGACTGGCCCGAGGTCCTCGAGTATTATGCTCGCTTTATGGGAGCCGGCGGCCAGGCCGAGCGCTAAGCCCCCTGACACAGACGGCTGTGTACCCCGTGACGTCACAGCCATAGCCAAGATGCTTCGAAAGGGCGGCATGAGCCAACAAATCGCCGATGTGGCGTTGATTGAAGACCTGGTCCAGCACATCGGTGAGGGAGCTGTATCAACCGACCCCACGGTGCTTCAGTCCCACAGCCACGACTTCGGGAAGATCGTCGACCACCAGCTGCCCTTGGCCGTGGTCTTTGCCGAGCGCGTGGAAGACGTCCAGGCGGCCCTGCGGCTCGCCTCGGCGGCCGGGGTCAGGGTTGTGCCGCGCGGGGCCGGGACGGGCGTCTCAGGCGGCGCCCATGCAGTGGCGCGCTGCATCGTGCTCTCACTCGAACGCATGAATCGGATCCTGGAGATCCGCGCGGAAGACGAAGTGGCAGTGGTGCAGCCCGGAGTCATCAATGCGGTGCTGAACAGGGCCGTCGCCAAGCACGGTCTCATGTATGCGCCAGACCCGGCCAGCTACAAGGAATCGACCATCGGCGGAAACGTGGCCACCAATGCCGGAGGACTGCGTTGCGCCAAATATGGGGTCACCACCGACTCGGTCCTTGGCCTGGAGGTCGTGCTGGCCGACGGCACCTTGATCAGCACCGGGCGAAACACCTTCAAGGGTGTCGCCGGCTACGACCTGACCTCGCTGTTGGTTGGCTCGGAAGGTACCCTGGCGGTTGTCGTCTCCGTGACCGTTCGCCTGCGTTACCTCAGTGAAAGGACCTGCTCCATCGCCGCGGTGTTCACGGATGTCGTCCAGGCTGCGGCCGGGGTAGTGGCGATCGCCCGGGTGCGCGTGCAGCCGGCGATCCTGGAGTTGCTGGATATCGGGACCATGCGTGTGCTGGATGCGGCCTACGGCTCGGACCTCAGCGCCCGCGGCGGCGCGCTGCTGCTGGTGCGTACGGACGGACACGGAGCGGAGATCGAGGCAGGTATCGTGCGCTCGGCGCTGGAGGGCCTCGGGGCCCAGGTGAGCGAACCCGACGACGAGGAAGCCGTGCGGTTGATCGAGATGCGCCGCGCCAGCCGCGGCGATGGCCAGGACGACCAGTACCGGGTTGGCGAGGACATCGCGGTGCCCCGGTCGGCCATGGTCGACTACATGGGGACCCTGGACAGGATTGCGGCCAGCAACAACGTCATGGTGCGCATCGTCGCCCACGCCGGTGACGGCAACCTGCATCCCACCTTCTGGGTGGACCCCGACGACGGAACCGAGGGCGTGGCCCGGCTCGATGCAGCCCTTGACGAGTCCATCCGCGCTGCGTTGGAGGTGGGCGGAACCATCACCGGTGAGCACGGCGTGGGCACCGTGAAGCGTGGATGGCTGGCGTGGGAACAGTCCGAGGAAGTGCTGGAACTGCAGCGAAAGATCAAGGCTGTCTTCGACCCGCAGGGCATCCTGAACCCCGGCAAGGCGATCGTGTGATGTAGAGCCAACGGCTTCGATTAGGTGTTGGAGTGAAAAGTCGGTAAACTTTTTATTCGTTGGTACAACACCGGGATATGGCGCAGCTTGGTAGCGCGCGTCGTTCGGGACGACGAGGTCGCAGGTTCAAATCCTGTTATCCCGACCAGAGTAGTTTTATTCGAACCATGGTTCGAGTAGATCCACTTCAGTTCCAATAACAGAGATGGCGTCGAGAAATCGGCGCCATTTTTGTTGCCCCGAGGTTGGGCATTCAATATGTCTGAAACGGTCAAAATCGGCCCATTTTGGGACGACGGGGTCGATACTTGGGACGACTCGTTCGATGCCGTTTTCAGGCCGGAGAACGCCGCCTGGGCGGCCATGATGTCATCAAATGGATGATTCAATTCTGCGGAGACCTTCCCGTCTTCGGCAACGCGGAAGAAATGATAGAAGGATTCGTTGAGAATCCGTCGGACCTTATCCGGGGCAGCATGGTAATAGCGCTGAGTGTCAGTGACTTGATCCAGTGCCGCCGCGAGCAACTTGCCGCCAGCCGCAATCTTGCCCTCGACGTTCGCCAGGCTGTCTTCGATGCGGTTCTTCTGCTGTGCCAGCTCGAACAGCTTCTCGCGAATCTTGCTGGTTGGCAGTGTGCCGTCGGCGGCGAGGTCAACAATACGAGACTCTTTCCGCACGATTTCGGATAGCTGGTTACGCAGTGCGGCGTAGGTGGCCTTGATATCTTCCTGTTCGCTGTCGAGCGCCGTCGTTAGGCGGTTTCGAATGTCAGCTTCGAATGTAGGCTCAAGCTTGAGCCGAGCGTATTCGTCAACGACACTATCTTCGATTACGTAGGTTGGAATGTACCTGGTGTCGCAAAGGCCTTCCTGCTTGGCCCGGCAAAAGAAGTACTCATGAAGTGAGCCGCTGCGACCCTTTGCCTGAACGTAAATCATTCGGCTTTCCCTGCCCAGCACGTGGCATTTGTGGCAAAATAGCATGCCCTTCAGATAGTGGTTGTGGACGCGGTCGCGAGTTCCGGCACCACTGCGTGCGCTCATGACTTCTTGAACTTGATCGAATAGGTCCTGGCCGACAACCGGTTCGTGTCGACCCGGGTAGATATCTCCCTTGTAGACCAGGAAGCCGACGTAGTAAGGATCCTTGAGCATGGTGTGCAGTTTGCTTGCAGACACCGGCTGTTCGGGGTAGCGGGTGGTTCGTCTCGACGTGAGCCCGAGATCGGCCATGGTGGCTTCGAGCCGTTCGATCGAATAGTTGCCCGTGGCATACAACTCATAAGCCTTCAGGACAAACGGGGCGCGCTTCTCGTCAAGCCCGATGCTGTTGATCATGCGCCCTTCGATGTCCTTGCGGATGTTGAGGTATCCGAGTTTGGCTTTTGTCAGCGTGCCGCCGTTTATAGCCTTGTTGCGCATCTTGATCCGGATGTCTTCGCCGCTGAGCTGGTTCTGCACTTGGTTCATGATGTCGGTGACCGCTTCCATGGCTTCGGCGTAGGTGCCTTCGCCGAAGTCCTCACGGGCCGAGAGTAGCCGGACGTCGAGCTTATCGAGGTGACGGCGGGTAATCGCGGCGTCAACGAAGTTGCGGAATGCGCGTGAGCGGGCATAGACGATGACGTAGTCGACATCGCGGTTATCGGCCAGGAATGTCATCATGGCCTGGAATTCTGGGCGCTTTTCAATCGTCTGAGCCGAGACGCCGGGCTCGACGAACTCATGGACGATCTCAGCGCCAAGGGAGCTAGCTTTCTGCTCGCAGATATCGCGCTGGGTGGCTATTGAGTTGCCGTCCTTGTCGATGTCGCTGGCGGTCTCGGTTTGCTTCTTACTGGAGACGCGCAGGTAAAGGACGGCCTTGCGTGGGCGCAGGGCCTCGATGTCGTTGGTGGTCATGGTCAGACTCCTTGTAGTCGGGTGCGATTGTTCGTGGCGTATTGCCATGGACGGGAAAATGGTGTGCTGGTTGGCAGGCAGCGTGGTGTCGGTTCGGTGATGCCGGTCTGGCGCAATCGAACGACGATGGCGATCTCGGATACTTGGAAGTACTTGGCCAGATCGGATGGTCGCTGCATGCCGCCGTAGTAGGCGCGTTTGAGGAGCATCTTCGGCACAAGCAGGCATCCGGCAAAGTAGTCGGCGGCCTGCTCAGCTTGCTGCGCGGCGCTGACATCCTTCGTCCCCAGATAGAGCTGGTCGGCCCGGTTGTGGTCGATGATGTGCTTGTATTCGTGCGCCAGAGTGAAACGTTGGCGGCAATAGCTTTCATGCTTGTTCAGCTGGATGATCCAGGCGCTGCCGTTCCAGAAGCTGGCCCCGGAAACGGGTGCTTCGACGAGTTCGATCTCGATCTTGGGAAGTTCGGCGAGGAACTCGACGGGTACCGGGCCTTCGGTGAGCTGGTGGAGCTGTAGCAGCCGGATGGCTTGATGTTCGGCGACTTGTTTGGCTTCAGCCAGTGAATGCACTGGACGGCTGGGAATGAGCGATCGGAGGGTGGACAGGACGCTGCGCTCAAATGGTGATGGGGTGCTGATGTTAGTCATGGCTTCTCCTTTCGCTGAGAATGGTTTGGGTTATTCGTCCTCGCCGGGTGCGGGGCCGCTTGTGGTGTCGATGCCGTGCCGGGTGGCCACAGCCTTGAAATGTTCTTCGATTTCGCGGACGGCACTTTCGGGCATGTCCTTGAACTTGGTGCGCAAATAGGGTTGCAGCGTGGGGAGGTCAGAGCCGCGCAGGACACGGGATTCGGCCAGTAGGTTGGTAAGCGGGATCTGCAGGACGTCGGCGATCGAGCGGAGGTTGTCCATGCGGGGGCTGCCGATCTGGCCAAGCTCCAGGCGGGTAATCGTTCCCTTGGCGATCTTGGCCCGCCTGGCGACTTCGCTTGCGGACAGGCCAAGTTCTTCGCGGCGTTCGCGGATGGCGTCCGCCAGTTTTTGTATGTCGTGGTCTTGCATGTCGGTGGTCTCCAATTTCTGTCCGTAGTATGAACCGGTCGTTCATTTTGTTCAACGGTTTAAGCGAATTCCACAACATCTATTCCGTCAAGGCAGGAAGTACTGCCTTATCATTCGACGTTCGTCAGATATGGCCGTTGAATACGTAGATTCCCACGTCTGATTCGACGAAATAGATTTCGCCACCGTGGCGCATATCTTCAGCCATCTGTTCAGTGTCAATGCGGACATACGACTTCAAGCCCTCAGGTACGTGCTCATCGATGCGGCTGCGCCAGTCCAGATCTTCGACGATCTGCTCGGCGTAGGCCGTCAGGCTGGCATATTCTCCGAGGTAGGCGTCTTCGAAGTAGTGCCACTCTTCGACGTCCAAGCCGGAGTAGTCGACCCAGGCGGCGAAAGCTTCGCCGTGCTTTTCGATGCCTTCGGCCAGCGTGGCCACGTATTCGATGGACTCGTATTCGCCCAAGCGCTTGGTGCCGAATCCTTCGTAGTCGTGAATTGCCCATTCCTCAGGCGCGAACTCCTTCGAGCGGGCGAGGATGGCGGCGATCTTTTCATGGATAGCGTCGGCTCCAATCGTGGCGTCAATCCAGTCACCCAGTAGCCGGCCGTTGTTGTAGTCGGCCAGTGAGGCGATATAGATCGAGGGTGTGGTGTGGGTGCTTTCGTGCTCCGGTTGTGCGCCGGGTGTCTGTTCGTGGTTCATATGGTTCCTCCCTTCAAAATTGGTGGTGTGCCCGGCAGTGCCAGCGGAGAGAACCCAAATGGATTCGTCTCGCGCTGGCACCTGCCGGGAGGGTGGCTCGATTACCGTCCACGCGCCGTGCGGGGCTTTGCCGGGGCCTGTTCGTTGCCGAACAGGCTGGCGATGGCCTCGCGGCGGGCGGCTGCCTCACGTTCGATCTCTGCCATGGCCGATTCGGCCTGCGAGACCAGATCGGTGTTGGCCTTGACCTGCGCGATGTGCGCGGCCAAGGCTTGGCGGATCTCTTCGGTGAGGGTGCTGCCACGCAGCTGGGCGATGAGCACCAGCTGGGTGTGGATGTCGGGTTCGAGCCGGACGGCCAGCGTTTTCACGCTGCCCTGGGTGTGACGGTCGATGCCGTCAACCGGTGGTGTCGTCATGACAACTCCTCGGTGCTTGCGGTTGGCGAGGTTCCGGGATGGAACCTGACTCACCAATCCGCATGGCACCGACGAGTGCCATCGGCTCATGACGTGGGGGATGCCCGGGCGGTAGTGATCCGCTCCAGTGCCTCGCGGGCGAAGTCTGGATTTAGTTCGATACCAACCCACTGGCGGTGTAGACGCTCGGCGGTCACAGCGGTGGTGCCCGATCCCATAAACGGATCAAGCACGATCCCGGGCTCGGTGCCGTCCTGGTGCGTGCACGTGGCGGCGAGTGCCAGCCGGGTGGCTGTTTCCCCTAACCGGCGCAGCGCTCTCGTATGCGGTCTTTTACAGGTAATGCAGCGCGCCTCTGGCACGCCTGCCAGGATGCAACGGGTGGCAAGCGGCTCTGGGAAGGTGGCGTGATGACTGCCCTTGCCCGCCGCCGTGGCGATACTCCAGACGTCGCCCGGGTTTTTGCCCAGCGGGTGCCCGACAACGCCTCGAGCCTTCATCGCAGCCAGCCCCGTGGTCGAGTCCGCATTGGGGCCGCGCCAGTGCTCCTTGGCTGGTCGCCGGGTTCGATCCGGCGGTGGCGTGCCCGGCTTGGAGCAGTGCGGGACTCGGATACTGTCCAGGTCGAAGAAGTAGCGTGATTGCTTGGCGAAAACGTAGATCACCTCGTGGGTGGCTGTCAGCCGGTCGCGGACGCTGGTCGGCATCGGATTCGGCTTGGCCCAGATGATCTTGTTGCGCAGGATCCAGCCATCTTCTTGCAGGAGTCGGGCAACACGTTCGGGAGCCAAAGCCAGGCTTTTGGGCGGTGCCCCTTGGCGCGGATGGGTGACGTAAGTGTCGCCGAGGTTCAGCCAGAGCGTGCCGGTTGGCACCAGGAGGCGGTGGATCTCCTGGGTGATCTGCCGGATAGTGTGCGCCCATGCGTCCACCGATTCCTCCATCCCGAGCTGGCCGGACGCGTCGTAGTCGCGTAGCCGGAAGTACGGCGGACTGGTCAGACACATGTCGATGCTGCCGGGTGGCAAGGTGCGCAGGGTTTCCAGGGCATCGCCGATGAGTAGCTGGTTGGCCGGATTAGTCATGGTGCAACCCCTGAACCAGTGCCTCGGCGGTGTCCTGAAGTGCCAGAATTCGGTACAGACTCATGGCTGTGCGGTGGTTCCGCTCGATGGCATCTCCCAGGGCTTTGCGGCGCCGGAGCGCGGTGGTCGTGCGGTAGGCGTCCATGGCCCAGATGACCTGTGGGAAGCCGCCGAACTGGCGTTGCTCGCTGCCGGTTACCCGGTAGTCCTCATATGCCAGCGATTTCCCCAGCAGGGTTGGCAGGCTTTCATGACCCAGGTCGACTTCGATGAAGAAAGCGCTCACCTCGTCGTCCCCGACCGATGCGGCCAGTTCGATATAGAGATCTGGTCGCAGGACTCGGGGGACACCGTACCCATCTTGGTAGGTGCGGGTGGCGTGGTGTTCGGGGTCGTTCTTGACGACTTCGGCACCGTGGGTTCGTGCAGCGTCCATGACGGCGATGGCCATGTCCGCGATCGCCAGGGTGTGGTCGAGGAAGCGGGCGGATGGTTCGTCGAAGCGCCGACGAGTCCGTGCCTGGGTGCTGCCACGTTGGATGCGGTCTCCGGCGGTATCGACGTAGTATACGAGCCCTTCGGAGCCTGCTCGGATGCCACCGATGCGACGATCCAGCACACCCAGGATGCGCAGGCCGCGTAGCCGGGCCAGAACCCGTCGACAGGTACGAGACGCTGATTCGGGTGATGCGTGGTCGGTGAAATGCAGGGATTGCAGATGCCGTGCGCTGAGGAAGCGGTAGCGTTCGACTGATCCCAGGATGGCCAGGTCGCGGTCACTGAGACTGGTGCGAATATCCTCAAGTCGACGGTTGCTGATACGTGGCCCCGTATGTGAGCCGGTGCTTGGAAGAGCAACGGTATTCGTCGCCCCTGTCGTCGTCCTTTTGCCGCTAGCCTGCGGGTTCGGCTGTTCCCGGTTCGACTCGGTCGGGTAGTCGGCCGGTAGTGGTGTTGCGTCGCTCATGAGGTGCTCCTTCGGCGTCGTCCGCCCGAGCCGTTGTTTTCCTGCGAGCTGTCCAGGACTTCGAGCAGTCCCTGTTCAATGGCGTCGATGGGTTGTCCGTACTGGCGGCGGCTGCGGGCCTTGATATCTGCGACGTTGGCAGTTTTCTTTGGGGTGGTGAGTGTCCTGCCCGATGCCCAGTCGGTGACCGTTCCCTGGTGGACGAGTTGGGCATAGAGATGGCGAGCCGGCAATGCCGCGAAGTCCTCGGCGTCCAGTCCCGGGGCCATGGCAGCGGCGGCGCGAGCGTCCTTGGCTGCCAGCTGGAAGAACACGCGGGAGCGGCAGTTGGCTTCGAATGCCGAGCGCATGGTGACCGGCAGCTGATCCAGATATTGGTGAGCGACGTGGAAGGCGGCACTCAAGCTGCGGGACGTTGCGAGTGCATCCCCAAGATCCGTCGGCAACCGCAAGTAGTCCTGCACCTCATCAAGGTAGATCATGACGGTGTCGCGGTCTTTGGGGTTGATCGAGGCGCGCTCTTGGATGGCTTGCCAGAGTTCCGCCACGACCAGCGCGCCGAGTAGTTCGGCGGCTTCCGGGCCGATTCTTCCCTTTTGGAGTGGCACCAGTAGGATCTTGCGTTCGGTGAGAACCTGACGGATGTTGAAGCGTGGCTGACGTTGGGCCACCACCTGACGCAGATGCGGATCCAATAGCGGGCGCAACTTGTTCAGTAGTGGAGCCGTCACCTGGGCACTGGCTTCGGAGGAGAGACTGTTGAACCAGTGCCAGAACGGCCCGGCCGAGAACGGGTCGCTGCGGGACATCTGATGGGTGACCGAGCGCCGGAAGCCAGGATTGGTGAGCAGCACCGGCAACATGGCCAGGCTGGCATCTCCCCGCGTAGCCAAAGCCAACAGGCTTTGACGCAGGATGTCCGAAGATCGTGGCCCCAACCCATCGGCCCCATAGAGAGCCTTGAACGTACCGAAGATCTGATCGGCCACCAGCGCGGGGGATCGCCCGTGCAGGTCGAGTGGGTTGATTCCCACCGGCTCACCGTCGAGTGGATCGAGCAGCACAATGTCATCTCGCCGCGCATCAGGGACAAGCTCCAGGACGTCACGGATCAGGTCCTTGGGTTCGATCACCACCAATCCACGACCCGCCAGCATGTCATCACGGATCATGCTCAGCAGCAACGAGCTCTTGCCGACGCCGGTTGGCCCCATGAGCCAGAGGTGGCGTCGGCTGTCATCCGCCGTGATGCCGAGCCGGGTTTCGGTTGATCCTGGGGCGGTTGCCTGGGCAATGATGCGGTGGCCTTCACCGGCGGCGAAGGACGGTCGTACCTGGCGAGGATGGATCGGTGGCAGGCCTGGGTATGGGGTGTTTGTGCTCCCTACCGGCCAGCCACTCAGGAGCCCGGTTTCGGTAACCGAGAGGCGCTGGGCGGGAGTAAAGAAGGCCCACGCCGATGCTGGATCGTTGATACTTGCCGCCTTTTCACGGCGATCCTGCAGGCGCAGACCAGGAGCCAGAAGGGTGCGAAAGGCACCCACAACGCGCTGGAGCAGCTCCTTGCGACGGGCTTCGTCTACCGCGTGAACGCCGATGCGAAGCACGGCGGCAAAGCCGTATTCGGACTGCTTGACTTCGACCTGCCGCGTGACCTGGCTGCGTTGTTCGGGTTGGCTGCCTGACAGGACAAGCGAGCCCATACCCTGGTCGACGCGCTGAATCCGACCAGATACCAGGTGCGGTGCCAGTCGTGGCCCCAGCACGATTTGAGTCACCAGAACCTCGGAGCCTCGCAGGCCGGACAGGCTGGCCAGAATCGACCGGGTGCTGCCCTCGGTATCACGGGATTCCAGGCTGCGGATTGGTTGGTTGACGATCAGGCGCCGAGCCATCCCCGTCTTCCCTCGTTCGGTACCGTCGTCAGCCACGATGGTGCCGGGCACCAATTGTTCGATGTCCCGGCGGATCATCGCGGTGTGACGGCGCTGGGTGGCCACCAGGTAGCGGGTGCCGGTCTTGGTGGCGCGGGTTTCGAGGATGATCTGTGGGGCGTGCGTTTGGGCGGCCCAGTGGCGCAGCAGGTTCACGGTGTGGGTGTTGTCCAGTGGTTGTGGCCAGTAAATTTCCTGCCAGACGAGCTGGCGCAGGGTGCACTCCCGGTCAGTCATGACGGTCTCCTCGTGGGCGCAGATTCGTTTCGTGCTGCGCCTGGGCTTCGCGCTCGGCTTCGGCCTGTGCCATGGCAATGACGGCGCGGCTGAGCTTGCGCAAATCTGGCTTCTCGCGCTGGACGCCGTAGACGACGACGCGGCGATCCTGACGTGGATTGGTGGCGCGGCTGCGGCGCGGTTTCTTCTGTGTAGGCATGATGATTTCCCTCCTTTCAGTCGGTGTTGTGGTTGAGCTGACAGACGATCGTTCAACGTATTGAACGGGTCTGTGGAGTAGTATGCGTTCAATTCGTTGAACGAACAACCACTTTGGCGAAAACCACAACACCGACTGGAACAAGCCGAACTACGTGCGTAGCGGCGATGGATTAGTAGCGGCGCGAGAGCCAGATCCGGACCACGATGACCGCAATCCAGACCAGGGCGACGACGCCGGTGATGATGACCAGGACCGGCCAGATGGACTGGATGATCTGGGCGGCGCAGTAGATGGCGATCGATGCCAGCAGCACCGACATGCAACCGCCGATGAGCCGGTCGAACAGGGATTTCGGGTCGGTCGGGTTAGTTCCCACGCTGGCGCTCGACTTCCAGGAAGATGCCGCACTCCAGGCCGTGCATGATGCAGTCCAGCGCGAACTGGAGCTGGTCACCCACATAGCGCTTCGTCAGGGCGTAGTGGATCGCCTGACCGATCGCATCGGCCTGATACAGCTTCCACTCCAAGGTGTCCGGCCCGTAGCCCGACCGCTCCAGGCGACACATCAGGCGGCGGGCCAGCTCGAACTCATCCACCGGGTTGAACGCCAGCCCCATCTCCACGTGCCCCATGTCGTGCACGTAGCGATACGCGAAGTTGCCCTCGGGCGAGGCAAAGATGACCCGGTTGGAGTTCTCGTTGCTGACCGGCAGCGGTGCCTTGGTGCGCATCGAGGTCTCGTAGGCCGATTTGAGCGACTTGTAGGTGCTCGGGGCACCTTCGGTCGGCTCCCAGGCGAAGCCGACGCGGGAGGCGATGTGGGATGCCTCCAGAGTCACGTAGGTGCTCAGGTTCTTCTGGGCGGTAGCCAGCTCGGCGCTGGAGATGTTTTTATGCATGACAAATAAGCCCTTTCAGGAGGTGTTTTTTTTGAGGGGGAGTAGGCCGTGGCCTACGAGAGGTGGGCGGTCAGCGGCGAGTGGTGATCAAGAGCCACCATGCGGCAATGAACTTCAGGTGCAGGCGCACGGTTGCAGCGACTGCCGCGACCGCGACTGTTACGAGCGCTGGCACGTCGAGCCAGTAGATGGCGGCGATGACGACCGCCATGATGGCCAGCCATATGATGCACGTGGTCACGACTGAGCGCTGTCATCCAATAGCCACTGCGACAGTTCGTCGGTGGCTGCGCTGACACCTGCCAGCGCCACGCGCAGCAGGTGGTCGGCCGCAACGGGGTCGAGGATGCCGAGTGTCTGTGCGTACGCCTGGATGCTGTCGTGCAGATCGGTGAACAGCCGTGCGGCGTAGGCCATGGATTCCAGAATGATGACGTCCCCGGCGTTGCCGCCGGAATCGGTGCCCATGACCTAACCGCGAAACTGGCGGACTTCCCACGCGGCGTTGTCCGCGAAGGAATCGACAATGAAGTTCAGTCGTGCGGCCGTCTGTGGGTCGCCGTCGGCCAGGAACGCGGCTTCGCGGCTCAGCATGGCAGTCATCTGCATGCCGGTCGCTGCCACGTGGCCGGCTGCCTGGACGCGGGTTGCCACGACCAAGCCTCGGGTGACTTCAGCATTCTGCCGTCGGGCCAGAATGCGACCCTCATTACGGCTGAAGCTTTCCGGAATGTTTGCAGGCGTTCCCTTTCCTGCGGGCACAATGTTCGACATATTCGTAGTCCTTACTTCTCAGTGGTTCATCCCTGTGTATTCCGGGGTTAGTTAGAGACTAGAAGCGATCGGTGAGGCGATCTGAAAGTTGGAAAAAAGTTGGAAAGTGTGGATCACAACCGCATATAGGGAACGTTCAGGCATAGTTGGGTGTATGACTTTGGACCGTGACGATGCTGAATCGTTGGCACAAGAACTGTCCTTGCTGCGCAAAAATGAGGGTTTCATCCAACGTAGACTCACCAAAGCGGCAATTGTTGACGAGGTATTGCGAGGATCACTTGAGGACACCTTCGAACGGCTGAAAAGTCGCTTCTTGTCTGCGATCTACACGCTCGATGAGGACGAGTCAGCGCTACTCCTCGACATCTTCGCACTGAGTCCAGAGACAGCGGGCGTCGATGGGCTGGAGCAGCGGCGCCAGATCCATGGCACCAAGATCGGACTTCGCAAATATAGTGTTGCCTCGCGCGAGAAAGCGGCGCTTCAACACCTGCATTCCAGACTCGTTACCGGGACATACGCGCAGTCTCCACTGGTGCTGCACGTTCCGGAGATGCACGGTGGCATCATCTATGAAGCCGCCAGCACCCTGGTCATTGTGGAGAACCGCAAATGGCGGGAAACGCGCGAGTACTACCGCTTCGCCAACATGGTCGACAAGTTGGACTACGTCACGGTCAGCCGCTCCCACGACGGCTGGGTTAGCCCACGGGCCGGAGGGGACTTCAAGGTCAACACCCGCCCAGTCGAAGGAGCTGGCTACAACGACCACTTCTGGCACCTCGACAAAGCACGCACCAAGACTGAACCCATGGAGCGTGGGCAAATTTACGATCTCAAATTCACCACGCTCCCCGAACAGCACCTCGAAGATCAATCGGCACTCAAGCTTGCCAGCCGTGCGTTCCACGACAGGACGCTCCTCGCGTCCATTCAAGTGGGATTCATAGGCGACAAACCGCGAAGCCTGTGGAAATTTGAGAGGGTCAGCCCCTTTGCTCGACCGTCGAGTGCCAACGAACACAATTCAGTTGAGCTTGACGACCGCGGAATCGCTGGCACTCGCCTCCGCGACGTCCATGGCGGATTATTTAGTGGCATCGCATGGGAATGGTGAAACGACCCCTTCGGGATCGACTTACGGATGATGATCCGACATTCGGTAGAGTGTTGATAACTGCGAGGTGAGACAATCCGTCTACTTCGTGGATGTTGTTCGGACTTGATCCGGAACATCATTCATTCTCACTGGATGCCCACTACGAAATATATTCCAATTGTGTTATATATAAGGGTAGTAGACGAGGTCTGGTTGAGTCCGCTCCCACCCGTTACAACCCGCAGACGAAGCCACTTCACGATATTTGTCGTGGGTACCGGGTAGATTGAAACCAACAGTAACCTGGGCTCATCCATGCCCTGGAGACACAAAAATGAGCACGACGAACGATCCATCAACAACACAAGGGAGCCGCGCAGTGGCGCTAAAGAAATCCGACCTCTACAGCTCTCTCTGGAAGAGCTGCGATGAGCTGCGCGGTGGAATGGATGCCAGTCAGTACAAGGACTACATCCTGACGATGTTGTTCGTGAAATACGTATCAGACAAGTCGAAAACAGATCCCGACGCCTTGATTACTGTTCCGGCTGGCGGGTCTTTCGACGATATGGTCGCGCTCAAGGGCGACAAAGAGATCGGCGACAAGGTCAATAAGATCATCGCCAAACTTGCCGAAGCCTCGGATCTTCAAAAAGTCATCGACCTGGCCGACTTCAATGATGAAGAAAAACTCGGCAAGGGCAAAGAGATGCAGGACCGGCTCTCCAAGCTGATCACCATCTTCCAGGATCTCGATTTCCGTGGATCGCGGGCCGAAGGTGACGACCTGCTGGGCGACGCCTACGAGTACCTGATGCGGCATTTTGCTACCGAATCCGGTAAATCCAAGGGGCAGTTCTATACCCCGGCCGAAGTGTCGCGTGTGATCGCAAAGCTGATCAACGTCACCCCGGACACTCCGCGATCCGCAACCGTTTATGACCCCACTTGCGGTTCAGGTTCGCTGCTGCTCAAAGTTGCTTCCGAATCGAGCAATGGCCTGACAATTTACGGTCAGGAAAAGGACAATGCCACATGGGCACTGTCCAAAATGAACATGATCCTGCACGGCAACGAGATCGCGGACATCCGCAAGGGCGACACCATTACGAGTCCGCAGTTCACCACAGGTGACTCTCTCGATACCTTTGACTTCATCGTGGCGAATCCACCATTCTCCACCAAGTCCTGGGGCAATGGGCTGGAAAACGAATTCGGGCGATTCGAGTACGGTATGCCGCCGGAAAAGAACGGCGACTACGCGTTCCTGCTACACATCCTCAAATCCATGAAGAGCACCGGCAAAGCTGCCGTCATTCTTCCCCACGGCGTTCTCTTCCGCGGAGGCAAAGAAGCCGGGATTCGTACGCAGCTGCTCAAGCGTGGCTTTATCAAGGGGATTATCGGTCTACCTGCGAACCTGTTCTACGGCACCGGTATCCCTGCCTGCATCATTGTGCTCGACAAAGAAAACGCCCAAGCGCGCACCGGCGTGTTCATGATAGACGCGTCCAAGAGCTTCCTGAAAGACGGCAATAAGAACCGCCTTCGCTCCCAGGACATGCACAAGATCGTTGACGTATTTACCAAGCAGCAAGAAGTTGAACGATACTCGCGCATGGTGCCATTGACCGAGATCGGCAACGATGCCAATGCATACAACCTAAACATCCCTCGCTACATCGATTCGTCAGAGCCCGAGGACGTCCAAGACCTCTACGCCCATCTGCACGGAGGCATCCCTAACCGCGATATCGACGCACTCAGCGCAAGTTGGGACGCGTTCCCTAACCTGCGCCAGAAACTTTTTCGGAGTAATGGTCAACCGGGCTACAGCGAACTGACCGTAGATATATCGGACGTACAACAAGCCATCCTGGACTCGGATGAATTTGAATCGTTTTCCACCAAGGCTCAGGCCCAGGTTTCAGACTGGTATGCCGCCTACCGTCCCGCTCTTGAATCGATCAATGAAGACACGAAACCGAATGCCCTAATCACTTCACTTGGCGATGATCTCTTGACACGGTTCAAAGACACAGCACTTTTGGACGAATACAACGTTTATGAGCAATTGATGACGTACTGGCACAGCACTATGCATGACGATCTCTTCCTGATCATGAACGAAGGATGGCTGGGTGCCGCCAAACCGCGCAAGACTATCGAAGATAAAGACCGTAAGATCACTGAGACGCCTGATTTAGTTGTAGGCTCCGGCCGTAGCGCAACAAAATACAAAATGGACTTGATCCCACCACACCTGGTTGTCTCCCGCTATTTCGCCGAGGAGCAGCGAAAACTCAATGATCTTAATTCCCTGGTCGATGAAGCCACTCGACAGATCGAGGAGTTCATCGAAGAACATGCCGTTGAAGACGGGTTGCTCGTTGATGCTATGGAAGACGGCAAGATCACAAAAGCGCTTGCAACTGCGCGACTAAAGGAAGCCAAGCGCGAGAGAGCAGACAAAGAAGAAATTCGAGCACTCAATCACTTGGTCGCCCTATACAACGAGGAAGCTTCTTCGAAGAAACTAATCAAAGAATCGCAAACCAATCTTGATACTGAGGTACTTGACAAGTACGGTCACCTCACCGAGCTGGACATTCAAGTCATGGTGCTTGAGGATAAATGGCAAACGACGATTACTCATGGAGCAACCGGTGAAATTTCGAAGCTGACTCTCAATCTCGTGACACGCCTCAAAGAGCTTGGCGAACGATACGATACGACTGTTGATGACTTGGCATCGGAGTTAAACGATCTCAATGTCAGAGTTTCCCGCCACCTGGCCAAAATGGGGATCAAGTGAACGTGCCGGAAGTACCCGTAGGTTTTCAACATACTGAGATCGGCATACTGCCAGAAGATTGGCGTGTTGCTCCGCTCCGAAATCTCGTTACGCTGATGACAAATGGATTTGTTGGTGTTGCCAAAAAGCACTATGTATCTCGTGGGCCAGGGATAACTTATATCCAAGGATTTAATGTTCTCGACGGACGATTCAACCTTTTTGGAATTAAACGAGTTTCAGAAAAATTCCACGCTGAACATCAACGATCTTGTCTGCGTGCGGGCGACATGCTAACGGTTCAAACTGGTGACGTTGGGCTCACGACAGTGGTCACACCAGAGTTGGCTGGAGCCAACTGTCATGCGCTTATTATCACGCGATTCAAGAATAGTGTTGGTGATTCGCGATTCTACATGCGCCTATTTAACTCTGATCGTGGTCGGCAATCGCTCCGTGCCATCGAAACCGGAACCACGATGAAGCATCTAAACGTCGGTGATATGTTGGATTTCGTCGTGCCCATTCCGCCGATAAAAGAGCAAATCGAAATTGCGAATGCGCTCGACACGATGGCTTCGACAATTTATTCGCTGGAGCGTCTAATTTCGAAGAAGCAGGCGGTCAAGCAGGGGATGATGCAGCAGCTCCTAACCGGCAAAACCCGACTCCCTGGATTTACTCATCCCTGGCGGCTGCGGCGTATCAACGAGATGCTGAGCTATGAGCAGCCGGGGCGATTCCTGGTGACGACTTCAAAGCAGCTTGATGCTGGGCCCGTCCCGGTGCTGACCGCAGGCAAGACATTCATCCTTGGATACACCAACGAATCTCACGGTATCTACACAGCACAACCAGTCATTATTTTCGATGACTTCACAACCGCTTCGAAGTATGTTGATTTTGCATTTAAGGCGAAATCATCGGCGATGAAAATATTGAGTGCAAAGGCTGAGGTAAATTTGCGCTTTATCTATGAACGGATGCAGCTGATCGACTTCCCACTTAGTKATCATAAGCGCTATTGGATCTCTGAGTACAGCAAACAAGAGCTACTTGTGCCTGATGAACGCGAACAGATCGCAATTTCTTCGGCGATTGCCGACGCTGAGGACGAAATAAACAACCTTCGCGAACAACTCGCTAAGACGCATGTCATCAATCAAGGCATGATGCAAGAGCTCCTGACCGGGCGTACTCGCCTACGAACTGCGGAGACCGCAGTATGAGCAAGATGAAACTTAATTTCGGGGGAAATGAACCATGAGCGCAGTTGGACAAATTGAACGCCAGACACAAGATCGCGTTGTTGAGCTATTCCAGAACCGGCTGGGCTACGAATACGGTGGCAACTGGGAGTATCGCGCAGGCAACTCCCACATCGAGTCAGCTTTTCTGGAACAGAATCTCCGGGCTCGTGGCTACGACGACAACCTGATCAACAAAGCCGTTGAACAGCTCAAAAAAGATGCTTCACTAGGCGGTGGGCGCAATCTCTACGAAGCTAACCGCGACGTCTACGACTTGCTCCGCTATGGAGTAAAGGTGAAGCCTGGTATTGGTGAGAATACCGAAACTGTGTGGTTGATTGACTGGAGCAATCCAGACGCCAATCACTTTGTAGTGGCCGAAGAAGTCTCGATCAAGGGCGACCACACCAAGCGGCCCGATGTCGTGTTGTACGTCAATGGTTTGGCCATGGGCGTGATCGAGCTTAAGCGTTCCAAGGTGGCTGTCTCTGAAGGAATCCGCCAGAACATCGGCAACCAGAAGAAGGATTTCATTCGCCCGTTCTTCACGACCGTTCAGCTGGTCATGGCGGGCAACGACGTTGAAGGTCTGCGCTATAGCGTGATCGACACTCCCGAAAAATACTGGCTGGAGTGGAAAGAGCTTTCGGAGATTGAGGAGCCACTGGATCGTGCACTGGTCCAGATGTGTTCGAAAGACCGATTCCTGGAGATCATCCATGACTTTATGGTTTTTGATTCCGGCGTAAAAAAGACCTGTCGCCACAACCAGTTCTTTGGCGTCAAAGCCGCCCAAGAACGGATTGCCAAGCGCGAGGGCGGCATCATCTGGCACACCCAGGGCTCGGGCAAGTCGCTGACCATGGTGTGGCTGGCGAAGTGGATTCGTGAGCACCAGACCGTCGGCGACAGCCAGGCACGCGTTCTGATCATCACCGACCGCACCGAGCTTGACGACCAGATCAAGAAGGTATTCAACGGTGTCAACGAAGACATCTACAGGACCACGTCTGGCGCTGACCTGATGGGTGCCCTTAACAGGCATGAACCGTGGCTCATCGGCTCCCTGGTTCATAAGTTCCGTGCCGGAGATGACGACACCACTCAGAATGACGCCGACGGTGAATTCATTGCGGAGCTCAACTCCAAGATTCCGGCTGGGTTTTCCGCGAAGGGAAACTTCTTCGTCTTTGTCGATGAAGCCCACCGCACCCAGTCGGGCAAGATGCACGGCGCGATGAAGAAGCTGCTCCCTGGGGCCATGTTCATTGGCTTCACGGGCACGCCGCTACTCAAGGCCGATAAAGCAACGAGTATCGAAACATTCGGCAGCTTCATCCACACCTATAAGTTCAATGAAGCCGTGCTGGACGGCGTGGTGCTCGACCTGCGCTACGAAGCCCGTAACATTGACCAGGATCTGACATCTCCGGCCAAGGTCGACCAATGGTTCGATGCCAAGACCAAAGGCATGACTGATCTGTCTAAGGCGGAGCTGAAGAAGCGCTGGGGCACCATGCAAAAAGTGGTTAGCTCCGAGCAGCGTTCGAAGCAGATCGTCAACGACATTCTGCTGGACATGGAAACCAAGCCACGACTAATGGACATGCGCGGCAACGCCATGCTCGTCAGCGCCAGCATTTACCAGGCCTGCAAGTTCTACGAGATGTTCTGCCAAGCCGGATTCAAGGGCAAATGCGCCATCGTCACCAGCTATGCACCGCAAGCCGGTGATATCTCCAAAGAAGACTCGGGCCACGGCGCCACCGAAAAATTGCGCCAGTATGAAATCTATCGCCAGATGCTTGCCGATCACTTCGACGAGCCTGCCGACCAGGCCATGACGAAGGTGGAGCAGTTCGAAAAGGACGTCAAAGAACGGTTCATCAAGGAACCGGGCCAGATGCGGCTACTGATTGTCGTTGACAAGCTCCTGACGGGCTTTGACGCACCAGCAGCGACCTACTTGTACATCGACAAGTCGATGCGCGACCACGGCCTTTTCCAGGCCATTTGCCGCGTCAATCGCCTGGACGGCGACGACAAAGACTACGGCTACATCGTCGACTACCAAGATCTCTTCAACTCCCTCGAAGACGCCATCACCGACTATACGAATGGTGCGTTGGACGGGTACGAGAAGAAAGACATCGAAGGGCTACTCAAGGACCGGGTCAAGCTCGCGCGCGAGGATCTCGACGAGGCGCTTGAACGTATCCGTGCATTGTGTGAAGCGGTTGAACCGCCTAGAGGAACCCTTCAGTACCAGCACTATTTCTGCGCCGTCGACCACGGAAATGCCGACCAGATCAAGCGCAACGAAGCCAAACGCGTAGAGCTCTACAAGTCAGTGGCTGGCCTGACGCGATCCTACGCGGCAATTGCCAATGACATGACCGAAGCTGGGTTCTCAGAAGCTGAGGCCGCTGCAATCAGCAAGGAAATCACCCACTACACTTCCGTGCGTGACGAGGTGAAACTAGGCGCAGGCGAAAACGTCGACTTCAAACAGTACGAAGCCGGCATGCGATTCCTACTCGATACCTACATCCACGCTGACGGATCAGAAATGGTTGCAGACTTCGCGAATGTCGGTCTTGTCGATCTGATCGTTCGCGAAGGCGCGGGAGCCATCGACAAACTGCCGCCAGGGATCAAGAAGGATCCCGAGGCTGTTGCCGAAACCATTGCGAACAACATCCGCAAGGTCATCATCGATGAAAACGCGATGAATCCGAAGTACTACGAGAGCATGTCGAGCCTGCTGGATGCGATCATTGAACAGCGCCGCCAGGGAGCCCTCGATTACAAGACATACTTGGAACAGTTGATCGCGCACGCTCAGAAAGTTGGCTCAAAAGAGTCAGACACCGTCTACCCTGCTTGGGCTACGAATGGCGCACAGCGAGCTATTTATGACTTCGAGTGGACTGATCCGGAAACACCGATCAAGGTGGATACCGCGATCATGACGAGCAAGCCACACGATTGGGTTGGCAATAAGTTCAAAGAGAAAGAAGTTGCACGCGCAATTCGACGGGTCCTCCCCGCTGATTTCGATCGCTTCAACGAACTCTTTGACCTAGTGAAGGCTCGCAATGAGTACAGCTAGTGCCTACATGACGGTCTCAGGAATTGATATTGATGTGGTCTACAAACACATCAAGAACCTGCACATTGCCGTCTACCCTCCTCTTGGCCGTGTGCGTGTCGCCGCCCCGGATCGCCTGGACGACGACGCGATTCGCCTCGCTGTCGTGCAGCGCCTGCCCTGGATCAAGAAACAACGCGAACAATTGCGCAGTGCCACGCGGCAGAGCGAACGCGAAATGGTCACTGGGGAATCCCACTACGTATGGGGTCAGCGGTACCGACTGAAGCTCGTAAACGAGCCAGGTCGAATACGAATCGACATCAGCGGCAATAAGCTGACGATGATCGCGCCAGCAGACTGCACTGCCGACCAGCGCCGAGAAGCAATGGAGGAGTGGCACAGGGCTGCGCTCAAGCAGGCGATCCCTGCTTTGATCGCTAAATGGGAGCCGATTGTCGGTCGCAGTGTCTCGAAGTGGACCGTACGCCGCATGAAGACCAAATGGGGCTCATGCAACCGTGAAAGCGCACATATCTGGTTCAACTTGGAGCTCGCCAAGAAGAATCCCAACTGCCTTGAGTACATAGTGGTGCATGAAATGACACACCTGCTCGAGCGAAATCACAACGAAAGATTCACTGAATTGATGGACGTATTTCTGCCAGACTGGCGTGCACGTCGTGACGAACTTAATGCGGCACCGTTGAAGGATGAATCATGGCAGTAGATCAGCACCGACCCGAGAGCGAGATTGAGCGCAACTACGCCAAAAGCCTTTGGGCACTCGCCGACCAATTTCGCGGGAATAGAAACCTGTCCGTTTCAGAAATAGGCCTCGCGATTGCGCGCATGATCGCTAAACGCACAGGTCGAGCACTTCCCGAAGAACTACTCGAAATGCCGAATATCGCAGGGAATCTCCCCAAACAAGTATCTGATTCATTTGGTCCGCTTGCTGAATACTGCGACGCGATTCCAGGCAGGAAAATCCTTCCAGGAATCCTTGAATCTCCACTCGGAGGCGGGAAGCAATACAGCGAGCTTGYTGCCAAGGACTCACTCACAACCATCATCACGGAGGCTTTGCGACTAGACCGTCTCAAAGAAACTGATGAGATCGACATCCTTGACCCGACATTTGGCGCAGGCGGCCTCGCTCTTCATGTAGGGGAACATGCCGCAAAAAACGCAGGTAAAGTCAGGATATTTGGGCAAGAGATAAACGCCGATACAACCATTCTCGCAAGGCTCAACTCCTACTTTGCAGATGTCAATGCCGACATCCGCACAGGGGATTCGCTTCAAGGTTCACTCTTCGGAGACAAAAAATTTGACATAATCATCTCGCAAYCGCCGTTTGGCCTCCGATGGCCTACACAGATCGCACAGGATCGTCAAAATGGGCGCCTGGATCTGAATGATTTCCCCCTCGGAATGCCGACAAGCTCGCAAGACTCCACGTGGCTATTCATCTCCAGAATCGTTTCGATGCTCAAACCTGTTGAACAGGGCGGCGGCCGCGCGGTTATCTTTGTTCATGCGTCGGCACTCCTCCGGGATCACAGTGCCAATGTACGCCGCGAACTCATTGAGAGAGATTTGCTGGAGGCTGTTATTTCGCTTCCTGCAGGATCATTTGCACCATCTACCGATGCACCCGGTTTTGCCTTAGTTATCAATAGCATCAAGACGCCACGCCGTACGGGCGTGGTACAGCTGATTGACCTCAGAAATGAATTCTCACGAGGACGGCACCGTGGATTCCTAGAGAGGACTTTAACAGAGGACGGAGCGAGCAACCTTCGCGCTGCTGTGCGTAGCATAAAAAATGGGCCGATATCGCGAACCGTGCCAAGCGCTCATTTCTTCCGAACAAAGATTAACGTGGGACGTCGCGGGCTTATTTGGCCTGTCGAGATTCCATCCGATGCTGACTTGGACGCATTCATAAGCGCACGATATGACGAGCATACAGTGGCTCGGGTCGGTGACGCCGCCGATATTTCCACGGTAATCGATACTCTCACAGCCTTCGAACGGAACTCCAAGACGACAAGCGCTCCTCGCGCTATCTATTGGCCCGAAAAACGACTGTCGCAGTTTGTTACCCGCATACATGCCGATCTCAACGAGAAGCGTGCAAGCATTCCATCCAACCCAAGCATTCGGGTAACCGGTGCCGCAGAGACTGCCGTGGATCAGCCTGCGATAGATGAATCTCGAGAGATCCGATTCGAAATTGATGACAAGAAGTTACTTCCTGAGTATGTGCATGGCTGGCTGCAAAGCGATAACGGCATCGCCAGTGTCCGACGGGCACTCGCCCGACTCAACCCACATGCGAGTGCACGTGTCATCACCAACACTCCAACCAATCAACTACGCATTGCAGATGAAGTTCTGATCCCCATACCTTCATTGGATATGCAGCGATCACTTGTCAAAGTCGACGCGATGTTTGAAAGCACACAGAACCTACTTGACTCCAGCCGTGAGACCGTTTGGGCAAACCTTTCGGGTACCGAAGAAATCTCGGCGTTGTTCGAACCCCTGTTAGATGAGGGTACCGTTCGTTGGGCCCAAGATCTGCCGTATCCCCTTGCTGGGGCGCTTTGGACGATGGAAACGAAGAATACGGACATCGAAAGGCATGCCCAGATCTTTCTGGTCTGGGAGGCGTACGCTGCTTATCTCGCGATTGTCTTGCTATCGGTACTCAAGGCGGATAGTGAGCAGAACACGGAACGGGCGGATCTCCTCGACGAACTGGTGCGCAGTGATGGAGGCACCCCGGAGCGCGCATCATTCGGAAGCTGGCTTAAGATAACCGAAAGACTCGCCGCCGCCTATCGACGAGACCTAATGTCGGAAACGCCCGATGATCGACAGGAAGTCAGCTTTGCGTTTGCAGGCGCAGACACGAACGCGCTGGAGCGCATCCTCAGCACCGAATCGATCTCCATACTCGAACAAGCCGGTACGCTGCGCAACCAATGGAAGGGGCATTCTGGGTCCCTTACTCAACGTGAAATTCTGACTCAGGTAGATCATATGGAGGGGCTCTTATCCCAGCTTCAAAAAAGTGTTGGACTCGCGTGGCGAAAGCTACAGCTTGTCCGAGCAAAGAGTGCACGTCGCCGTGACGGTATATACATTCAACAAGTCGAAGTGCTTCACGGACCTCAGACTCCGTTCCGACTGGACGAAGTCGAAGTTGCACAGATGATGGATGAGGGGCTCTTGTACTTAGTTGGCGGAACCGGATCGATTCCCGTTCCACTTCTGCCGCTCATCGCACTCGAAGCTGCCCCCGAAACTGACAAGTACGCAACCTACTTCTTCAACAGATTTGATATTGATGGCATGCGAATGGTCTCCTACCAGTCGTCTCACGCCAGCGATCTTCACGTGCCGTCCGGCGAGCACCACTCCTTGTCGGGAATGCTCAAGAAACCAAGGACGGGCCATGGCTTTTGACATGCTCACGGATGAACTCATGATGAGCTCGGAGGATCCTGCATGGATGGTTTAAGGGTCGTTACAGTCGCCGACGCGAGCATCCTGGTTCTTGAGAGCGTTACAGATGAAATCAAACAAGCGCTGAGATTACGACTCATGGACTACTGCTATGGCCGAGTCCAAGCCGGCGAAGACCCGGACTACTACTCGTTCGACCTCACTGTCGACGAATTCTTCAAGTTGTACGACTCGAAAGCCGACGAAGCGCAGCTTGGCCTCGCCGGTGAACTGATCGTCCATCTCCTGCTGCCTTATGGCCATGATCGACTCGTGAGTGCTTGTGTCTACCTCAATAAGGAAGAACGTAACGTCAAGAAAGGTTTCGATCTAACGTTCCGCGATCATCATGACGGTGGTCTCTGGTATGGCGAAGTGAAGTCCGGTCGCGTCAATAATTCCCAGACTGCCGATAGCAAAGTACGAGAACTGATAAACACTGCCGAGAACGGTCTCCATAAGATGTTTACGTCCGACGTTCGCAAGAAACGCTGGGACGCCGCGATTTTTGATGCTGATGCTGCCTTGCAGACAAGTGACGCCTCCAGTGTGAAGAAGCTTTTGCGCACCGACTTCATGACAATAAATAAGGGCTCCACCGTGAAGGTTAAGGCACTGTTGTGCGCAGTGGTCATGCATCCCTTCAACCTCAATGAAATCAACGCTGACACAGGTGAACAACTTATTGAGAGCGTCACTGGGCGCGGACGCTTCGATGAACTGCGCCTTCTGCTCATCCAGCAGTCTGATCTTGAAGACCTAGTTTCGGTACTTCGCGAATCACTTAAGGAAGCCGCCTGATGGCCGTGGATCTGACTGTCCGGAAGTTGAGACACCCGCAGAATCTGGAGGGTTCGCGCTTCTTCGAACTCTACGAGAAACTCGTTCTCGCGCAGGCGCTAACTGGCGAGGAATACCAAGAGCTTCTATCGTTCGCCGTCGTCTTCATGCACCTAGGCGATGCAACAGTAGAAAAGCTTGGCTACCGTATTGTGCTGCAATACTCGATCGACACCTCAGACTTCGAGCCGTTGATTGATATCGCGGACACCCGCGAGATCATGCCGGTCATAGCGGCGATTCGAGCCGCTCATCCCGAGGCGTTCGACGAAGACTCTCTGCAGACAGTACTGAGTGCCGCCCACGGCATGAACTTCGTAGGGAATGGCCAAGTGACTTGGACGCGAGAGCAACTCGCATTGCAGTCTTTCAATAGCTCACATCAACGTGCCGCGATCATCGCGCCCACTTCATACGGCAAGTCCGAGATGCTAATAGACCGAGCACYCACTTCCCTACCCGGAGCGGTGTGTATTATCGTGCCCTCGAAAGCACTTATCGCTCAGACAAAAGCCGAACTTATGCGGGTAATGAATCAACGCGACATGTCAACGCGGGTGATTACCCATCCAGAGGCATACAGCAGTGAGGCTTCGTTCGTTGCCGTGCTAACTCAGGAACGACTTCATCGCCTGTTCGTCGATAACCCGGAGCTCCGCATTGATCATCTGCTCGTGGATGAGGCCCAAAATATTCTCACGGACGATGCGCGATCACTCGAGCTATCGCAGGTGATTCTTATCACTCATCAACGCAACGAAGACTTGAACATCGCCTATTACACTCCGTTCCTGGAGAATCCCGAAAGTCTCCGCCACGTCAACGGCAAGGACGACGATGTGCAGGCTCGGACCGTCAACGAACAAGTCAAAGTTGAGCAGTTCCATGCAGCTGAAGTTGGCGGACCCATTCGTGTCTTCGATCAGTTCCTAGGTCGAACATTTGAGACGGCCGAAACTCTCCCGGACGATGACGCTGTGGCTGTTATGAGCCTCGCTGGCGAGCGCACCATCGTATACCTCAATAAACCTCGCGATGCACAGGATATGGCTGTGCGCCTGTCGGCAGAGGTTGGCAATGCTGAGCTGTCTCCCCTTGCCGAGAGGGCGATCACGGCGATAGCCGACCTAATCGATGCGGACTATGTACTCATCGATGTGATTCGAAGCGGTGTTCTATTTCATCATGGCCAGATACCGGACGTGCTGCGCCAGTACGTCGAGAATCTTTTTCGTGAAGATCACACAGCGCAGCGCCGATACCTCGTCACCACCTCAACGCTCTTGGAAGGGGTTAACACCCCTGCAGATACGATGGTATTAATGACGCCAGGCAAGGGTCGCGGCTACCTCGCACGATCCTCATTCCGCAACCTAGTCGGGCGCGTAGCGCGATTCAGTCAAATATTCTCGAGTCAGCGCCCACGTCTATCCCTCCTTCTTCCGAAGGTCTATGTCATCAAGAGTTCTTATGCACCCGCGAGCTGGAACCCAGTCAACTGGTTGAGTGACGTGGCCGATCCCGCTAAGCCCGCTTCCGATCCTGTAGAGAATCCACTACTTGAGGCGGGACCGGCAGAACAGCCGCGCATTGAAGCGCTTGAGCGTTTGGAGAATATTGAGCGTGGTGCCTCAGGATTGGACGAGGTGCGACTTGCACTTACGGAAGTGGGCAGACTTTGTTTTCTGCATGGCGTACACGATTTCGATGTGTTCCGCTATGAGCGGCTGATGCAAGATAGGATCGACGAACACGAAGGAACCCTAGCGACCAACTCAGACGAGTTGATCTCACTCATAAGAGACGTATTCCTACACGGTGTTGAACTAAATCAAGGTACCGACGATCTCGTTCGCCTTCATGATGTTTCGGCGGCCCGGAACTTCTACAGCATGTTCCTGTCCTGGCGAGCAGCGGGTGCTCCACTTAAGCTCATGATCGGCCGGTATCTATACCACTGGAGACGGCAGGACGGGGAATTGATCTTCGTGGGTTCGAAGTGGGGCGACGTGAAAAGCTCGCCTGTCGAACATGCCGCCGCTTATGTGCGTCGATCTACGAAGAGCCGATCCGCACTAGTGAATCTGGCAATTGTCCGAATCAAAGCTGAGATGGACTTCCTCGACTACACGCTAACGAAGTATCTGGAGATATTATTCGCACTAAAGCTGGTTGATGAAGATTTCTATCTAAAGATCAAGTACGGCRCAAGCGATAGGTTCGTCATCTGCCTACTGCGTAACGGGATGTCCTTTGAACTCGCTCGCCTAGTATCCGAGTCATTTAGGCTTTATGTCAGTGTTGACCTGGACGCGAATACCATCGAGATCTCACCCGACTTGATCGCGGCTATGGAAGGGGTGGGCGTCAATGACATCCTAATGTTTGAGGTTCGAAGCCTGATCGGAACACAGAGGTAGTCCATTGATCGGACAGGGATACTAGCCCTCTTCGGTCGACAAGAGGAACTTCCTCGCCTTGTCATAGCTGCAGCCGACCTGCTTGGCGATGTCGCGGATGATAAGCCCCTGGTTTCGGAGGCGGAGGATCTCTCGTTCTTTTTCAGGTGTGAGTCCCCGCTGCCTGGTTTGGACGCCCTGCTCAGCCAGGAGTCGAAGCAGGGTCGATTTGGCAATCTTGTGCTCTTTGGCAAGATCGGTTGACTGTTCGCCCGCCTCATATCGTTGCGCAATGGCAGCCAGATCGTCGGGCGAAAAGCGATCGGCGATGCGGTAGCGCTGGGAGTGGCGCTCACCCTGAACTGCTCTTGACCGAGTTTCCCCCGATTTCAGCCGCTGGAGTGCTCGAGTTGCGGTAGAGAGTCGATCTATTTTGCGGTGCGCCTGCTTGGAATACTCTGCTAACACCTCGACCAATGTGAGCCCCGCAAGAAACTTCGGTTTCCTGCGGGGCTCGTCCCATTTAACGGCCGTTTCGGGGAGGTCCAGGCCTGACGGTTAACCCAGCCATTTCATAAGGTGATGGCAAGCCGCTGATTTCGTATTTTGGTTCGTGGTTGGCGGTTTTGCTGTTTAGGGGCACGCCGATGGTTGCCGTGTCGCCGGTATGGGGCGTCGGGTTCCACGTGTCCGAGCTGGGCTTCTTCCTGGTCGTTTGGATGGGTTGGTTCACCGGTTCAGGTGATCAGGATGCTGTCCTTGAAGCGTTGCTGCAGGTGCTTGAAGCGTTCGTAGAGTTCCACGTGTCCGAGCTGGGCTTCTTCCTGGTCGTTTGGATGGGTTGGTTCACCGGTTCAGGTGATCAGGATGCTGTCCTTGAAGCGTTGCTGCAGGTGCTTGAAGCGTTCGTAGAGCTCCAGGAGGAGCTTGGCCTCGGGTGCCTTGCGGGATAGCAAGAGTTTGGTTTGTCGGCCGCC
>NZ_MOLR01000019.1:0-73996 GCF_001863355.1 Arthrobacter sp. UCD-GKA | reverse complement strand
GTGGTGGATTCCAGGGTGGAGACCGCCGTGAAGGTGGCTTCAAGCCCCGTGAAGACCGYGGTGGATTCCAGGSTGGAGACCGCCGTGAAGGCGGTTTCAAGCCTCGCGAGGACCGTGGAGGCTTCAAGCCCCGCGAAGATCGTGGTGGATTCCGTGGCGGCGACGATCGCCGCGAAGGCGGTTTCAAGCCCCCTGAAGATCGTGGCGGTTTCCGTGGCGGCGACGATCGCCGTGAAGGTGGCTTCAAGCCCCGTGAAGACCGCGGAGGCTTCAAGCCTCGCGAAGACCGCGGTGGATTCCGTGGCGGCGACGATCGCCGCGAAGGCGGTTTCAAGCCCCGCGAAGACCGCGGTGGATTCCGTGGCGGCGACGATCGCCGTGAAGGTGGCTTCAAGCCCCGCGAAGACCGCGGTGGCTTCAAGCCCCGTGAAGACCGCGGTGGATTCCGTGGCGGCGACGATCGCCGTGAAGGTGGCTTCAAGCCCCGCGAAGACCGCGGTGGATTCCGTGGCGGCAACGACCGTGGTGGATTCCAGGGTGGAGACCGCCGTGAAGGTGGTTTCAAGCCCCGCGAAGACCGCGGTGGTTTCAAACCCCGTGAAGATCGTGGTGGCTTTAAGCCCCGCGAAGACCGTGGCGGATTCAAGCCGCGCACCGAGACCAGCACCGCTGATCTCGAGGCGTTGCGCGRCCAGGAGGCTGCACGTCGTAACCACAACCCGGCCGACCTGCGTAGCTCGAACAGCCCGGAACGTGGCCGTTCCCCGGAAATTGACGATGACGTAACCGGCAAGGAGCTGGACCGCATCACCCGTGCGGAACTGCGCTACCTTGACGATGTCAACAACGAATGGGTTTCGAAGCACCTCGTCATGGCCGGTCGCTTGATCGACATCGATCCGCAGCTTGCCTATGAGCACACCATCGCAGCCAGCCGCCGTGGCGGCCGCGTGGCAGTGGTCCGCGAAGCAGTCGGCCTGGCCGCATATGCTGCCGGCGAGTTCGCCGAAGCCCTGCGCGAGTTCCGCACTCACCGCCGCATCAGCGGTTCCAACTTGCATCTTCCACTGATTGCCGACGCCGAACGCGGCATCGGTCGTCCGGAAAAGACGCTGGAAATTGCACACAGCGAAGTCGTAGAGACACTGGATACCAACGGCAAGGTCGAAATGGCCATGGTTGCTTCGGGTGCCCAGCACGACTTGGGCAACCTCGAGGCTGCCTTGGCGGAACTCGAGATCCCGCAGCTGGATCTGAACCGCGCCTTCAGCTACAGCCCGCGTTTGTTCTCCGCATACGCCGACGCACTGGAGAACCTGGGCCGCGACGAGGAAGCCGCAACCTGGCGCAAGCAGATCTCGGTGGCAGAGGAAGCCCTCGGCACCGGCGAATTCGCCGAGCCGGATATCATCGACCTCGGTGAAGACGACGAAACCGATGCACGCCGCCCGCGTGCCCGCGACATCGTGGAGCCGGAGACCGCCAAGGCAGAAGACGACGCGGAAACCCCGTCGGACGAAGCCGGCGAATCGCTGGCAGACGAAGACGCCGTCGAGGTTGTCGAAGCCGAATCGATCAACGATCCGGCCGAGGAATCGAACCCGGAACTCGACGATGAAGCACCTGTCGCCGAGGAACCCCGCGGAGCGTCCCCGGCCATCGACCAGGACGAAAACGACGAACGCTAGGAACTCGATTCACCCATGCTGATCTCAGGTTTTGACGCGCTGCTCGCCGATCTCGACGGCGTCGTCTATGCCGGCAACGGTGCAATCCCCAAGGCCATCGAGGCCTTGAACCGATTGCAGGAACACTCGGTCGTCCTGGCGTACATCACGAACAACGCCTCCAGGTCACCGGGTGCCGTTGCCGAGCACCTGATTCAGCTGGGTGCCCCGGCGTCTGCAGAACAAGTATTTGGTTCTGCAGACGCCGGAGCCGAGCTTCTCGCACAAGAACTGCCCCTGGGCTCCAAGGTCCTGGTCGTGGGAAGCGCCTACCTGCGTGACTGCGTCAGCTCCTTCGGCATGGAAATCGTGGCCAGCCACCGTGACCTTCCCCAGGGCGTCATCCAGGGCTTCGACCCTTCCCTTGGGTGGAAGGACCTTGCCGAAGCGGCATTCGCCATCCAGGGCGGGGCGATCTGGGTTGCCACCAACACCGACCGGACCATCCCGCGCGCCGAGGGCATCGCCCCGGGCAACGGCTCCCTGGTCGAAGCCGTCAGCGCAGCCACCAATGTGCAGCCGCTGGTGGCCGGCAAACCCGAACCCCTGCTCTTCCGACGCGCGGCCGAAACCTTCGAGGCCACCCGGCCGCTGGTGGTCGGGGACCGCCTCGACACCGACATCCTGGGCGGCAACAACGCCGGCTACAACACGGCCCTGGTGCTCACCGGGGTAGACTCGGCCCGCTCGGCCCTGGCCGCCCGCACTGCGGAACGCCCCGACTACATCATTGCGGACCTCTCCGGGCTCTACGCGGATTACCCCGTCGTCGAGGTCACCGGCTTCGGCATCCGCTGCGGCGCTGCACTGGCCTCGGTCAACGGCGATGCCGTCACGGTCAACGGCGACGAAGCCGACCTGGATTCCTGGCGCGCGGCATGCGCGGCCTGGTGGCTGGCCCACCCGCACCAGGAACACGCCGTCGAACCGAAGCTCAGTTTTTCCCAAACCGTCGCCGCTAAGCCATAGGCTCTAAGGTGATGACGAGCAACAACCACACACCACCTGCCAACAGCGTCCCGGTCCCCGGACCGCGGCCCGCCTCCCCGCCGGAAACCGCCGGGGCGACAACCGACCTCGACGTCCTGGAAACCCTGTCCGAGGTCCCCGTCGCCGAGCACCTGGCCATCTTCGAGACCCTGCAGGCCTCGCTTGCCGCGGACCTCGATTCGACCTCGCAGGAGCACCCATGAGCCGACTCGACCAGGAATTGGTCACCCGTTCCCTGGCCCGCTCGCGCACCGACGCGGCCCGACTCATCGCCGAACAACGCGTGAGCGTGGACGGCACCATCGCGGCCAAAGCCGCCAAGAGCGTCTCGGACACCTCCGAGATCACCGTCAAGGCCCCCGCCGGCGAGGAGTTCGTCAGCCGGGCCGGGCACAAGCTTGCCGGGGCCCTGGAAGCATTCTCACGGATCGAGGTCGCCGGAAAGCGCTGCCTCGATGCCGGGGCCTCCACGGGAGGCTTCACCGACGTGCTGCTGCGCCGCGGCGCCGACCACGTCGAGGCCGTGGACGTCGGACACGGCCAGCTGGTTGCCGAACTGCGCCAGGACCCCCGCGTGCACGTGCACGAAGGCATGAACGTGCGTTACCTGGACCCGGCGGACATCGGGGGCGTCGTGGCCCTGGTCGTGGCCGATTTGTCCTTCATTTCGCTGACCATGGTCATGCGCGCCCTGGCCGGGGCCACCGAACCCGACGGAGACTTGGTGCTGATGGTCAAGCCCCAATTCGAGATCGGCCGCGAACAGCTTTCCCGCACCGGGGTCGTCTCCAGCCCGACCCAGCGACGCAAGGCGGTGGATGCGGTGATGGCCTCGGCCACCGCGTCAGGGCTTCAGGTTTTGGGCCTCGCCCGCAGCCCGCTGCCGGGCCAGGACGGCAACGTCGAGTTCTTCCTGTGGCTGGGCAAAGGTGCCGGTCACATTCCCGATGCTTCTCCACAAGCCCGCGTCGGCACCGACGCGTGGCCCGGTGTTGACTATTCTTAGACTGGCGGCATCAGAACAGATGTCCTAACCTTCGGTCCGCCGAGGAAGGAACCCATGCGCAGGATTTTGGTCCTCACCCACACCGGTCGCACCGACGCCCTCATGGCGGCCGTGGACACGTGCTCACGCCTGCGCCTGGCCGGGCTCATCCCGGTGATGCGGCGGCTGGAAATGCAGGCCGTCCGAAACACCCCGGAAGGCGAGAACCTCGACGTGGAGGTCCTTGACGAAGACACCAGCCTCGAGGCCATCGACCTGGGCGTGGTGCTTGGGGGAGACGGCAGCGTGCTGCGCGCCGCGGAACTGGTCCGCAACGCCGGGGTCCCGCTGCTTGGCGTGAACCTGGGGCATGTCGGCTTCCTGGCCGAAAGCGAACGCGCAGCCCTGCAGGAGACCGTGCAGTGGATCGTAGAACGCCGCTACACCGTCGAGGAACGCATGACCATCGACGTGCAGGTCTGGCTGGACAACCGGCGCATTGCCCACACCTGGGCGCTGAACGAGGCCGCCATCGAAAAAGCCAACCGCGAACGCATGATCGAGGTGGTGATGGAGGTCGACGGCAGGCCGCTGAGCACCTTCGGCTGCGACGGCGTGGTCATGGCCACCCCCACCGGTTCCACCGCCTACGCCTTCTCCGCCGGGGGACCGGTTGTCTGGCCGGAGGTCGAGGCGTTGGTCATGGTCCCCATCAGCGCGCACGCGCTCTTCGCCAAGCCCCTGGTCGTGGCACCCACCTCGGTGCTGGCCATCGAGATCCTCACCCGCACCGACGCCGGTGCGGTGCTCTGGTGCGACGGCCGGCGCACCATCGAGCTGCCGCCCGGGGCCCGCATCGAGGTCACCCGCTCCACCAAGCCGGTGCGCCTGGCCCGGGTCAACCAGACCCCGTTCTCCGAGCGGCTGGTCAACAAGTTCGAACTACCCATCCAAGGCTGGCGCGGACCGGTGGAACCCGGGGACCGGGTGACCGCCACGACCGCGCTTCCGGTCATCACCCCCGCCATGCAGGTCATCGAGCCGCGACACCACGCGCCCAAACCCGAACCGGAAACCCTCGGGGACAAGGATCATCGGAGGCAACTGTGATACAGGAAATACGCATCAGCGACCTGGGCGTCATCTCCCAGGCGACCCTGCCGCTGGGCCCGGGCTTCAGCGTGGTCACCGGCGAAACCGGTGCCGGCAAGACCATGGTCATCACCGCTCTCGGGCTGCTGCTCGGGCGCCGCGCCGACGCCGGCGCGGTGCGCCACGGTGCCAAGCAGGCGGTGGCCGATGCAACGCTTCTGCTGCCTGCCACCAGCAAGGTCCTGGACCGTGCGGAAGAGGCCGGAGCGCTGGTCGAACGCTTCGAGGACCAGGCCGAACTGATCATCACCCGCACCTTGTCCGCCGAGGGGCGCAGCCGCGCCTCGGTCGGCGGACGCGCGGCCCCCGTGGGAGTGCTCGCGGAACTGGGCGAGGACCTGATCGCCATCCACGGCCAAACCGACCAGCTGCGGCTCAAGGGCGCCACGGCGCAACGCGCCTCGCTGGACAAGTTTGCCGGAGCCCCGCTGGCCAAGCTGCTTGGCACGTACCAGCAGACCTTCGACAAATGGGGCAGCGCCTCGAGCGAGCTGGAAGAACTTGTCGCCGCATCCCGCGAACGCATCCGCGAGGCCGAGTCGCTGCAGGCGGCGCTGGAGGAAATCGACGCGGTCGATCCCCAGCCGGCCGAGGACGTCGAACTGAAGAAC
The DNA here is from genome assembly GCF_001863355.1 of Arthrobacter sp. UCD-GKA. Classification (NCBI taxonomy): domain Bacteria; kingdom Bacillati; phylum Actinomycetota; class Actinomycetes; order Micrococcales; family Micrococcaceae; genus Arthrobacter; species Arthrobacter sp. UCD-GKA. The sequence goes on along the minus strand of NZ_MOLR01000019.1, from coordinate 68,531 downwards.
CAGTCCCTGAGGCTTTCGAACATCGAGGCCTTGCGCTCCAACGCGAACCTCGCCCACGAGTCGCTGAACTCCGAGGACTACGAGGCACCGAGCGTCATTTCCCTGGTGGAAATCGCGCGGCACGCCCTGGAACAGGTCGCCGCCGACGACGCGGAGATCAAGTCCCTGGCCGAACGGCTCAACGAGATCGGCATTCTCGCCGCAGAGGTGTCGACGGACCTGGCCGCATACCTCTCGGACCTGGACGCCGAGGGCCCCGAGCGGCTCGCTGCGCTCGAGGAACGCCGGGCCGACTTGAACCGGCTGATCCGCAAGTACGCCCCGGACATCGACGAGGTGATTGCCTGGGCCGAGACCTCCCGCGCCCGGCTGACCGAGATCCAGGGCGACGACGGGCGCATCGAGGAACTGCGCGCCGAAACCGAGGCCCTGCGCCTCGAGGTCGCGGAGACGGCAGCGAAGCTCTCCAAGCTGCGCGCCAAGGCCGCCAAGGACCTGGCGGCCCGGGTCACCTCGGAGCTTGCCGCGTTGGCCATGCCGGATGCGAAGTTCGTTGTGGAGATCGACAAGCTCACCGAACCCAACCGCTACGGCATCGATGCGATCACCATGCTGCTGCAGCCCCACGCCGGAACCACCCCGCGCCCGCTGGGCAAGGGAGCCTCGGGCGGCGAGCTCTCCCGGGTGATGCTGGCCATCGAAGTGGTGCTCGCCGCCGTGGACCCCGTGCCGACCTTCGTCTTCGACGAAGTGGACGCCGGTGTCGGCGGAAAGGCCGCCGTGGAGATCGGCAAGCGCCTGGCGATGCTCGCCAAGCACGTCCAGGTGATAGTTGTCACCCACCTGCCGCAGGTGGCCGCCTACGCGGACCGCCACGTGCGCGTGATCAAGTCCTCGAATGCGGCGGCCGCGGACGGTGCGGGCTTCACCGCCAGCGACGTCGTGCTGCTGGACGAGGCCGAGCGGGTGCGCGAATTGGCGCGGATGCTGGCGGGCCAGGAAGATTCCTCCACCGCCCAGGCCCACGCCGAGGAGCTGCTGGGCGAGGCCCAACTGCTCGTCAGTTCGCTTTCCTGAACCATGGATTTCGCATGGCCCATCCCGCTAGCCTGTAGAGTCTTTCCCAACCGTCCAACAACGAAAAGGTGATAGGGTAGAACCCCGTGGTGCAACGTAATCTTTCTCGTGATTCCCGGTCGTCTGAAACGACAAAGCATATCTTCGTCACTGGTGGCGTGGCCTCTTCCCTCGGAAAGGGACTGACGGCTTCCAGCCTCGGTCATCTTCTTCGGGCACGTGGGCTCTCCGTCACCATGCAGAAGCTAGACCCGTATCTCAATGTGGATCCGGGCACAATGAACCCCTTCCAGCATGGCGAAGTCTTTGTCACCGACGACGGCGCCGAAACCGATCTCGACATCGGTCACTACGAACGCTTCCTGGACGAAAACCTCACCGGCATGGCCAACGTGACCACCGGTCAGGTCTACTCCGAGGTCATCGAGAAGGAACGCCGCGGCGACTACCTCGGCGACACCGTGCAGGTCATCCCGCACATCACCGATGAGATCAAGCGCCGCATGCGCCTGCCGGCCACCGAGCCGGGCAAGGGCAAGAAGGCCCCCGACGTGATCATCACCGAAATCGGCGGCACCGTTGGCGACATCGAGTCCCAGCCGTTCCTCGAATCGGCCCGCCAGGTCCGCCAGGACATCGGCCGCAAGAACGTCTTCTTCGTCCACGTCTCGCTGGTGCCGTACATCGGCCCGAGCCAGGAACTGAAGACCAAGCCGACCCAGCACTCCGTGGCCGCGCTGCGCTCCATCGGCATCCAGCCGGACGCGCTGGTCATCCGCTCGGACCGGGACATCCCGGACGAGATGCGCGTGAAGATCGGCCGCACCTGCGACGTCGATCCGGAAGCGGTCATCAACTGCGCCGACGCCCCGAGCATCTACGACATCCCCGTCGTGCTGCACTCCCAGGGCCTTGACGCATACATCGTCCAGCACCTGGGCATGAAGTTCAAGGACGTGAACTGGTCCAAGTGGAACAAGCTGCTTGACGCGGTCCACAATCCCAAGCACCACCTGGAAATCGCGCTGGTCGGCAAGTACATCGACCTGCCCGACGCCTACCTCTCGGTCACCGAGGCCCTGCGTGCCGGCGGCTTCGCCAACAAGGCCAAGGTCCAGATCCGCTGGGTTCCCTCGGACGACTGCTCCACCGAGGCAGGCGCCAAGAAGGCACTGGCCGGCGTGGACGCGATCTGCGTGCCCGGAGGCTTCGGCATCCGCGGTTTGGACGGCAAGCTTGGCGCCCTGAAGTATGCCCGTGAAACCGGGCTGCCGACCCTGGGCCTGTGCCTGGGCCTGCAGTCGATGGTCATCGAGTACGCCCGCAACGTCGTGGGCCTGGTCGATGCCTCGAGCACCGAGTTCGAGCCGGACTCCAAGCACCCGGTCATCGCGACCATGCAGGAGCAGCTGGACATCGTCGACGGCAAGGGCGACCTGGGCGGCACCATGCGCCTGGGCCTCTACGACGCGACCCTCACCGAGGGCTCGGTCGTGGCTGCGACCTACGGCAAGACCGCGGTGGCCGAGCGCCACCGCCACCGCTACGAAGTCAACAACGCCTACCGCGAGCAGCTCGCGACGGCCGGGCTGGTCTTCTCCGGCACCTCGCCGGACGGCAAGCTGGTCGAGTTCGTGGAACTGCCCAAGGACGTACACCCGTACTACGTCTCCACGCAGGCCCACCCGGAGCTCTCCAGCCGCCCGACCCGCCCGCACCCGCTCTTCGCCGGGCTGGTCAAGGCCGGGCTGGAACACCAGAAGGCCGGCAAGTAGCATCATGGCCATGACAGACGGCGAGGCGCTGGGCGATACGTTCAGCCCTCGCCGCCTGCTTTCGTCCGAGACCGTCTACGACGGACGCATCTGGGACGTTGTGCAGGACACCTTTGAATTTGCGCCCGACACGGCGCCCCTGGTCCGCGACTACATCGACCACCCCGGCGCCGTCGCGGTGCTCGTGCTCAACGACGCCGACGAAGTGCTGATGATCAACCAGTACCGCCATCCGGTGCGCATGAACCTATGGGAAATCCCAGCCGGGCTGATGGACATCGACGGCGAGGCCCCGCACCTGGCCGCAGCCCGCGAACTGGCCGAGGAAGCGGACCTGGTCGCCGCCGACTGGGCAGTGCTGGTCGACCTCTTCCTTTCCCCGGGTTCCTCGTCCGAGGCGATCCGCATCTACCTGGCCCGCAATGCGAGCCCGGTCCCGGAGCACGAACGCCACGAACGCACCGACGAGGAAGCCGACATGGCCCTCGCCTGGGTTCCGCTGGACGAGGCCGTCGCCGGTGTCCTGGCCGGACGGATCCACAACCCATCCGCAGTGGCCGGCCTGCTGGCAGCCGCCGCGGCACGCACCGGAGGCTACGCCTCGCTGCGCCCGGTCGATGTCCCGTTCGAGGCCCACCCGCGCCTGCGCTCCGCCGAGCCACGGCTCTAAAGGGGCACGGAAAAGAACATGCACACAGGAGCCGACGACGCCACCATGCGCCTTGCGGTGGTTCCCGAGACGGTTTCGCTGCCCCGCCCGGGCGTGGCACCGACGGTGCGCATCAGCCCCGTCGATTCGACCCTCCGGCTGGAAACGGTTCCGGACCCGGTTTCGGTTCCCGACCCGGCCCCGGTTCCCGACCCGGCCCCAGTTCCCGACCCGGCCCCGGTTCCCGACCCGGCCCCGGTTCCCGACCCGGTCCCGCAGCCAGGGCCGGATCCGACGGAACTGCCCATCGGCAAGCACCTGGCCAGCTACCTGCAGCACCTGGCCGTCGAACGCGGCATGGCGCGGAACACCGTCAGCGCCTACCGACGCGACCTGTACCGCTACGCGGCCTACCTGCATGGCCAGGACGTGCATACCCCGGACCAGGTGACCCTGGGACACCTGACCTCGTTCGCCCAGGCCGTGCGCGACGGAGCCGACGGTGCCGCACCGCTGAGCGCCCGCTCGGCCGCACGCACCATTGTCGCGGTGCGCGGCGTGCACAAGTTCTGGGAACTCGAAGGCCTGGCGCCCACCAACCCCGCCGTGGACCTGCACCCGCCGCAGGCCGGGCGCCGCCTGCCCAAGGCCATCTCCGTCGCTGAGGTCACCGCGATCCTTGACTCGGTCTCCATCGAGACCTCCGCCGGCCTGCGCGACAAGGCCATCCTGGAATTCCTGTACTCCACCGGAGCCCGTATCTCCGAGGCCGTCGGCCTGGACGTCGATGACCTGCACCTGGAACGCCCCGCCAGCGGACCGGCTGTGGTGCGGCTCTTCGGCAAGGGCTCCAAGGAACGGATCGTGCCGCTGGGCTCGTACGCGATCGATGCCCTGAACGCCTACCTGGTCCGCGGACGACCCGAACTGGTCGCCAAGGGCAAGGGCACCGCCGCGCTCTTCCTGAACCAACGCGGCGGTCGTCTCTCGCGCCAATCCGCCTGGACGGTGCTCACCAAGGCCGCCGAGCGCGCCGGCATCGAACAAGACGTTTCCCCGCACACCCTGCGCCACTCCTTCGCCACGCACCTGCTCGAGGGCGGGGCCGACGTGCGCGTGGTCCAGGAATTGCTGGGGCACGCCTCCGTCACCACCACGCAGGTCTACACGCTGGTCACGGCCGACACCCTGCGCGAAATCTACGCCGCAGCTCACCCTCGCGCGAACCTCTAAGGAAGCACCCCCACCATGGCACAGAGCTTTGCGACAACACCCACCCAAGTCGTCCTGTGCCTGCCGATCCTGCGCGGGCTGACCGGCACCCAGGTGCTGCTGGGCCACAAGCAACGCGGCTTCGGTGCCGGACGCGTCGTGGCCCCTGGCGGGAAGATCGAGCCGGGGGAGAGCCCCGAGAATGCCGCGGTGCGCGAGCTCTTCGAGGAAACCGCGCTCGTCGCGCAGAGCTCTTCCTTGGAACCCGCGGCGCGGGTCTTCTTCCGCTTTCCCGCCAAGCCGGCCGCCGACATGGACTGCACCGTCTTCCTCACCTCCGCCTTTGCCGGCATGGCCGCCGCCTCGGAGGAACTGGTCCCGGCCTGGTACCCGGTGGGACACCTGCCGCTGGCGCGGATGTGGGACGACTCGGCAATGTGGCTCGGACGACTGCTGGCCGGGGAACGCTTCGACGCCCTGGTGGTGCTGGACGAGGACAACGAATCGGTGGCCTGCTTTTCCACCGTGGACTGGGCGGATAGAAGAATTCCTGCAACAACTGCAACCGAAGCCGGATTTCCGGACATTACATAGCTAACAAGGGCCCGCAGCTGCGGGGCCCACGGCCGGGCACAGGGGGAGGGGCGTCGGTGGAAACACAGGCTTCAGCGGCCGTGGAGGAATTGCACCGCCTGCATTCGAAGAACGTCTACCGGTATGTCTACCGCCGGATCCTGGACGTCGAGGTCGCCCGGCAAATCACCAACGACGCCTTCCGGCTGGCCTGGCAACGCGGCATCACGCCCGGCGGCGATGCGCTTCCGTGGCTGTTGGTGACGGCCCGGAACCTTGTCGGCAACGAGTTGCGCTCCATGGGCCGGGAAAAGAACCTCGTGTTGAAGGCCGCAGCCGCCCGGCTCGCCGAGCGCAGCGGCCGCGATTCCGGACTGGACGAACAGGTGCACGAGGTCCTGGACGCGCTGCGTGCCAAGGACCGCGAGGTGCTCATCCTCGCCTACTGGGATGCGCTGCCGATTGCCGAGATCGCCGCGGTGCTGGAATGCTCGCACGAATCGGCGAAATCGCGGCTGTTCCGGGCCCGCAAGGCCTTTGAACGCAAGGCACCAACAAGCATGTTGAAGGGTGGCAGCTCTCATGGACAACATTGAGAAGCTCATTTCCGGGATCGACCCGGCCGAGCGCGACAACATCGACGATCCCGGTCCGCTGCAACTCCAAGATCCCGTCCCGGTCTTCAGCCAGCGGCCCGTACAGGTGAATCCGCGAAAATCCGGGGGAAAATGGCGGATCATCGCGGCAGGGACGGCCATCGCCGCAGCGGCCGTCGGACTCGTCGTCTGGGCACCCTGGCAGGCCCCGACGGGAACCGGCCCGGCCTCGCCCACGCTTCCGACCACGGGAAATCCCACCAACGGTCCCTCGCCCAGCTCATCCGCGGATGGATCGGCGCTGCCGCGCATCGATTACGGGCTGCCCAACTTCCTGGTTCCGGCCAGCCAGGACGTCTACTTCCAGGACTCGGCCGCCTGCAACGCCCTTGACCTGCGGACCCTGGACCTCGTGGACGCCAATGGAATCCGGACCAAACTGCCTGACAACGCCAACGCGTACCCCGTGATCGGCTGCGTCGATTCCCTGGCGACGATCCTGCGGTCGGACCTGGCCGAGGCCGGCAACCCCACCGGTGACGGTTCCGGCATTTGGCTAGCCCGCTGGAAGGACGGAACCTGGAGCATCACGGCAGACGACGACACGGGCATCAACGTCGTTGGCAGCATGCCCTTCTTCACCAACCCCCGGCTGCGGGCGCTGGACAATCCAGCCGATCCCATCCTCAAGCCCGAACAGCTGCGCAAGCTCAAGGTCCTGGGACTCGACGGCACCAGCCTGGGCAGGCTTCTGGGACCCGACGTGCCGTCGTGGATGGACGCGAAACCACCGGAGGAAAGCCACGCCTTCGGCAACGAATTGCTGAGGATGGACCATCCCGCGTGGGAAGAACGCGAGTGGAAGATGGATGAGATCGGCACTCCCATCAACGATCCAATGGCCGGACCCAACGACGTGGACAGGTACGACCTGGTCTTCTACGACCTCCGGGGCAAGAAGGTATTCAGCCTGACGAGCCTGAGAAAGGGCGCCGAGCAGGAGCCCACGGACTGTACCGATCCGGGACCCACCTACAAACTTGATGGGGAATCACCCAGCAACGTGGTTGCGGATGCGGGGCCGCTGAAGCTGGCCCTGAGCACGGTCRCGGAAGCCGATGGAAGCCGCTACTCGGTGGTCGGGCTCTATCCCGCGGACCTCCCGTCCATGGGGAGGGCCTGCGATGTGCGCTTCGGCGTCGACATCGGGGAACGCACCTTGATGCTCACCCATTGGAACGACCCCATGGGTTTCAAGAACCAAGGTGAAATCAACGYGTACCTGGGCTCGGTTGAATACACCCAGGCCAAGGCGGTGGCCAAGTCCCTGGTCATCCAAGACCTGGGGTAGGTCCGCCACTCCACTCACCCGGCAGGCCGGTCGGCCGGCCTCGGCAGGGCGGCACCGACCTCGGCGCCGGCCGCATCCGGGCCTTGCCAATGGGCCCTGCAACGGTACGCTCGGTCATGTCGGCATCTCCCGCGGCCCGCTTCCTAGCCTGCACTTCGCTATGTGAAGGATTTTCCGCAGTCCGCGTCACCTACGCCGACGTCCCGGACATTACCTAGGCAAGAGGACGTACCCGAGCGAAGGAGGGGTCGTCGCAAGGAGCAGGAGGGGGAAACCCATGGGAGCGAAGACCGCCTCGCATGTGGAAGAGCTGCACCGCCAGCACTCCGGACGCGTGTACGGCTACGTTTTCCGGCGGCTGCGCGATGTGCCATCGGCCCAATCAATCACCAACGACGTCTTCCGGATCGCCTGGCAGCAGCAGAAAGAACCGGATGACGACGCGCTGGCGTGGCTGCTGGTCACTGCACGGAACCTCGTGGCCAACGAGCTGCGCGCCCAACAGCGCCAGCGCGGCCTGGTGGACAAGCTGGGCCGGGCCGAGCTTTCGCGCCGGCCCGCCGAACCGGACGGCACCAGCCAGGCTGTCCGCGAGGTGCTGGCCACGCTGCGCGAGGCGGAACGCGAGATCCTCATGCTCGCCTACTGGGACTTGCTGTCCCTGGCCGAAATTTCCGCCATCCTGGGCTGTTCCGCCGACTCGGCGAAATCCCGGCTCTTCAGGGCCCGCAAGGCCTTCTCCCGCAGGTCCCCGAACCAGATATTGAAGGGTGGAACCGACAATGGACAACATTGAACAGCTTCTTCGCGACGCCGACCCCCGCGCTTCACGTGACTCCGGCGGACCGCTTCCTCTTGACCTCTCGGACCCGGCACCGGTGTTCATCCAACGCCCGGTGGCCGAGCCCCCGAAGGAACCCAGGCACTGGTTGCCGGTGGCCCTGGGCGCGATGGCCACGGCCGCGGCAGTTGCGGCGGTCGTGGTGTGGGCGCCCTGGAACGCCCCGGCGCCCGACCCTCTGCCCGCGAACCCGCCCACGCAAACAACCACGGTTCCCGAACCCTCGGAGTCCGGCACCGCGGACCCGACGGGCACGCCGGATCCCACCGGCGCAGCCGACCCCGAATCCTGGCCCAACGGGCTGTTCCCGGCCTGGGCCGGCGCCCACTTCGCCGACGACGCGGCCTGCCGCGCGCTGTCCGTGCCCGAGATCATGGTTGCGGACGCCAAGGGAAAGCTCTCGGACCCCGGATACGACGCCAAGGCTTTTGCTCTCATCGGCTGCCTGGAGGGCTACGCGGCTTTCACCCCGACGGACCGGTTCCGCGTCGAACAGAACATCGACGACACCTCCGGCGGCATGCTGCTGGCCAAGTGGAACCCGGAGTCCAAGCAGTGGGTCAGTTCCCCGTCGCAGACCGGGGACGACGGGGTTGAGGTGCAACCGGAGTACCTCTCCTGGCCGCTGCTGCGCGGCTACACCTACGAACCGGACGAAACCCCCGCCGAACGCATGGACCGGGCCATCAAGCACCTGGGCATCGACGCGAAGCTCGCCGAAACGCTGCTGGGCCCCAACATGCCTTCGTGGATGGCGTCAGACTCCGATGCCGCCCCCGTGGCATTCTCCAACTCGGTGCTGGAACTCACCCACCCGGCGTGGACCAAACACGAATCCATGCGCGGGGCCGGCGGCAAGGTCTTGGACCCGGCCACCACGGATCCGAAGGAGGCCGCCACCTACCAGCTGATGTTCTTCGACGCGCACGGCAAGGCCGTCTTCAACCTGGGCCTGTTCCCCGACGACCGGGCCGGGGACGCGGCGGACGACACCTGCAACGACCCGTCGGCCACCTACGTGCTGCACGGCTTGGCTCGCACCTCGGTGGTGGTCGACGAGGGGAAGCTGGCCCTGGGGCTGGTGACGGAGACCGATGTCTTTGGCATCGAGCGCTCCACCGTCTCGCTGGTTGAGGCCGGCAGCCCCGCGCAGGGCAAGATGTGTGACCTGCCCACGGCCTTCCACCTGGACGGCAGGATGCTCCAGTCCGATGCCTGGACCGGGTACCTCGGGTTCAAGGACGCGGCCGAGCGCAACGCCTACCTGGAAGCGACCGAATACCAGCGGGCCATGGAGGTCGCGGCCTCGCTGCGGCTGAAGTAGCCCACGGCCGGGACACAAAAAACGGAGGGTGCCGGGACCACGTGGTCCCGGCACCCTCAGTGTGCGGCTGCGAGCTTACAGCGCGCGTTGCTCCGGCCCGTTGTAGGCCGACAGCGGGCGGATCAGCGCGTTGGCGGCGCGCTGTTCGGCGATGTGCGCGGTCCATCCGACAATGCGCGAGGCAATGAAGATGGGTGTGAACATGTCGGTGTCGAAGCCCATCAGGTGGTAGGTCGGTCCCGCCGGGTAGTCAAGGTTCGGCTTGATGGCCTTGGCCTCGTCCATGGCGGCCTCCAGCCCGTCGTACAGGCCCAGCAGCTCGCCGCGGTCGTAGTACGCGACCATCTTGTCCAACGCGGCCTTCATGGTCGGAACCCGGGAGTCGCCGTGCTTGTAGACGCGGTGCCCGAAGCCCATGACCTTCTTCTTGGCCGCCAGGGCCTGCTCCATCCAGGCCTTGGCGCGCGCGGCGGCGTCCTCGCGGGATTCGTTCTTGTCGATCCCGATCTCCTGGAAGGTGTGCATGACGGCCTCGTTGGCCCCGCCGTGCAACGGGCCCTTCAGTGCACCGATGGCGGCCGTGACGGCCGAGTGCAGGTCCGAGAGCGTGGAGGTCACCACGCGTGCGGTGAACGTGGAGGCGTTGAAGGAGTGCTCCGCGTAGAGCACCATGGACACGCGGAACGCGTCGACCACCTCGGGGGCGGCCTCCTCGCCGAAGGTCATCCACAGGAAGTTCTGCGAGTAATCCAGGTCCTCGCGCGGCTCCACGACGCCCAGGCCGCGGCGGCGGCGCTGGTCGTAGGCGACAACCGCCGGGAACGCGGCAAAGAGCTCCTTGGCCTTGATGAACTCGGCCTCCGGGGAGGAATCCCCGGCCAGGGCGTGGTTGGCGCCGATGACGGAGACCGCGGTGCGGCCCACGTCCATCGGGTGGCAATCCAGCGGCAGCAGGTCGATGGCGGCCTTGACGTTGGCGGCCAGGGCGCGCCCGGCGCGCTCGGCGGCCACGAAGTCGGTGAGCTCGATTTCGCTGGGCAGCTCGCCGGTCCAGAGCAGCAGGGCAACTTCTTCGAAGCTCTTGGACGCGGCCAGGTCCTGGACGGGGTATCCGCGGTACAGCAGCGAATTCGTGTCCGGGTTGACCTTGGAAACGGCCGTGTAGTCGACAACGACCCCGGCCAGGCCCTTCTTGATCTCTGTTGTTTCAGTCATCGCTCGCTCCTGTTTCCTACAGATTCGCGTTGTTTGAGTGGATATCCAGGTCCGGGACCTGGAAATTGAAGATCCCGGTGTCAAAGCGGTTGTACGCCTCGTAATCAACCAGCTCGTACAGACGAGCACGCGTCAACATTGAATCTACCCGAGACTCCTGGGTTCCGTGGGCAGCAATCGCGTCCAGGACCCGCTCGGCCTCGCCCATGGCGCTGCGCAGCAGGGTCACCGGGTAGATCACCATGGCCACTCCGGTGGCGGCCAGCTGTTCGCGGGTGAAAAGTTCGGACTTGCCGAACTCCGTCATGTTCGCCAGCACCGGGACATCCACGGCCGCGCACACCGCCTCGAATTCGGACAGGTCCTTCATGGCCTCGGGGAAGATGGCATCGGCGCCGGCATCCACCAGGGCCTTGGCCCGGTTGACAACGGCACCCAAGCCCTCGACGCCGCGCACGTCGGTGCGGGCCATGATCAGGAAGTTCGGATCGCGCCGCGCGTCGGCGGCGGCGGCAATGCGCTTGACCATGGTGTCCAGGTCCACGACGTTCTTACCGTCCAGGTGGCCGCAGCGCTTGGGGTTGAATTGGTCCTCGATGTGGCAACCGGCCAGGCCCGCGTGCTCGAGTTCCTGGATGGTGCGGGCCACATTCATGGGCTCGCCGAAGCCGGTGTCGGCGTCGACCAGGGCCGGCAGGTCCGTCATCCGGGCAATCTGCCCGGCACGGGTGGCGACCTCGGTGAGCGTGGTCAGCCCGATGTCCGGCAGTCCCAGGTCGTTGGCCAGCACGGCGCCGGAGATGTAGACGCCGTCGAAGCCCTTTTCCGCGATCAGCCGGGCCGAAAGCGGGTTGAAGGCCCCCGGGAACTGCCGCGCGGTTCCCGGCACGAGCATCTCGCGCAGGGCCGCGCGCTTCTGCTCGGGGGTGGTGGTCGAGTACAACATCTAGAACAGTCCCTTCGGGGCGGCGGCCAGGTCGATGACGCCCGGTGCCGCAACGATGTTCAGCTGGTCCAGTTCGCCGGCACCCAGCTTCTCCAGGTTCTCGGCCGCGGCGATGAAGCGGTCGATTTCGTCCGCCTCCACCAGGCCGGCGGCCAGGGTGCGGAACTTGTTGATGTACTGCTCGCGGGCGAACGGGCGCGCGCCGAGCGGGTGCGCGTCGGCCACGGCGATCTGGTCGGTGACCACGGTGCCGTCGGCCAGGGTGATGACGACCGTGCCGCCGAAGGCCTTTTCGCTGATGTCCAGCGAGTGGTAGCGGCGGGTCCACTCCGCGTCTTCCTCGGTGGCGACCTTGTTCCACAGCTCGACCGTGTCGGGCCGGCCGGCACGCTCCGGGGAGTAGGAATCGACGTGGTGCCAGGAGCCGTCCTGCAGGGCCACGGCGAAGATGTACGGGATCGAGTGGTCCAGGGTCTCGCGCGAGGCGGTCGGGTCGTACTTCTGCGGGTCGTTGGCGCCCGAGCCGATCACGTAGTGCGTGTGGTGGGAGGTCTTGATCAGGATCGAGGCGACGTTCTTCGGGTCGGTGGCCTCGGGGTGTTCGCGGTTGAGCTTGCGGGCCAGGTCGATCCAGGCCTGCGCCTGGTACTCGGCCGAGTGCTCCTTGGTGTAGGTGTCAAGGATCGCGCGCTTGGCCTCGCCTGACGCGGGCAGCGGCACGGTGTAGGCGGCGTCCTTGCCATCGAGCATCCAGGCGATGACGCCGTCCTCGCCCTCGTAGATCGGAACCGGGGAGGTCTGGCCGCGCATCGCGCGGTCCGCCGCCTCCACGGCCATCTTGCCGGCGAAGGCCGGGGCGTGGGCCTTCCAGGTGGAGATCTCGCCCTTGCGCGACTGGCGGGTGGCGGTGGTGGTGTGCAGGCCCTGGCCGACGGCCTGGAAGATGGTTTCGACATCCAGGCCCAGCAGGGTGCCGATGCCGGCGGAGGCCGACGGGCCCAGGTGCGCGACGTGGTCGATCTTGTGCTCGTGCAGGCAGATGGACTTGACCAGGTCGACCTGGATCTCGTATCCGGTGGCGATCCCGCGGATCAGGTCCTTGCCCGATGCACCGGTGTGCTGGGCGACGGCCAGGATCGGCGGGATGTTGTCGCCCGGGTGGGAATACTCCGCGGCCAGGAAGGTGTCGTGGTAGTCGAGCTCGCGCACCGCCACGCCGTTGGCCCAGGCCGCCCACTCGGGGGAGACCTTCTCGGAAATCCCGAAGACCGAGGCACCCTTGCCGCCGGTGGACGGGGCGTGGGTCAGGGCCTGGGCGCGAGCCGCAACGATCGGGCCGCGGTTCAGCGAGGCGATGGCCACCGAGGCGTTGTCGATGACGCGGTTGATGATCATCTCGGTGACCTCGGCCGGGACCTCGACGGGGTCGGCGGCGACCACGGCGATCTTGTGCGCAAGCTGGTCCTCGTGGGCCAGGTTTTCCTCGCTGCGGTACACGCGTACTGGGTGGTTGATCATTTAGGTGTCCTCTCGGGTGCCGGAATGGGCTTTGATGTGTTCAAGGCTGTGGTGCAGGTGCAACTGGGTGGCCGCTGCGGCGATGTCGGGGTTTCGGGCGGCAATGCCCTCGGCGATCGCTGCGTGCTCGAGCGCCGAGACGGCCAGGCGTGCGGGGTCGTCCTGGGCCAGGCGGCGGACCCGGGCCAGGTGCACGCGCAGGGAGCGCAACGACTGCTGGATGTACGGGTTGGCCACCGCAGCGTCGATGCGGCCATCGAGCTCGGCGGCCAGGTGGTAGAAGGATTCCCGGGATTCCGGATCGGCGCCCTTCCCTGCCTCGAGGAAGCGGGTGCGCAGCTCGGTGAAAACCGCCGGGTCCGCGCGGCGTGCGGCAATGCGGGCGGATTCGATCTCCAAGGCGCGGCGCAGGGCGAAGAGGTCATCGACGTGTTCGAGCGAGACGTCCGAGACGACGGCGCCGCGTCCGCGCTGCTGCACGGCCAGTCCATCGGCCACGAGCCGCGCCAGGGCCTCGCGCAGCGGGGTCCGTGAGACGCCCAGGCGTTCGGCCTGCTCGACCTCGCCCAGCACGGCACCGGGACGCAACCGCCATTCGACGATGTCCGTCCGCAGCTCCTCGTAGGCCTTGTCGCTTGCTCTCATGACATCAACTGTATACAGAAATTGCCAAATGTCACGTTCCCACCGGAAAAATCCGGCCAAAATTTCGTTCTATGTATACATGACCCTTGAAATTTCGTGGCGCTGGTCATAAGCTCGACTCCACCCGAACACCCCCCCAGACCCGAACGGATGTACGGTTCGCATGGCACTTTCCTACGCGCAGACCTTTGCCGAATCCACCAGCGACCCGGCGGCCTTCTGGCTCAAGGCCGCCACCTCGATCGACTGGGAACGGGAGCCGGCCACCGGGCTCGATTCCAGCCGCGCCCCGATCAATGCCTGGTTCCCCGACGGGATGCTCAACGTCTGCCACAACGCGCTGGACCGCCACGTCGCCGCCGGCCGCGGGGACACCACCGCCCTGGTCTACGACTCCGCGGTACTGGGCATCCAGGAAACCTACAGCTATGCCGACTTGCTGGATCGGGTCGCTCGCTTCGCCGGCGCACTGCGCGACCAGGGGATCGGGACCGGGGACCGGGTCCTGATCTACCTGCCGATGATCCCGCAGGCCCACATCGCGATGCTCGCCTGCGCACGGCTCGGGGCCATCCACTCGGTGGTCTTCGGCGGCTTCGCGCCCAAGGAACTGGCCGCCCGCATCGACGACGCGACCCCGGTTGCCATCATCACCGCCACCGGCGGCATCGAGCCTTCGCGCCGCATCGAATACCTGCCGGCCGTCAACGAAGCCATCGCCATGGCCACGCACCAGGTCCGCACCGTCATCGTTGCCCACCGCGACGGCTTCGAGCACTCGCTGGCCGAGTTCGCCGGGACGGGCACCGCCTGGCACGACTGGGAAGAGCTCGTCTCCGAGTCCGCCGCCGCGGCGGCGGTCCCGGTGCCCTCGACCCACCCGCTGTACATCCTGTACACCTCCGGGACCACCGGATCACCCAAGGGCGTGGTGCGGGACTCGGGAGGCTACGCGGTGGCCATGGACTACTCGATGCGCACCGTCTACGGGGTGGGGCCCGGCTCCACCATGCTCACCGCCTCGGACGTGGGCTGGGTCGTGGGCCACTCCTACATCGTCTACGGGCCGCTGATCGCCGGCGCCACCACGGTGCTCTACGAGGGCAAGCCCGTGGGCACCCCCGACGCCGGGGCCTTCTGGCGGCTCATCGAGGACCACCAAGTCGACACCTTCTTCACCGCCCCCACCGCGCTGCGGGCCATCCGCAAGGCCGACCCGGAAGCGGCGCTGCTGGCCGGGCACGACATCTCTTCCCTGCGCAACTTCTTCGTCGCCGGTGAACGCCTGGACCCGGACACCTACGCCTGGGCGCGGGAGAAGCTCGGGGTGCCGGTGATCGACAACTGGTGGCAGACCGAGACCGGGTGGCCCATCGCCTCGAACTGCGTGGGCCTGGAAACCCTCGAGCCCAAGGCCGGTTCTCCCACGGTCCCGGTGCCCGGCTACGACGTGCGGATCCTCGACGGGCTCGGCGCCGAGCTGGGGCCGGGCGAGGAGGGGAACATCGCCATCAAGCTGCCGCTTCCCCCGGGCACCCTGGCCACGCTCTGGGGTAACGACGAGCGCTTCATCGCCACCTACCTCGAGCAGTTCCCCGGCCACTACGCCACGGGGGACTCCGGGTACCTGGATGAGGACGGCTACCTCTTTGTCATGGGTCGGACCGACGACGTCATCAACGTCTCGGGCCACCGGCTGTCCACCGGCGCCATGGAACAGGTGCTCGGATCCCACCCGGCGGTGGCCGAATGCGCCGTGATCGGCGTGGCGGACGAGCTCAAGGGCCAGCGCCCCAGCGGCTACGTGGTGCTCAAGAGCGGCACCCGGATCACCGAGGAGCAGCTGCGCGGCGAGCTGGTGTCCATGGTGCGCGCGCACATCGGGCCGGTCGCGGACTTCCGCGAGGTGCGCATCGTGGCGGCGCTGCCCAAGACCCGCTCGGGCAAGATCCTGCGCAAGACCATGCGGCAGATCGCCGACGGCAAGCCGTACGCGGTGCCCTCCACCATCGAGGACCCGGGCGTCATCGAGGACCTGCTCCCGTTCCTTCGCCCCACGGGATGAACCGGAAGCGTTCCTAGCCTTCCCGGCGCCAGCGGTACTCGTACTCGGGCCGGCCACGGGTCCCATGGCGCGGGGCCTTGGCCGCGTCCCCGGTGTCCGCCAGATGCTCCAGGTAGCGCCTGGCGGTGACCCGGGACAGATCCAGCAGCTCGGAGACCTCGGTGGCCGAGAGCGCGGCGCTCGCCGAACGCAGCGCCTCCGAGATCGAGCCCAGGGTCTCGGTGATCAACCCCTTGGGCAGGGGAGCGGGGCCCACCGAGCGCAGCGCCGCAAATGCGTTGTCGATCGATGACTGGGATGCGGCTTGCCCCGCGTTGCCCAGGTTGAAGCGGAACTGCCGGTAGTTCTCCAGCTTCTCGGCAAAAGCCGCGAAGCCGAAGGGCTTGATCAGGTACTGGGTCACCCCGGCGGAAATCGCGGTGCGCACCACGTTCAGGTCCCGGATCGCGGTGATGGCGATGATGTCCACGGTGTTCCCGCGCCCGCGCACCCTCCGGGCCACGTCCAGGCCGTGCAGGTCAGGCAGGTTCATGTCCAGCAGCACCAGGTCGATCGGGGTGCCCGCCTTCTGCGCCGCATCCAGGGCCGCGAAGGCCTCGTTGCCGCTGTGCGCGATGGAATGCACGCTGAAGCCCGGCACGCGGGCCACGAACTTCGCGTGTGCGGCGGCGGTGGTGGGCTCGTCGTCCACGACCAGGACGCGGAGGCTTCTGTGCGTATCCATGGACCGGTGGTTCCTCGTGTCTGTCGTGATTATCTGGTCAAGGGCGGTGCACCGGCGCGGCGCCACCCGGTGGGGTCAGCGCCCGCTGCGGCCCTGGGGCCCTCCGTGCCCGGACAGCGGCAGGGTCACGGTGAAGATCGCCCCGGCATCATTATCCACTTCCAGGGAGCCTCCCAGGCGCGCGACAGCCTGGCGCACCAGGGCCAGGCCCAGCCCTCGCGAGCCGGATCCGGGGACCACCGGCTTGGAAGAGACCCCCAGCCGGAAGTATTCGTCGAGCAGGTCCGGGTCCACACCGGGGCCCGAATCGGCGATCGAGATCACCACGGATTCCGCGTCTGCGGCGAAGTCCGCCCACACCCGGCGCAGCTCGGAGCCGGCCGCCGCGTCGAACGCGTTGTCCAGCAGGTTCCCGGTGATGGTGACCAGGTCCCGGGCATCCAGGGCGCCGGAGGGCAGCTGCCCGGAGGCGGTCAGGGTCAGGGCGATGCCGCGCTCGTGGGCCTGGGCGGCCTTGCCCACCAGCAGCGAGGTCAGGTACGGCTCGTCGACCGCCAGCACGAACTCGTCGGTCAGCCGCTGGGATTCCTGCCGGTCGGCCACCGCGAACTCCAGCGCCTCGCGCTCGCGGCCCAGCTCGATCAGCGTCGCCACGGTGTGCAGCCGGTTGGCGTGCTCGTGGGTCTGGGCGCGCAGCGCCTCGGTGAGTGTGCGCATCGATTCGAGCTGCCCGGTCAGCGCCTGGACCTCGGTGTGGTCGCGCAGCGTGGCCACGGTGCCCAGCTTGCTTTCCACCAGGCGGCGGCGCAGCGGCCAGCGCACCTTCGCCCCGGGACCAGTGTCGGGCTGCTCCGCGTTCTGCTGGGAGATCACCAGCACCCGGTCGCTGGTCAGGTGGATCTCGTCGACGGCCCGGCGCCCGGAGGCAAAGAGCTCGGCCACGGTCTCGGGCAGCCCCAGGCGGTCGACCGGCAGCGGGCGCAGCGACCCGGCCGGCGGCAGGCCCAGCAATTGCGCCGCCTGGTCGTTGTAGAGCACCAGCCGCCCCCTGGCATCGACCAGCACCAGGCCCTCGCGCAGCGAATGCAGCGCGGAGAAGTAGTAGGCGTAGAGCCGGCGCAGCTCCTCCGGGCCGTAGCCCAGGGTGGCGCGGCGCAGGTATCGGGCCAACGCATAGGTGAACACCGCGCCGAGCCCCGCCGCCAGCACTCCCACGGCCAGGATCGCCGGAACCAGCGCGGCCTGGGTGGCGCCCAGGGACTGCAGCGTCACGCCCACCGCCACCATCGCGGTGACGTTCCCGCCCGCATCCCGGATCGGGGCGATGGCCCGCACCGAGGGGCCCAGGGTGCCGCGGTAGTCCTCGACCTGGCTGTGCCCGGCCAGCGCCTGCTCGACGCTGCCGACGTACTTGCGGCCGATCTCGCTGGCGGTGGGGTGGGTGTAGCGGGTGCGGTCGGTGTCCATGATGGTCACGAAGTCCACCGCCGCGTGCGACACGATGTTCTTGGCAAAGGGCACCAACGCCCCGGAGGGGTCCGGCTGCTGCACCGCGTTGATGACGAAGGGGTCGTGGGACAGGGTCTCGGCGACGGAGAGCACGCGCTTGGCGGCGAATTCATGGGCCTGGGTCCGGGCGTTGAGGTAGCTGGCCGTGCTGACCACCAGCACCACCAGGGCAACCAGCGCCAGCTGCGCGACGAAGATGCGGGTCGCCAGCGAGTAGGGGGAACGCGCCGGGCTCGCGCTGCGTTCCCTGGATGCGGGGGCGGACGGGCCGCCCGGGGACCGTGGCATCGATGCCACCTTCCGTCTGAGGTGCCCGGTGCCGGGTGCATGGGCGCTGCCTTCAAGGGTGGCACGCGGGCAAGCATGCCATGACCATTATGAACACAAGAGAGATATCGATCACGTTCGCCCCCACCATGGATGAAGAAGCCCGGGCACAGCAAGCGCCACCGCCCCCGCCGCCTCCCCGCAGCAGACATTCGTTCAGAAGGAGCCACCCCATGGCAACGACGCCAACATCGACAGGAATCCTGGACCGGGACCCGATCGAGAACCAGGAAGCACCCGCCAAGAAGGACCGCACCCACTGGCTGTACATCATGGTGATCATCGCCGTGGTTGCCGGTGCCGCGATCGGATTGTTGGCCCCGGACCTCGGCAAGGCGCTCAAGCCGCTGGGCACCGGGTTCGTCGCGCTGATCAAGATGATCATCGCGCCGGTCATCTTCTGCACCATTGTTTTGGGCATCGGTTCGATCGCGAAGGCCGCCACCGTCGGCAAGGTCGGCGGCCTAGCACTGCTCTACTTCATCACCATGTCCACCTTCGCGCTGGCCATCGGCCTGTTCGTCGGCAACCTGATCCACCCCGGGGCGGGCCTGAAGCTGCAGCCCTACGAGGGGGCCGCCGGCGGAACCGAAAACGCGACCGTCAAGTTCCTGCTCGAACTGATCCCGGGCGACATCCCGGTGCTGCCCACCCTGGTCTTGGCCCTGTTCGTGGGCTTCGCCCTGCAGTCCATGGGCAAGAGCGGAGAGCCCGTCCTCGGCGCCATCAAGCACATCCAGGCCGTGGTCTTCCGCCTGATGATGATGATCATGTGGATCGCCCCGATCGGCGCCTTCGGGGCCATCGCCGCGGTCGTCGGCGCCACCGGCTGGGCCGCCATCGGCTCCATGGCCATCCTCATGGGTGCCTTCTACGCCACCTGCGCGCTGTTCATCGTGGTCATCCTCGGCTCGCTGCTGCGCGCCGTGACCGGGCTGAACATCTTCGCGCTGCTGAAGTACCTGGCCCGCGAGTACCTGCTGATCTTCTCCACCTCCTCCTCCGAGTCGGCCCTGCCGCGCCTGATCGCCAAGATGGAGCACGTGGGCGTCTCCAAGCCGGTCGTGGGCATCACGGTTCCCACCGGCTATTCCTTCAACCTCGACGGCACCGCCATCTACCTGACCATGAGCGCGCTGTTCGTCTCCACCGCCATGGGCATGCCGATGAACCTCGGCGAGCAGATCTCCCTGCTGGTCTTCATGATCATCGCCTCCAAGGGCGCCGCCGGGGTCACCGGCGCAGGCCTGGCCACGCTGGCCGCCGGCCTGCAGTCGCACCGCCCGGAACTGCTTGACGGCATGGGCGTGATCGTGGGCATCGACAAGTTCATGTCCGAGGCCCGCGCACTGACCAACTTCACCGGCAACGCCGTGGCAACGCTGCTGATCGGCACGTGGACCAAGGAAATCGACATGGAGCAGGCCCGCGCCGTGCTCGCCGGGGACCGTCCCTTCGACGAGCTCTCGCTGACCGCCAACGAGCACTAAGCTGCGCGGAACTTCCGCACGAACGCCAGGGGCCCCGGACCGGGACCCCTGGCGTTCGCCCGTTGGGCGCGCAAGTGCCTCATGGTCCTTCACGCCCATGGACGGTGCCGGATGCCGGGTGCATAGTGGTCTTGGTGCGACACCGGAACCAAGCGGACCCACCTGGGAGGATGCCATGGCACGAGCGAAGGGGCCGCGACGGCCGGCCTGGGAAAGCCTTGGCCCCGAGTTGCCCGCCCCGCAGGAGGTGCGCGACGCCGAGGACCTGTTGTGGCGCGAATTCTGTGCCCGGTTCCGCTGGTACGAGGGCGCGGCAACGCGCGCCCGCCGCGCCCACCAGGGCCTGCGGATCCTCACTCTGGGCTGCGCGGCGGCCGTCACGGTGCTGGCGGCACTGGCTGCTCCGGCACCGGTGACCGCGGGACTCGGGGCGCTGATCGTGCTGGTCGAAGGGTTGGCGCAGATCGGGCAATTCCATGCCAAGTGGCTGAATTACCGCGGCACCGCCGAACGGATGCGCCACGAGGGATTCTTCTATGCGGCCGGCGCCGGGGGCTATGCCGACCCCGGGAAGCGGCGGGCGAGGCTGGCGTGCTTCATCGACGAGGTGCTGGGCGCCGAGCACGCCGCCTGGGCGCAGTCCACGGCCAGGGCCGCGGAAAACGGCCAGCGCTGACGCGCCCCGGAAACACCCCGCACCGAACATTGGACTTCAACTTCAAGGTAAAGGCTCGCCGTGCAGCCGATTGGTCAAAGCCCGGTGCGCAACCTATACCCTTGATTGAAGTAGTCAAACAGATCGCACAACGAACGGAAGCGTGGTTCATACCGTGAGCGAGGAACAGGGCAGCAAGTCGCGAGGCGCGGGTTTGCTCAAGGAGCCAACCCCCTTGGGACCCACGGGTCGCCCGATGACGATTTTCCCCGAGCCCTTGCCACTGGAATCCCACGGCCCGGCCCGCGTGATCGCCATGGTCAACCAGAAGGGCGGGGTCGGCAAGACGACCTCCACCATCAACCTCGCCGCGGCGCTGGCCGAATACGGGCGCAAGGTGCTGCTGGTCGACTTCGACCCGCAGGGCGCGCTGTCCGCCGGCTTCGGGACCAACCCGCACGAGCTAGACGTCACCGTCTACAACGTGCTGATGGACCGCAAAACCACGATCCGTGACGCCATCATCACCACCGACGTGGAAAACGTCGATCTGCTGCCGGCCAACATCGACCTTTCTGCCGCCGAGGTCCAGCTGGTCAACGAGGTCGCCCGCGAACAGGTCCTCGAGCGCGCGCTGCGCTCGGTCACCGACGACTACGACATCGTGCTCATCGACTGCCAGCCGTCCCTGGGACTGCTCACCGTCAACGCGCTGACCGCCGCCCACGGCGTGATCATCCCGCTGACGGCGGAGTTCTTCGCGCTGCGCGCGGTGGCGCTGCTGGTCGAAACCATCGAGAAGGTCCAGGACCGGTTGAACCCGGCGCTGTCCATCGACGGGGTGCTGGCAACCATGTACGACCCGCGCACGCTGCACGGCCGCGAGGTCGTGGGCCGGCTGGTCGAGGCGTTCGGGGACACCGTCTTCGAGACCGTGATCCGCCGGACCATCAAGTTCGCCGACGCCAACGTGGCGGCCGAGCCGATCACGTCCTACGCGACCAACCACCCCGGTGCCGAGGCCTACCGCCAGCTGGCCAAGGAACTGATCGCCCGTGGCGGCGCCCCGTAATGACGGCACCCGCCGCCGACCCCCTGGCCACCGCGCCGGTCCCCGAGAAGGAACCGGCCGGTGGCTTTCGGGTTTCGCTGGAAAACTTCACCGGTCCCTTCGACCTGTTGCTCTCGCTGATCGCCAAGCGCGAGCTGGACATCACCCAGATCGCCATGGCCGAGGTCACCGACGAGTTCATTGCCTACCTCAAGGCCCTGCAGGCCCGGGGAGGCGCCAAGGCGCTGGATGAGACCACCGAGTTCCTGGTCATCGCCTCCACGCTGCTGGACCTGAAGGCCGCCCGCCTTCTGCCGAACACCGATGCCGAGTCCGACGAGGACATGGCGCTGCTCGAGGCCCGCGACCTGCTCTTTGCCCGGTTGCTACAGTACAAGGCGTTCAAGCACGCCGCCGGCTGGATCTCCGAAAAACTGCTCGACGAGGCCGCCAGCTTCCCGCGCCAGGCGGGGCTGGAGGCGCACTTCGCCGCACTGCTGCCGGAACTGCTTTTCAAGACCACCCCGGGGGAGCTGGCCCAACTTGCCGTCGCGGCGCTGGCGCCCAAGGCCCCCGAGCCCACCGAGGTCGGCATTGCGCACCTGCACGGCGGCAACGTCTCGGTGCGCGAGCAGGCCGCCATCCTGGCCTCGATGCTCAAGGAGCGCGGGACCCTGGTGTTTGGCGAGCTGGTCGCGGACGCCTCCAGCCACCTGGTGGTCGTCGCCCGTTTCCTGGCCCTGCTGGAGATGTACCGCGAGCAGGTCATCGCCTTTTCGCAGGACGCCCCGCTCCAGGAGCTGGCCGTGCGCTGGTTGGCGGCCGACACCGACTGGGATCCGGCCGCACTGCACGAGGAATACGGGCCCGGGCCCGGCATCGACTCCGAGACATCCGCCACGTTGGCACCACCCGCACAGGGGGAAGAACCATGAACGAACCCGTCACCGCCCCGGCCTCGGCACACCCCGCAGCCCCGGCCCCGGTCCCGCCGCGGGAGGCCGCCGAGGGCCAAGGCTCCGTTGATTCGCTGCCCGGGGGACTGGAAGCGGGCATCGAGGCGGTGCTGATGGTCATCGACGAACCCATCTCCGCCGGCCACCTCGCCCGCGTGCTCGAGGTCGGTGAGGAACGCGTCACAGCGGCCCTTGAAAAGCTGCGGGCACAGTATGATGGTGGGGATACACCACGCGGTTTTGAGCTGCGTGAATTGGCCGGCGGCTGGCGCATCTTCTCCCGACGTGAATTTGCTCCCTTCGTTTCACGCTTCGTCATCGACGGCCAAACGGCAAGACTTACCCAGGCAGCGCTGGAAACTTTGGCAGTGATCGCCTACCGGCAACCGGTCTCCCGCGGCAGGATCGCGGCGATTCGCGGGGTCAACGTCGATTCGGTGGTGCGCACCTTACTCACGCGCGGGCTGATCCACGAAGCACCCGACGACGGTGAAAGTGGTGCCACGTTGTATCAGACCACCTCGTACTTTCTGGAAAGATTGGGACTGGGCAGTATCTCCGAGCTGCCCAGGATCTCCCCGCATCTTCCCGGAGTGGGTGACATCGACGACTACGACGTTGATTCGCCCTGGCAATCGGCGAACCACGAAACAACATAAGGACAGATCATGACCCAGGGATCCCGCCCAGGCCGCGGCAACCAGCGCCCACAAGGCTCCGGCAACGGCCGCGGCCGTGGAGCAACCGGTGCTGGCCGTTCCGACCAAAACCCACGCTCCTCCACCCCGCGATCCGGCTCGGAGCGCGGCACCGAGTCCTCGGCCGGTTCCTGGTCCAAGGCCCACGGCGGCCCGAAGCAGTCCAAGAAGGCCGGGGCCCCGGGCAAGAAGAAGTACGGCGGCCCCCAGGCCTTCGGCAAGGAACGCTTCGGCAAGAACCTGGGCCCGGTCAACGCCGAGCGCACCCGGCCCACCCAGCGGGCACAGGCGGCCGCCGCGCACTCGGACCTCGAGGGCGTGCGCCTGCAGAAGGTCATGGCCAACGCCGGGGTGGCCTCGCGCCGCGTCTGCGAAGAAATGATCGCCAACGGCCGCGTCGAGGTCAACGGCGTGCTCATCACCGAACCCGGCATCCGCATCGACCCCGAGCACGACTCCGTGCACGTGGACGGCATGCGCCTGCAGCTGAACGCGGACATGCAGTACTTCGTCTTCAACAAGCCGCGCAACGTGGTCTCCACCATGGAGGACCCCGAGGGCCGCAAGTGCATCGCGGACTACCTGCGCAAGCAGGGCCAGACGCGCCTCTTCCACGTGGGCCGGCTGGACTACCAGACCGAGGGCCTGCTGATCCTGACCAACGACGGCGAGGCCGCCAACCGGCTGGCCCACCCCTCCCACGAGGTCCCCAAGACCTACCTGGTGCAGGTCCGCGGCCCGCTGCCTTCGGGCATCGGCGCGCAGATGAAGAAGGGCATCAAGCTGGAGGACGGCTGGCAGTCCGTCGACTCCTTCCGCCTGATCGACTCCACCCCCGGGCACGTGCTCGTGGAGGTCATCCTGCACTCCGGGCGCAACCGCATCGTGCGCCGCCTCTTCGAAGAGGTCGGCTTCCCGGTGACCCGCCTGGTCCGCGTCCAGGTCGGCCCGATCCGCCTGGGCGACCAGAAGCAGGGCACCATCCGCCCGCTGGGCAAGCAGGAAGTCGGGCACCTGCTGGCAATGGTGGGGATGTAGCCACATGCCCACCACGCACCTGGCCGGACCGATCCTGGTCATCGGCACCGGGCTGCTGGGCACCAGCGTCGGGCTGGGGCTGAGCCAGCGCGGACTGAACGTCTGGCTCGTCGACCCCTCGCCCAGCGCGCAAACCGTCGCACAGGACATCGGCGCCGGCACCATCCACGTCCCGGGGCGCCCGCTGGCCCCCGAGCTCGTGGTGGTCGCCGCGCCGCCGGATGTCACCGCCTCCGTGGTCACCGAGGCGTTGCTGGAGTACCCGATGTCCACCGTGGTGGACATCGCCTCCGTCAAGGGCTCGATCCTGGAGGCGGTGCGTGCCGATGCGCGCATCACCGACGAGCACCTGGCCCGCTACGTGGGCACCCACCCGATGGCCGGGCGCGAACGCTCCGGCCCGGCCTCGGCCCGCGGTGAGCTGTTCACCTCGATGCCGTGGGTGATCTGCGCGCACGCGGGGTCGCGCGGCGACTCGGTGAAGACCGCCGAGGCGCTGGCCATCGACCTGGGCGCCACGGTCGCGCGCATGAACGCGCAGGACCACGACGCCTCGGTCGCGCTGATCTCGCACTTCCCGCAGGTCGCCTCCTCGCTGATCGCCTCGCGGCTGCTCAACGCCCCGGGCCACTCGCTGGCGCTGGCCGGCAACGGGCTGCGCGACACCACCCGGATCGCGGCCTCGGACCCGAAGCTGTGGATCCAGATCCTCAGCCACAACGCCGGGGCACTGGTCCCGATCCTGCGCGGCATGCGCGAGGACCTGGACCGGCTTGTCGCCACCCTCTCGGACCCGACGGCCTCCGGCGCGCTGCTGGACCTTGCCCAGCTGATGGGGGAGGGCAACGCCGGGCAGGCGCGGATCCCGGGCAAGCACGGCGCCCCGCCGCAGGCCTTCGCGCTGGTCACCGTCGTGGTCAAGGACAAGCCCGGGCAGGTCGCCAAGCTGCTGGCCGACATCGGGGATGCCGGCATCAACGTCGAGGACCTCCGGGTCGAACACTCCGCCGGCCACCAGGTCGGCCTGGTCGACGTCTCGGTCATCCCGGGACGTCGCGAAGAATTGATCACAGTGCTTAGTGCACTTGGCTGGAAGGTTGCGCAGTAATGCAGAAAATCACGGTGGCCATCGACGGCCCCTCCGGAAGCGGCAAGTCCTCGGTCTCCAAGGAGGCCGCCCGCCGCCTGGGCGCAGCGTACCTGGACACCGGTGCGATGTACCGCGCCGTGACCTGGCATGCGCTGGATGCCGGCACCGACCTGGCCGATGCCGCCGCGGTCGCCGCGGCGGTGAAGGCCGCCGACCTGTTCATCTCCACCGATCCCGACGTGGAGAAGGTGACGATCCACGGCACCGACGTGACCGAGGCGATCCGCGAGCCGTTCGTCTCCGCGGCCGTCTCGGCCGTCGCGACGAACCTGGAGGCACGCGCGGAGCTGGTGGCACGCCAGCGCGCCATCATCGCGGCGCACCCGCGCATCGTGGCCGAGGGCCGGGACATCACCACCGTGGTGGCACCCGACGCGGAGGCCCGCATCCTGCTCACCGCCTCCGAGGAGGCGCGCCTGCGCCGCCGCGGGCTGCAGCTGGGCGGCACCCAGTCCGCCGCCGAGCTCGAGGCCCAGGTGCTCGCCCGCGACGCCAAGGACTCGACCGTGGTCAACTTCCAGGTCGCCGCCGACGGCGTCGTGACCGTGGATTCCTCGGACCTGGACTTCGAGGAAACGGTTGCAACCGTCCTCGAAGCCATCAAGGCCCAGGCCGCCTAGCTCCACCACTTCGATCCAGCACCAACGGATCACACCATCCCCGCCAGCGGCAGCGGTGCCCAGGCACCGAAACGCGCGGGCGGGAGACATGCTTGAATTGATACCGGCTTCCGCGTTTGGTGGAGGCACGCAACGCAAAGGAACCACACCATGAGTGAGAGCCTGCTTCCGGACGAGGGCGCCGAATACGTCCCGTTCAACGAGGACCACATCGCCGACCGCCTGGCCGAGATCAGCGACGAGGATGCCGACGCACGCGCCACCGCGCTGCTGGCCGGCCTCGACGACTACGAACTGGACCCGGAGGACGCCGAACTGCTGGCGCACCTGGGCGACGACTTCGACGACGACGCCGACGAGGTCATCCCGCCGGTGGTGGCCATCATCGGGCGCCCCAACGTGGGCAAGTCCACGCTGGTCAACCGCATCCTGGGCCGCCGCGAGGCCGTCGTGGAGGACGTCCCGGGCGTGACCCGCGACCGCGTGTCCTACCAGGCCGAGTGGCTGGGCAAGAAGTTCACCATCGTTGACACCGGCGGCTGGGAGCACGATGCCAAGGGCATCCACGCCCGCGTCGCCGAGCAGGCCGAGGTCGCAGCCGACCTGGCCGACGTCATCCTCTTCGTCGTGGACTCGCGCGTCGGCGCCACCGCCACCGACGAGGCGGTCGTGAAGATGCTGCGCCGGAAGAAGAAGCCGGTGCTGC
Organism: Arthrobacter sp. UCD-GKA; assembly: GCF_001863355.1. NCBI lineage: Bacteria > Bacillati > Actinomycetota > Actinomycetes > Micrococcales > Micrococcaceae > Arthrobacter > Arthrobacter sp. UCD-GKA. Next base: position 41,820 of record NZ_MOLR01000019.1, on the reverse strand, counting down.
TGGTGGCCAACAAGGTCGACGACTTCAACCAGGAATCCGAGGCCGCGTTCCTCTGGGGCCTGGGCTTCGGCCAGCCCTGGCCGGTTTCGGCCCTGCACGGTCGCGGCGCGGCCGACCTGCTGGACGCCGTTGTGGCCAAGCTTCCCGAGTTCTCCGCCTTCGGCGGCATCATCCCGCGCGGCGGCCCGCGCCGCATCGCGCTGATCGGCCGCCCGAACGTGGGCAAGTCCTCGCTGCTGAACAAGATGGCCGGTTCCGAGCGCGTGGTCGTTGATACCCTCGCCGGCACCACCCGCGACCCGGTCGACGAGCTCGTCGAGCTTGGCGGCGAGGTCTTCCGCTTCGTGGACACCGCCGGCATCCGCCGCCGCCAGCACATGGCGCAGGGCTCGGACTACTACGCCTCGCTGCGTACCCAGGCCGCCCTGGAAAAGGCCGAGGTGGCCGTCGTGCTCGTTGCGGTGGACGAGGTCCTCTCCGAGCAGGATGTTCGCATCCTGCAGATGACCATCGATTCGGGTCGTGCCCTGGTGCTCGCTTTCAACAAGTGGGACCTGATGGACGACGACCGCCGCCGTTACCTGGAGCGCGAGATCGAGACCGACCTGGCGCACGTGGAGTGGGCACCGCGGGTGAACATCTCGGCGAAGACCGGATGGCACAAGGACAAGCTCGTCCCCGCCCTGCACACGGCCCTGGAGTCCTGGGACAAGCGCATCTCCACCGGCAAGCTCAACACCTTCCTGGGCGAGCTTGTGGCGGCGCACCCGCACCCCCTGCGCGGAGGCAAGCAGCCACGCATTCTCTTCGGCACCCAGGTGTCCTCGCGACCACCCCGTTTTGTGCTGTTCACCACAGGTTTCTTGGATCCAGGGTACCGCAGGTTCATTACCCGCAGGCTTCGTGAGACCTTCGGCTTCGAGGGCACGCCCATTGAAGTGGCGATGCGGGTGCGCGAAAAGCGCCAGCGTTCGAAGTAGTCGAAAAAATAGGGTAGGGTAATCACGGAGCTTTTCGCAGACGGCACCTTCACGAGAGTGAGGGAGAACGGCTGCGAAAGCAACCGGGCTATGGCGCAGCTTGGTAGCGCGCCTGACTGGGGGTCAGGAGGCCGTGGGTTCGAATCCCGCTAGCCCGACCGAATCAGGCCCGGAAACATGCAGATGTTTCCGGGCCTGTTCCCATTCTCTGGCCTTGTGTTCCCAAGGTCGATTAAACTAGGGCACATGGCTAGGGTTCGAATCCCGCTAGCCCGACCGAATCAGGCCCGGAAACATGCAGATGTTTCCGGGCCTGTTCCCATTCTCTGGCCTTGTGTTCCCAAGGTCGATTAAACTAGGGCACATGGCTAGTCTCATACCCCGCAAAAACGCGAAGGGGATCATCACCTCCTATCAGGTGAAGTGGCGCGTGCATGGCAAGCAGGACAATGAATCTTTCGAAACACTGCCCGAGGCCGAGATGTTCAAAAAGGTGCTCGAAGCGTGCGACCATGACGCACTCAAGGCAGAGCGCCAGATTCTTGCCGCGTCCTCTGATAGCCCCAAAATTAGAGACGTTGCCGAGACTCACCTCAAGCGACTGAGCGACATCAGCGTGCATAGTCGGCATACCTATGAGCGCATGCTGGTGAACCACATCAACCCGACGCTGGGGGATATGCCAGTGAACCTGCTCACCGAAGAGGACGTAGCCGAGTGGGTGCAGTACATGCGAGGCAAGGGCCTCTCGCCAAAGACGATTGGCAACGTTCACGGGTTCCTGTACTCCATCGTCAAGACGGCCCAGTACAAGAAGTATCGAGCCGACAATCCATGCGAACACACGAGGCTTCCGAAGGCCGACCATACCGAGGATAAGGCCACGTTCCTCACGAAGTCGGAACTTGCTTTGGTCCTCAAGCATCTAGATAGGCATTTCCATCCTCTGATCCTGTTTCTGGTGGGGACGGGGCTCCGGTTCAGTGAGGCCACAGCCCTGATTCCGGGCGACTTTAGCGACGCGGGCGGGGAGTACACGGTGCGCGTCACAAAGGCGTGGAAGCGCGACGACAAGAACGGGCGCACCATTGGCCCACCAAAGACCGAGCAAGCACGCCGGACAGTCCCGATGGACTCTGCCCTAGCGCGGGCCGTTGCGCCCCAGGTGCAGGCGTGTGCGGCCGATAAGCAGGTGTTCCGGATGAAGGCCGGGGGAGAAGTCACCACGCAAGCACTCCACAACAAGGCATGGAAGCCGGCACTGAGGGCAGCCCAAGCGGACGGGCTCAAGAAGTCCCCGCGGATCCACGACCTGCGCCACACGTACGCGTCATGGATGTTGGCGGGCGATCCTCCCTCTACGATGTTCGACCTGTCCAGGCTTATGGGTCACCAGTCGATCAACACCACGTCAAAGATCTACTCGCACCTGATGCCCGAAGCACTCAAGCGTGGGGCCCTAACGATGGGCGCCGCAATGGGAGGGCTGTTCGACATCGAGCCAGTGAAGGCGATCCCCGAGAAGAAGCGCGGAGAACTCACCGCCTGATTCCGGGCACAAAAAAGAAGCCCCCGAACTGTCCGTTGCCGGATGGTTCGGGGGCTTCTTTGCGTGGTCACCGTGCCGGTCAGCTCGTTGGCAACGCATCCCGCATGTGTGCGCGGGTTTTGCGAGTGGTTGGGAACCGTGAATGAGTCGGGTTTGTGAAACTGCTACACCATGACCGGGGCTTGTTTCAATGGTGTAGCGTGGTCACGTTTCTGTAACGATTCACTTTTGACGCCGCTCTACTCGCCGCGGTATCGCTCCGGGTCCGCCTCGGTCGCGGGGTGCGGCTCGGCAACCGGGTAACCGTCCAAGTTGGCCGGGTCGCCGTCGCCACGGGCCGAGGCAGCCAGCCATGGCACGAAGCGCTGCAAGAACGTCTCAACGACCGGGAGGGCCAGCACGCGGGTAATGGCACCAGCGATGGCTAGCGCCCCCGCTGCGGCCCCGGTAGCGCCCTCGGGGTCGGCCTGCGTGATGGCCGAGTAGATCAGCGGCGCCATGGCGGCCAGCGCGATCACGGCAGCCAGTAGCGTGCGGATGACGGCCCGCCACGGGTGCGCGCTCTGTGTGGTGAGTGCGATGTGCTTGGACACGGTGTTGCTCCTTATGCTCGTCGGTTGACTTCGGCGCGGACCTTGGCGTAGGTCGCGTTGGTGACGCCGAGGGACTTCTGCCGGGCCGCGTGGCCGTTCCCGTGCTTGCCCTGGATGACTTCGGTGGCCATGTCCGCGATGCTCTTGCCCGCGGCTTTGCCGTTCACGGCGGCGCGCACCTGCGCATAGACCGCGGCGCTGATCCCGAGGGACTTGCGGCGCACGTCGTGGCCATTGCCGTGTTTGCCGGCGCGGACCTCCGCGGCCATCTGCGCCACGAACTTTGCCGCGGGCTTCGGCTTGACCGGCGCGGGCTTCTCCGCCGGTGCCCCGCCCTTGAGCTTGGCCAGCAACGCCGTGTTCTGCGCCGCGGTGCCCGAGTAGCCCTTGATGCCGTACTGGGCCGCCAGTCGGGCGCGTGCCGCGTAGGACGAATCGCGCTTGCGGGCGTTGAGCCAGTCCACAACCGACCCGCCGCCCGTGGACGGCGTGGCGGAGGTGCTCGGCTTGGTGCTGCCGACCGGCTTCACCTCGGTGTCGTCATCCACCAGATCGCCCAACACCTTCTCCCACAGCGCCACCGTGTCGGCGACACTGCGGTTCGCCGCAGCCCACGACAGCTCCACGTGCAGGTGGTCCACGTGCGGGTTCACTCCCGTGTACGTGCGCCATTCGTCGTAGTAGCCGGACCAGATCCGACGGTTCCAGATCACGCACTGGACGCCAAGCTCGGCCGAGTGCCGGCGGATCAGGTCGGCCAGCTTGGTCCCGTACGCCGCGGAGTACGGCCGGATGGCGGCATCGAAGGCCCGGCCTTCGCCGTGCAGGGACGTGGTGCGGGTGGAGCCGCGGATGGGCCGGCAGTTGTAGATGCCCGCGTTCAGGCCGCCGTCGTCCGCGTACTTGGCCAGGAACCAAGCAATGGCCCCGCGGGCACCAGTGGTCGGTCCCTGCGTGCAGGTCTTGGCGCCAACGTAGCCGCTGTAGATAGCCATGGATCAGCCTTCCTTCCGAGCGCGGGGCCGGATGCCGGCCGCGGGCTCGATGTAGTCGGGGTGTTCCGGATCGGTGACCGGCTCCGGGTTGGGGTCTTCCGCGTCGAAGTCCTCGATCGCATCCAACGGGTCTGGGATATCGCTCATGGCGAGGGCCTCCTGTTTTCGGGCATGAGAAAAGCCCGGACCAGGACGGTCACGGGCTTGGGGGTTCGGGGTGCTAGTTGCGTTTGTGTTGCTCACGGAAGATCGTCCAGCCGAGCCAACCAAGCACCACGATCAGGGACATGTACAGCCCGACGTAGATCCATGGGCGGCCCGGGAACCCGGGGAGCCAGCTAGATATGGTCGCGAGCGTGAGGATCGCCGCTAGCACCCCGAGTAGGCCCATGAGGACCCGGCCAGCAGGGAACCCGGTCCATGCACCATTGGTCATCCGGTGCCAGCCGATCATCACAACAACGGTTTCGGTGAGTGCTACGGCCATGAGGATGCCGGTAAGTGGTTGGATCGTCATACTGGCCTGCTCCTAAACGACCTGTGCAGGCCTTCACTGAAATGGTTTGCCGCGTTGATTTCGCGGATCCGTTCGGACTGTGCGCCGACCTCGCGACGGATTTCCTTCACCGCCGCAAGCTCAACACCTGCCTGGATCTTCGCGGCCAACGCTTCAAGGGCTTCACGGTCGGCTTGCTTCCTGCGCTTGCGGGGGAAGATCATGGCGCGTCACCTGCCCGCGTCGCATCCTGCACAGCCGTCATGACCTTCGCGACGGTTTCCGCGACCACAGACTGGTCCCGGATCGCTTCGGCCTGCGTCTGGATGATCTCCTGCTTTTTCTGTGCGGTGGCTTGCCAGTCGTCGCGGGCCTTCACCATCACGTCATAAGTTGATTTGGGGATGATGCGGCCGGTGAGGACCATCCAGACGACCAGTGTCACGATGCCGCCGGGAGTGAGCCCCCCAATCGCGGCCCACGGTATAGCGTCCATCACGGGGTTACCTCCGGGAGTGGGTCGGGTCAGGCATGGGCGGCACCTTCCGGCGCGAGGATGATGGGCATGGTTGCCTTTCGGGAGGGAGGGTTGCGCCCGCGGAGGGCATCAAAGATGCGCCCCCGCGGGCGCTTGGTTGGCTCTGGTTAGGTCTAGCTTGAGTACAGGTGGGACTCCGAGATGGTCAGCCCACCCGACACCACTGTCAGCTTCGTGCGGATTGGCTGGGACTGGTTTAGGGGAATCCCGAAGGGCAAGTGGATTTTCCGTTGCCCCGTGGCAAGCTGAACGGTGCGATCGGTAGTCCATGTCCCGTTCGCCGAGGCCGCCGAAACGGTTACCGTTGCAGTGCTACTGACATTGACCTTCCACTGCGCCTCACGCACGCCCCCGCGTGCCCACGTCTTACGCGTCATGGGAACGTCATGATAAACAGACGCGCCCGCCGAACTGGAGGTGAACGCTCCAGCCGTTAGCGTAAAGCCGGATCCCGTCCAAGACGCTGGAGTGGAGAGGAGGGGGTCGAGGTGAAGGTCATGCCGGAAGGAAGAGCCAGAGTCTGCGCAGGCCAAACCATCCAGGGTGAGAGGAATGAGTACGCCCTCATCCCGCTTCTGCGCCACGTAGGCAAGGCATTCTTCCACCTGCTCCCAGGTCATCTTGTTGGTCCTGCCGATGAACTCGGGATGGAACATGACCGCCAGGCCAACCTTTTCGGAGATGGCCTCATCGAGCATCGCCTTGAACTCGGCAGGGGTCGCTTCCTCCATGGTCCAGTGAGCCAAGCCTTGCATTGGGCGACCGTGCAATGGCCGAAACTGACCCCCTCTGTACCCGGAAACTAGTGCATGCGACGACAGTGCCATTCGCCCGGCCAAGGTGCCCACGATTGCGTCGTGCGAGTTTGCCGCGTTGAATCCGCCGTAGCGATCGAATCCTACCGACCCGTGAGGAATGTACTGCTCGACCGGGACGGTGGGCATCAGGCTCTTTAGGGCTGCCGCTGAACCGATGGTTCCACCTTCCCACCCGCCTGCGTCTGGCTTGTCCAAGTGGTCGTCTGAGTGGTTGCCGAAGCTCATGCCATGGGTGCGATGCCATTGCTCAACGATGCTCCACTCAACACCGTTGTTGTCCGGGTTGACCTCTCGCTGCTTGGAGTAGACCGCCATAGTCAATGGGATACCGTATTTTTTCACAAGTGGCCCAAGGTCGGACTGGAATGCGTCGGTCCCGTGGTCAACGCGGAGAGCAAATCCGGCACGTCCGCCCGTCCCGATTGGCCCGCCCTTGCGCTGTACGAGCATGTCCAGCAGGTCGGCATTCTTCATGCCAGCGGCTACGGGCTCATAAGGGTCACCGCCCCCGCCGCCGCTATTGGTGCCGAGCGCCTTCCACGACCACCATGCCCCCACGCCAGCGAGCGAGCGCCAGTACACGGCCTGCTCATCGATGTTCCCCGACGTGAGGTAGACCTGGGCGGTATAGCTGTACCCCGGGGGGCCTGAGAGCACCAGCAGGTTACCCGGGAGCCGGGAGGGCAGCCCGACAATTGTTGCCGCATGCGGGCCTGTGGGGACGTACCAAGACCCGGCGCGCTCATGCCCTGACCAGTCGTCCAGGCGGGTTCCCTCGGCAAGGATCCTGCCCGTGGTGAGCATCGTCTGCCATTCGGACCACAGTTCGGCGCTGAGCATCGTGCGGGTGTAAGTTACGGGGCGCGGCCCGGACTGCATCAGCACCTGCGTTACATACGAATACCCGGCGGGGCCAGCATGAATAGCCAAGTTGCCGCGGGTAAAGCCAGTCGGCAAGCCAGTAATCGTAGCGGCTGATTCGGGCGAGGCAATGAACCACCCGCCCACATATGCCGCGGTCTTCCAACTGTCGAGATTGGTTCCGTCTGGAACCAAGCCTCGGGACCAGCCCGGGCCGGCGGGGCCGATCGGTCCTTCGGGGCCTCGAAGTGATGCGACGTGGACGACTCGTTTTGCTAGTGCCATGGGTCATGCCCCCCTAAAGAGTTTGCCGGTGTTTAGTGCCGGGTTCGGGCTTGCGTAGGAATCGGGTGCCGCCTGAAGCCAGAGCTGGCCCGCTTGCAGGTTCTCCGGCTGGGTCAGGCTGACGAGCACCAGGGAAAGGTTGGCCAGCGGGCCGCCCCACCCGCCATGCGGGGGACCGAGCACGACCATATCCAGCAGGGTTCCGCCGCCGGTGACCCGGATCTGCCACTCGGGGAAGTCGGTGTTCGGCATGCTCGCGTCGTTCCACTCGATGCTCAGGACGTACCAGGCATCGGTGAGCAGTAGGTCGGTTTGGGTCAGTTCCACCGAGAACGATCCATCGGACGAGGGGGTGACCGGGTGCTCAGCGGTGGGCAGGACACGGGAGGCAATGGCGCCGGCCGTGCCGATGTTGGGGGTGTTGAGCCGGAAGACCAGCTTCCCGACCCGGGAGGTGAGCGTGGCGCCCACGATGTCTCGAAGTTCCCCAGTGATCGTTGGCAATGGGGCACCGCCTTTCGGGCAATAGGAAAGCCACCGTGCGATCGGTGGCTTGGGGTGGGTTGGGGTTAGCGGGAGGGAGGCGGGCCGGGTTTCGGGGAAGCGTCACCCGCTGGCCCGTGGGGCAAGGACGGACCCCGGGCCGCTACCAGCTGGCGCTCCAGCTCGGCATTGCGCTGGTCCTTCTGCGCGGACTGGGCGTTTGCCCGCGCCAGCTCGAACTTGAGCCGGTGCACTTCCTGCTGGTACTCGGCGAGGATGTGATTGTGGAGGAATAGTTCGTCGGGGTCCATGCGGTCATCCTTTGGCTTGTGGTGGGTGGGGTGCCATAGACTTCGGCACATGATGAAACATGGGGGAATGATTGTTGCCGTGGCCGCGCTTGTGGCCCTGACCGGGTGCTCGGCATCCCCGAGTGAACCGTTGACGGCCGAGACCAGTGCGCCTGCGTCGGCGAGCGCCAGCCCCAAGGCGGAGGTAGCGGCTGCGCCGTCGGAGAATCCGAATGCACAGATCGAAAAGCAGTTCGTTGAGTTCGCCGAGACCCGGGCCAACGCCCACGGCATCTCGGATGATCCCTCTGCGAAGAAGGTTGTCGCGGGGCTGCATGCGTTCTGCGATGAGGGGAAGCCGTTCAAGGTTTCCAAGTCCGCGGTGTTCAACAAGAACTTGTCGTACGCAGCCGACAAGGCTTACTGCGACTTCCTCGCGAAGTAGTCCGCCGGATCTACGGCACCCAGGTGGACTTGTAGATCCTGCCATTCGAGGCAATATGTAGGTTGGGGCGGTTGGCGGTCTCCGGCAAAAGACCCGTGAATCGAAGCGTCGCCGACTGGAGCGTGACCTCTCCAGTAACAACCATCTTTCCGTTGACGCTGATCTGGGGCGCGTTGAGGTTGATCAACCCCGCTTCAGCCCGAATCGTTGAAGAACCTAGATAGTTCAGTTCCGCGTACGAGCTGTTGAGATTGACGCTAGATGTTGACGATGACGATAGTCCCATCTGGTCTATGCCGTCGCTGAAGAGCCATCCGCCTGGTGCCTGGATCAGCTTGTTTGATGCCGGGTCGATGATGAAGGTCCCGAACGTTGCCTTGCCGGTCGGTTCGATCGATGTTTCGCCGGCCTTGAACAGGCCGCCTGCCAGCAGCTCCAAGTCGTTGCTGATCGTGGTCCTGCCGGTGATGTCCAACAGGCCGGTGATCGAGGTGTCCCCGGTGATGTCCAAGGTTCCTGCGAGGGTTGTTGGCCCGGTGACATCCATCGAACCTGCGATGGTCAGCGCTCCGGTGATGCCGGTTGGGCCCGCGATGGTCGTGGCACCGGACAGCGTTGTGGTCCCGGAAACGTTCAGGGCGCCACTGATGGTCGTCGTACCGGTGACGTCGAGCAGGCCCTCGATAACGACTGTGGACCCACTGAGCCACCGTGTAGACCCGCGCTCCACGGCCGTCGATGAGAGCGGGGTTTCGGTGCCATAGTCGGCAACCCGCCGCTTCTGCTCCTTCACCTTCGAGGAACGGAGATTGATCTTCTCAGCCATGGAACCTCCTACTGCAATTCAAGATGGATCCAGTTCGATGCCGTATCCCCGGAGTATTCGATGATCTTGTGCTGCTTCCAGCCATCCGCGATCACCGGGTTTCCGCTGGTGTACCAGCGCAGGTACGCGCCGGGCTTGAGCGTCCACAAGTTCCCGATGACCGGGGAGAGGATGTTCAAGTCCATCGAATACTGGGTGATATTCATGTTGCGGGTGTACTGCTTGCCGTCCGCGAAGTCCTGCAAGTCGGTCAGGTTCTTCACGTTCTTGGCCTGCTCGATACGTTCCAGCTCAAACGGCCCGGGGTCGGTGCTGGCGCGGACCTTGATGTCCTTGCCCGACCCTTCGCCCACACCCATGATGCGGGTGGAACGTTCCCGGGCGGACCGCTTGCGCTTGATACCCTTCACCGCCGCATGGTCCGCGGACACCACAACCTCGATGGTCTTGGAATCCGGGTTCATGTTGCCGGTCCGCAGCGTCCACTGGAGCGTGGAACTGGCGGTTGCCCACTCGGGGCGCAGATCCACGTCCGGACCACCGGGCAGGTTCGCGATCTCCGTGATCGCGTCGATGGCGGTGTCCAGGTTGTACCCGTAGTAGGTGCGAGACCGACCACCGGAGTAGTCGGCTTCGTACTGGATCGGGAGGGTTCGCCCGGCCCCGGTCGTGGCAAGCTGCATCAGCCGCTTCACGATGGTGTCGTATTCCAGACCGGAGTACGTTTGCTTCCACGCGGGAATGGCCCCGGTACGGTCCGCCGCGACCAGCCGCAGGGCAAGCAGCGACCAGATATCCTCGTGGGATACGGTGAGCGTGCGCGCATCGTCGTCGTAGTCGTCCTCCCAGATGATCCCCGCATAGAGGACCACGCCGTCGTGCTCCACGACCAGGCACCGCTCCACCGGAGTCAGCGCACCAGCCCGGGCCACCGCGGCGACCTTTGGATCCGACAGCTTGAAGGTGGCCTGCAATCCGCCGGCGGACTCGTTGAACGTCCGCTTCCACGGTGCCGCCTTCGCATCCACCAGCTGCCGGTCGCCCCACGTACTCGTGGAGACCGTATAGACCTTGTACCCGGCCATGGGGCCTCCTTCTAGATATAAGTGTCAGTCACGTCGAGCTTGACCGTGCCCGTGCCAGTGCTCTTGGCCACCGCGTAGACCGACTGCGGCATGCCAGGGTTCACCCGGAACAACTCGGCAATGCCCAGCCCGTTGATCGCCACTGCACCGTTCACCCGAAGGATCCCCGTGCGCGTATCAATGGTGTGCGGGTTGCCCGTCGTGAGCGCCCGGGTGACCTCGATAAGCTTCCCGCCGATCATCACCTCATACCCGCCCGGCATGGACCCCGTCACCGTGATGAACGGCCATGCCGGAACCGTGCCACGCTGGAACACATCGAACGCCGTGCCGGCCGCACCCGAGAATGAGGTCTTCTCGCCGTACTTATACGGGTCGGTGGCCTTCAAGCGGACTTGCCATCGGATCGCACTCGTCGTAGTTGGAGTGAAATCCACTCCCTGCAATTTCACGTTCGCGAAACGGCTCAAGCCAAAGTCGGTCACAACCAGCTTGCGGGAGTTCAGCGAGGCAGCAACAGCCAGCCGCTCCAGCGCCTGCACCGCTCGCCCCCGCCCTTTGTGGAATAGAATCCCGTCAAGGGTGACCATGCGGGCTGCGTAGTAGAGCTGCGCGTCATAGTCGCCATCAGCCAGCGCCCGCTCCTCCTCGCCACCCTTTGAGTTCGGCGGCTCGTACCAGCCGGAAATCTTTTCCGTGATCCATTCACCCTCACGGGTTGAGCCGTGAAGAACCTGATCCGCGAGCATGATCTGTTTGGTTGGCACGAGCCACCGCCTCTCTACATCTGTCCGGTTTCACGTAGCCAAATCTCGAACTTGCCCCACAGCTCCTGAATGACTTCATCCGGGTCTGTGGTGTTGGCCGTGGGCGCGAACGTCACGCCACCAGCAGCAGCCTGCGCGGCAGGCGCAACACTGTCGGGCGCAACCGAACTAACTGCGCCCGCCATTGCCGGCACAGCGGCCGACACGCGAGCACTCACGCCCGCTTCAAGCTCCGGGTCGATCCCGTTCTGGATCATCCACGAAACATCGGAGAGGGTGGACCCAAGCGCGGGCATCGAATCCTCGATGCCCGACCCAAGGCCATCCATGATCCAACCGCCGGCAGGAACCAGCAGCGCCAGGTCGTAGGCCTTCGGCCCCTTGTTGTCAGCGATCCATGAACCGATGCCACCAACAAAGTCCTTGACCTTACCGAAGCCGGCCAGAAGGCCGTCAAGCAGGCCCTTCATGATCTGCCCGCCTGCGCCCAGAAGCAGCCCGCCAAGATCACCGAGGGCGCCGAGGATCTTCCCGGGCAGCTCACCAAAGAACTGCGCCGCGAAAGTAGCAATGCCGCCCAGGATCGTAGAGAAGATAGAGCCGATGGAATCCCAGAATGTGGACCAGTCACCCGAGAGTGCCGCGGTGAATGCCCCGATGATTCCTTGCACCACGCCGAGCACGGTGGTTATCACGGTTTGGATCAGACCAAACACGGTGATCACTACGGGCATTAGCGCGTTAATGACACCGGTAAGGATCGGGCCAAGGATTGAAACCAGTGGACCAATCGCCGCGACCAGCAGGCCAACGATGGCGATCACCGGAGGCAGGACAGCGCCCACCAGCTGCATGAACACGGGCATCAGTTGCGAAAGGATGCTCTGCACCAGCGGGATAATGACGCCAAGCACCTGCACGACAGCCGCCGCGATACCCATAAGCATCTCGGCAATCTGCGGAAGGAACGGGGCGATCATCTGGAAGATGAGCCCCAGCGGCGAGATCGAAGAAACTAGTTGAAGAATCTGCGGGATTAGCGCCATGACCGACGGGCCGAGGGCTTCCCACCCGGCAGCGAACACGTCAACCGCGTTGCGCGCCGAAACCCCGATGCCCTCGAAGATCCCAGCGAGACCCGAGGACGTGATGTGGTCCTCGCCGTCCATGAACGCGGCAGCCATCGCCTGCACTCCACCGCTAATCTCGGAGAATGTGGGGCCGACAGCGTCAACCACGTTGCGGGCAGCTACCCCGATGCCCTCAAGGAATCCGGCGAGGCCAGACGAAGTTATCTCGTCTTCGCCATCAGAGAATGCAGCGCCCATGGCCTTAAAGCCACCGGATATTTCCGTGATGAGGATGGGCAGGTTAGAGCTTGCCCACTCGCCGAAGGCTGCCATGACAGGCTTGAGCGCCCCGTTAATTCCGTCGAGCACTGGAATAAGGACGCCCATGCCCTGCTGCATCATCGTCAAGAATGGGACGACAATGGTTTCACCGATACGGGAAAGTGCCGCTTTGGTGTTAGCCAGGGAACCCTTGAATGTGTCGCCAGACTTGAGCGCGGCGCCGCCCATTCCCTTTTCCATGGCGTTCTGGAATGTTGCAAAATCGATCTTGCCAGCGGATGCCAGCTTCTTGACCTCCGCTGACGACTTGCCCATCTCGTCGCCAAGCAACTGCAAGATCGGGATTCCGCGGTCACCGAGTTGCGCGAGGACATCGCCCTGCACCATGTCGGATGAAGCGACCTTGTTGAAGATCGCGCCCATCTCGCCCATGGTCGATCCGGCGATTGTTGCACCGTCGCCCATAAGCTTTAGGGTGCGCTCAAGATCCTGGCCCGGCTTCACTCCGGCAGCAACAGCTCCGGCGGCGACAGCCGCGGCATCGCCGAGACCGAACGCGGTACCCTTCACCGAGGCCGAGGCGTTGTTCATGATGCCCTCGACGGCCTTAGCCGAGTGACCGAGACCGGAGAGCTTGGCCTGCGCGTCCTCGATGTTCAGCGCACGGGATACACCACCAGCAATGGCCATTCCAGCGATGGCGCCACCGACGATGCCGACCGCGCCAAGAGCAACCTTGCCCACGCCGCCAATGACGCCGCCCATGCCGCCAAGGAACCCTTTGGAGGCTTTCTTGCCGCCAGTCTCACCAATGCCGCCGAGCTCGGACTCAATGCCCTTGCCCATGCCTTTGGCTGAGGGGATGATCGTCACCCAGGCTTTTGCGATTTCAGCACCATCGGCCACGCGGTCACCACCTACTCTTAGGAGCCATCGCCCCAGAAATCAGCCCACTCGGAAGCAGGGATTGGCCCGCTGCCGACTTGCTTGGAATTGGATTTGGACCATGGCCGTTTGATTGGCTTGGGCCTGTTGCGGTTCTTGCTGCCGTCCTTGGACTGCTGCCACACCTGCGTGTTCCCGACATCGACCAGAGCGGCCAAGAGGTTCGGGACACCCTCGGATCCGAGCCAGAATGCGTACTCGGGGTTTGTGACCCGCATGTAAGCCGACTCGGGACCGAGGAACTGGATGAACGAAAAAAGCGCCCGCCACGATAAGTGGTGAGGCGCGTCGGCGAGGGTCCAGCCTGCTCGCACGAGGTCCGCTTCGATGGCGTCCCGCTCTCGTTCCGGCAGGGTGAGCAGCCAGATTATTTTGGGATCGAAGTACCCGTGAACCGCTGGTAAGCCGTGGTGAACGCCTGGAGCTCATCGAGAGCGAGGTCGATCTTGTCGGCGACCTCACTCGGGAATCCCGAGGTGATCAGGTTGAACGTTGCTGCCAGTGCGGCAATCTCACTCCCTTCCCCTTCTGATTCCATCGCCGCGGCAAGCTTGGACACTGCGCGAGCGGACGGAACGTACGGGGTGCCGGCGGGGATCCGGATGGTCGTGCCGGTCTTGGACTTGAAGATGAATGGCTTGTCCTCGGGACCCTGCGCGTCCTGCTGGTTTGCCTGCTGCGGGCGTCGGTTGCGGTTGCGGTTATTCGACATGAGTGGGTGCTCCTAAAAGCTTGTGATGGGTGCTAGAAAAGAACGTGCGGGCAGCGCACCCACTGAACTGCCCGCACGAGTTTGTTGCTACGCGGCAGTCGCCGTGTAGATGTAGATCTTTTCGCCAGCGTCATCAACGAGGGCAGTAAGCTCGATCTCCAGCGGAGTCGATTCGCCCTTCACAAAGGTGATCTCGCCCTGCGAAGAGAGAGCCCCATTCGGCACCACGACGCGGCGCTTGCGGTTCATGTCCTTGAGGTTGAACACCCACGCCCGGTTGCCGATGTCGCGGCCGTTGATCTTGACCACGATCTCGCTTGCCGACTCGGTGACGTTCTCATCGCCGAAGTACGCCTTGAGCCCCGCCACGGTCCACGAGATGATCGTGAACGTGAGCGTTGCCGAGTGTTCGGTCAGCAGCAGGCGAACGTCGTCCAGGTTCCAGTCCCGGATCGGTTCGGTGCTTCGGTCGGTGGAGATCGCCAGCCCATCCTCGGACACGTAGCCGAGGTCTTCGGCGCCTGCCTCAAGGGCGGTGGTCGTATCAGTCGGAAGCGTCGCGTCGGTCGGCAGGGTGTATGCATACCCGACCACGCCCGCAACGGTAGATCGGTCAGGTGCGCCAATCAGAACATCATCAGTAGTCGTCATCGAGACGGCCCCCTTAAGCTAAGAAGCCCGCACATGGCGGGCGTGAATGATTGCGTTGAATTGATACCGGAACAGGGTCGGCTTATCCGGGTGGGGAAGGTTCGCCGGTAGGGTCGCGGTCACGTCGTAGAGCTGGACCCCGCCGATCATTCGGCAGTCCAGATCCTTGACCAGCCCGAAGGCCTTCTGCGCCAGCGTCCAAGCCTGGGCCTCACGTTCGCCGTAGCAGTCGAAGACCAACCGCGGACGACCGGACACCAACGTGGCCTCCGAACCGCCCACAGAAAAGGCGACCACCTGACTGGCAGTCGCCCCGAGACTCGATGACACCGGAACCGTGAGCAGTGGCTTCAGGTACTCCCTGACCGCGTACTCGACATCAGCGGGAACAAGCATCAGCCACCGCCCAAGGACCGCAGCAGGGTCGCGTTGCGGGCATTGTCGTTGTACGAAGACCAGTCAGTCGCCGCGATAAATGCACGCGTGCGGTTGCCGCCAGTCTCGCCAGCACGAGCCTCGTACCCCTTGCCATCAGGAACCCGCTTGGAGGCTTCGCTGAGCATCGCGGCCTGCATCTCCGGTCCGGACAGCAGGGCCCTCATGCCGGCCCGATTCATCTGCACCTTGACCTTCTTTGCCATCAGAGCCCATCCCTTCGCCGTTCAAGCTCGACCGCGAAGCAGTCGATGCGCAGGCCGTAGATCCACCGCTTCACTTCGCCCTTGAGACTGAATGTCTCGGGGCTGTCGGGAAACCGGATCCGGAACAGTGCCGGCGGCTCCTGATCGGGCGGGAAGTAGACCGTGCGGTCCACCTTCAATGCCGCGGCGTGCTGCCAGTCGGATGAGATGCCGCCGTCGTGGGCGATGCACCCCGGAGCCGGGGTTTCGAGCGGGGCGGACCAGTCAGCGACCAGTTCGCCCCGCTCATCAACCATGGCCGGGGTCAGCACCACGACATCGGTGCGCGCATGGTTCGGAAGGAAATCACCAGGGAAAGGCACGAGGTGCCTCCTGGTGTCCGGCGATGAGGTCCACCACAAAGGCTTCACCGGGCCGGAACCCAGAGAGTAGGTCCGTTTCCTCACTCGTCATGACCAGTCCGCCCGGAGTGTCACCACCAAAGGTGGTTGACTCCGAGAGGGGTCCAGACGCGCTCTGGATCGAACGCTTGCCCTCCGGGTTTCGGAACACCCGCGTGACCATGCCAATGACAACGTCACGGGTGAGCTCCAGAAGGTCGGTCGATGACGGGATGAGTTCCGCTTCGGCATCCATCCGCTCTTGCAAGTCGGGGACGCTTCGGCGAACCATGCGCTCAGAGCGACCAATCCACGTATCAACAAGCGCAGTGTCGTTCGGCGCTCCCGGGCCAATCCATGAATCGATCACGTCCGCAGCAACAACCCAAGCCATGGTGCCCCCTATCTGGTTGTGCGGCGAGTGCTCCGGCGAGTTACCGGCTTACTCTCAACTTCTGCCTCTGGCTCTTCCGGGGCCGCCAGTGGCGCCTCAGCCTGAGCGTCAAGCTCTGGCCAACCGCGGGCGCGGTAGCGCTCTTCGAGGTCGCCCTCGACGCTAACTACCGTGCCCGTGACCGGGTTCTGCAAACGAGCCAAACTTAGACAGCGCCCTCGGTGAGCTTCACGAAGGAAGCGGGGTCGTTGACGAGCCAGCCATATTCGGCCTCGGCGCGGATCGCAACAAGGTTGTGCTCCCATAGCGAGGTCAGTTCACCGTTGATGGTGACGGTCGCCTCGGTGGACACGTCGTAGGAGATGCCGCCAACGGCACCCCAGACAGCCTGGGACCAGTCGCCCGCGAAGCCGATGGTAGTGGCATTTGCAACACCCTCGCTGTAGAAGGCGGGGCGGCGCAGCAGTCGCCCACCCGAAAGTGCCGACTCTTCGTAGACGGCATCCACGAAGAGCGGGCGGCCATTGAGGTCCACTGCGGCGTTCAGCAGCGGCTCGGCCGTATCATCGAACGCCCAGCCGGTCAGCTTCTTCTTGTCATCGACAAGCAGCTTGAGCGCGCCGTTCAGGTCGGCGTAAGTGCCGCCGTTCGCGGCGGTTGCGGTGCCCAGCTCAACAGCCTTGGTGGTTGCGCCGACGAAGTTGCCGGCCCCGAACGGAGTGGACGTGCCATGCAGGGTTGCAGCATCGAATGCGATAGCGAACGCTTCGGCGATCTGGTCGCGGAACATGGAAACGTAGTTCCCTGGATTGGCGCGAACAACTTCCGCGGAGACGACGGTGATAGCCGCAATCTTCTTCGGAGAGATGGACTTGAGGCCAAGCGCGCCGCTCGTGGTCGGCTTCTGGCCGGCCTCGGCAACCCACGAAGCAGTCGGCTTCGAAGTGACAACCGGGATGTCCTGACCGTTGATGCCCAGCGGCACGCGGCGGACGAGGGACTGCACGACAGACTGGCGTGCAGCCTGGGTGAAGTATGCCTCAGCCTCGGCGGGCTTGAGGAATCCTGCAAATTCGGACGTGTTTGTTGCGGCGGTCTGCGCCATGGTCACTCCTTGGAGCGGTAAAGGGATTACTTGATCCCGAGCTTGGATTTGAGTGCTTCTTCGATGCCGCTGCCGTTCAAGGCGAGGGTTTCGGACCCGTCGCCATCGAGGTTCACGCGGTAGCTAACGCCCGGCTTGCCGTCACCCGAGGACTTGGCCAGGATGGCCTTGACCTTCTGGGCAGAGGCCGAAAGGGCCTCCGCGGTTTCGCCATGCACAAGGTCGTGATACTCCGCGGGGATACCCTCGGTAGCGATCACTTCCAAACGCTGGGCCTTGCGGGCCGTCGCGTCGCGCTCCGTGGTCAGCGATGCAAGCTGATCCTGGAGGCGCTGGGTGTCGGTCTTTTGCGACTGCTCCCACTCCGCGAACTTGTCAGCCTTCGCCTTGAGTTCGTCGTAGTCGGCAGGCTTCGCACGCCGGATCCGTTCGCCGATGACCTTGTTTAGGTCTTCCTGCGAAGTGATCGGCGTGAACTCCGTTGCACCGGATTCGGTTGCACCAGATTCTGCACTCATGATTTATTCCTTCCGTAAGCCCGTCGGCATTTGATCCAGACCGTTGACCGCCGTCTGTGACGCGTAAAATTAGGGAGCCCGAAGGCAGTGTTTACCAACGTAGTGATATGCTAGGTTTATGAGTGAAATCAACATACCCAAGCGAGTGGTTGACCGAGTGTTCGATCGAATTGAAAAGCAGCCGGATGGCGGCTGTTGGACATGGCCAGGCGCTCTCGCCAGCGGGTACGGGCGCGTCGGTTGGCGCGAGGCTGGAGTCCCCGACTGGGCCGCGGTTCATCGCGTCGTCTGGCAGGAGACTCGAGGGCCAGTGCCGGAAGGGGCCGATTTGGATCACCTGTGCCACGACCCAAGCACCTGCCGAGTGCCCAAGGACTGCCAGCACCGCAAGTGCTGCAACCCTGACCACCTTGAGCCAGTAAGTCGAAAAGAGAACCTCGCTCGCGGCGGGACAATCCCCGCCGCGAACTCGATAATCACCGAGTGCCCGAGCGGACACTCATACTCCGGAACCAACGTGTTCAACGACAGGCAAGGTCGCAGGTACTGCCGCGAATGCGTGCGAGCAAGGAATCGCGAGTATTACCACAAGAACAAAGAACGCCGAAGCGCTTACAACAAGGAATGGCGCGCAAAGAACATCGGCACGAAGCCTGCTATTTTACGCCGAGATCCTCACGCATCGCGGCGATGATCATCTTGGTTCGGCCTTCCGGTGAGATTGGCTTGCCGTCGTTTGTGGCCCACGAATACTTGTTCTTGTAGTCGCCGGGACCAATCTTGTAGGACTCCACGACGCGAACCAACCCCTCATCGGCCTTCTCGTAAGCGTCACGGTAAGAGTCGTAGTACTTCTCAGCACCAGCTTGAAGCTCGACTTCGTTCTTCTCCGTGACAACTACGATTCGGCACCGGCAATAATCATGGAACTTCTCGCCGATGGCGCGAGAGCCTCGCGTCTTGATGCCTCCGCCGCGCCCCTTGACGCCCTTGCCGCGGCCCTTGCCGAGCGGAACCCCGCGACCGGTAACAGTGCCAGCCGATGCTTCCGAGGTGTACCCGGCAAACCGAGAAGCGAGAACCCCGCAAAACGCGCAGCAGCCTGGCCGCGGCACCCGCTGGGATCGCATATCGCCCTGCAACTCGGCGTTGCCAATCATCGTGTCCGCGGCGGATTCGGTCAGGATCTTCGTCAGCCCACCAGCCAGCATCGAATAGACGAGGGCGGCGCCTCCCTGCTCGAAGATGGAAGGCTGCGTGCCCCAGCGCGCCAGCGAATGCCAACGCCCCGTATCGACGCCCTCCAGCACCTCGGCGGCGATCGGCTTCCGGATCTCGTTCATGGCTTGCAGCTCGGTAAAGAACTCGGCAGATACCAGCGACGAAGCGCCAACGTACTGATCCCCCAACAAGGGCAACAAGTCCATAAGCGCCTCCCGCTGCACCTTCGGCGACTCGCTCGACACCGAGGCCATTACGCGATCCAACTCCAAAAGAGCCGAATCGCTCAACCGCTCCAGCAGCGTCGAATAGCCGAGTGTCGCACTAAGCGGGATCACTGGCCGGCGCATTCTGTGAACCGGCCGCAATCGCAGTCTCGGCGCGAGGTGAGGCAGTCTCGGAAGACGTCACGATTCGATCCATGAAGGAAGAAATTGAAGCCTTCCGCATGTCCGACCGAAGCCGAATAATCTGCTCACGAGAGAAGCCGGCGTATTCCAGACCAACCTCGGATTCAGCCAAGCCGGGCACGTGCGGCGCCAACTGCCCGAAAGCAACCGCCTTATCCGTCGGGGACACAGTGCCCACAGGAGTGAAGACCGCGCTTAGCTTGTTGATGCCTTCCGGCTTGCCCCCGTCGCGCCATTCAACGGCCATAGCGAGTGCCTCAACGGCGCCGTCACCCCATGACTTGTTTGCGTTGTTAGCGTCATTCAGAAGGTCTTCCTTCGCGGCATAGATTGCCTGCGCAGAGGATGGGTTGTCCTGAATGATGCCAAGAGATGACATGGGCACGCGCTGATCGCCAGCGAACAGGCTCGCATACATCCGAAGGTGCGCAATGTGAGCATCTGGCGTCGCGCCTTCAAAGCGCTTCACGTCAGGAACTTCCTGCGTCTTGGGATCTTCGGTCAAGCCGAACACGCGGCCCATTACAGCCTTGAAGCGGTTGTTGCCGGCGAAACTCTTAGCGTCAGCGCCGATGAGCCAATACTGTGGCCCCGCGTAGCCTTCGCCCTGGACCTCGGAGCGTACAACAGTGCGCAAGGCCGAGTCCGTGAGGAACATGGCCGGACGAGTCACCCGCGAGTGCCCGAAGGGACGCTTGAGGGTCGGCTTGTGAGGCAGTGCAGCAACCGAGACGCGCCCTAGTGGGTTATCGAAACGCTCGACGCTTAGGCGTCCACCAGGGGACACCTGAATGCGCACAATCTTCTCGTGAAGATACATGGCCATATCAATCGGTCGGCCGTCCTTGACCTCGATAATGGCAAGGTAGGCGCCGATCTCCATGCGCTCCGAGTCCCAAATCGCCGCGGACATATCAGCGAGGTGCGGACGGATCCGCAACTCGCCGGACATCTCATCAACACGAAGGAAAGAGCATGAGTGGATCGCCGACGAAAGCGTGGCGCCCGGGAAGAACTTGAGCAGCTTGGAATCCGAAATCAGCTCGTCAATTCCGAACGGATCATCCTCGCCGTCAAGCGATACGAAGCCCTCCAGCACCGAGCGATCGGTCAGGGCGCGGACACCAGTCTCAACCCAACCCATGACTGGATCGATCTTCTGCAAGATCTCCGGCGGAATAGCGATGCCAAGATCCTTGAAGGCATTCTTTCCATCAAAGTAGACCTGCCGCATCACGTTGCGTGGAACCTTAGCCTCATGAACTTCCAAAAGCTTCTGGAGAACAAGCGCCTCTTCTTGGGTCAGCCCGTTCGGAGAGATCAACAAACAGATACACCTCCTGTAGCTTCTGCATCAGCCGCAATCTTGCGGGCAAACTTCACGGCACCGAAGTGCGCACATGTCACGGACATAATCTGAGTAAGGTCAACATCCAACTCGTCGCGAGTAAAGGCCCACGCGCCAGCCTTGCCGACAGCCTTCTTCGTGGCGCCGGCAACCGAGCTATTCAAGTGCTCCTGGTCAAAGTGCGACACCGAGCCCTCCTTCACCGCATCATGCAAGCCCATGCAGGCCTGAGTGAACTCGGCAGAACCCAAGATCCGGACCATGCACTTCTCTTCCTTGAGCAACGGCTCGAACGTCCGGGCCGGGCTGAACCCATCGATAACCACCGGCGTCCGCCGACGAGCCATCTTCTTGATCCAACTCACAAGCTCCGCCGAACCGGCATCGTTGAACGACTCCGTTTCAGCAACCTCAAGGTGGATCCCGTCATCGGAAAACATCGCCAATGACACCGACACCCACGTGCGCTCCGGATTCATGTCAATCCCGATAGCCGCAATCGGCCAATCGTTCGACGGGTTCTCGATGGCGCGCTCTTCCCACTTCCCCGTCGGGAACGCGGTCTTGCGGTTCGCCAGCTCATCCCACACGCCCAAGGCCTCACGCTTGAACGACTCAGGCGTGAGCTTGCGACGCATCCGAAGCATCGCCTTCTCCTTGGTGCGGTGAGGGTAGGAGGGGTTCGCCTTGCGCCACTGCTTCCGGTCATCCGGATCAGCCTTCTCATCTGCACTGAACTCGATATACAGGGCATCCGGGGCATCTCCAGCAAGAGCAGCACGGCGCGCTTCCTCGAATATCTCGGACGGATCAATCGGCTTCGGCGGCGTACCGATCATGACCGTCAGCGCATTGGCCGAAGCGTTCTGCGCTGGGACCATGTCATCAACAGCGCGCTCAGTGAGGATCTGAGCCTCATCGAAAACCGCAATATCCACCTTGGTGAAGCCGCGGCCGAAGCCACGCTCACGGGCGCCAAACACCACACGAGAGCCGTTCTTGAACTCGATCTTCTGCTCAGACCCGTTATCCGGCGTACGGTCAATATGCGGAACCATCCTGGGAGTCGCGGACATCGACTTCATGCCGCCAAAAGCCTCGTCCGCAGTGTCCTTCTTGTGCGCACTCCACGTGACCGTCAAGCCAGGGAAGATGATGCACAGCGCAAAAACGATCCAGCCAATCATGAACGTCTTGCCAACCTGGCGAGGGATGCTCATCGTCACGCCACCAACAGTGGTCGCGTAAAACCCCTCAGCATCCTTCGAAAGAATCAACTGAGCGGCGCCGCGCTGCCAAGGATCGAAAGCAATCCCAAGTAGGGCCAAGGTGTCACGCACAGCCGGCCACCCAGTGTGATCGATGCCCTCAGGAAGAATCACATGCCGAGCCAAATCATGAAGAGTGTCAGACTGCCCGGGGGTTGAACTTCTCGTCACCAGTATCAGCCGCCTTGCCCAAGTCATCCTTCTCACTAGACGGAGACAGGTTCTCGATCTCCCTGGAGATGTCCCGCAGCTCCACCGACAACGACTTCAAATCTCGGGCAAGAATGTTCTCGCTTTGGATATGCGCCGAAATAATCAAGCGCAACGCAATAAGCTCATCCAACCGAGTGCCAGACTCGATGGCCTCAGACAGCGACTTGGGCGGCGAAGGCACATCCGCATCAGTAGCAATGCGCACAGGTGGGAGTTGCTTCTGGCCAGCCATGAGAAACACCGCCTTGCTGTGGAAAACTTCGGCCCATCTGTGGAAAACGGTCCATGAGTGAAAATGGCACTAGGCCAGAAGGGAAGCTCGGGGGTGGGGTGGGGGCATGGCGCCCCGGGTCACGCTTTGGTTCTAGTCAGCGCCATTGCCGACTGGTCTTCAAGGGCTTCATTCGCTCGACTCGGTAGTTGCCGATGTCTTTGTTGCCGCGTTTTTGGTTGCATATTCGGTGGCTAAGTCGGATGTTCTTGCGGTCGATGTGTGA
Organism: Arthrobacter sp. UCD-GKA; assembly: GCF_001863355.1. NCBI lineage: Bacteria > Bacillati > Actinomycetota > Actinomycetes > Micrococcales > Micrococcaceae > Arthrobacter > Arthrobacter sp. UCD-GKA. The sequence goes on along the minus strand of NZ_MOLR01000019.1, from coordinate 19,154 downwards.
TCCGCCTTTGCTGACGGGGATTATTTCGTCTGCTTCGGGTGATAGTGGGTCGAGTATGCATCCGGTGCATCGGGGATTATTGCAGGCCTTGGCGTGTTGGCCTGGTGTGAACTTGATGCTCTTGTCCACTTCGTTGCCGCATAGCCAGCAGTTGGTTTCTTCGCGGATGACGCGGGCCCTGATCTTGTCCCGGGTGTGGCCTTGGACCCGGCGGGGGTTGATCTTTGGCATGGCCCCCTCCATAGCATGTGCAGGGTCGTCAGTGGTAGGGCCGGCGTGTGCGCGCCAGCACCGGCCCCACCGTTGCAGGGCTCCAGTCCGCCTGCGTGACCCCAGTATCGGGTGGTGTTGGGGTGCCTCGCCTGACTCGCATCTGGTGTTGGCTCAGGGGCACCCCAAGTGTTGCCCGGCGTGTGGAAGGCAGCGCCGGGAAGTGTTGGCCCGCACGTTAGGTGATTGGACAGTCATGTACCAGTCGGCTTGCGTGCGGGCTCGTGGGATGATCGGTCGCGAACCGTCGAGGACATACCTGTCATCCCTGATCCGTTACGTGGATCAGTCGGCGGACTGCGCGCTCGGGCGAGTCTCCGCGTTTCGGCAGGTGTGCGTCACGGAAAAGGATGACTGCCTCGCGGATACCCACAGCATCCGGTCTTGGGCGTGCACACCTTGGTTGGTTTGTTCCGGCGTGAGCACCGGGCCTGACCTTGACCGAAGTGTTAACGAGCGAAAGGCGCTCACCTTGGGGAGTGAGCGCCTTCCGTCCGGGCATGAAAAAAGCCGGGCCCTTGTGGACTCCGGCTTGGAAACTTCGACACGTATCCGAAGTTGTCTCAAGATTAACACCTATGCGGCCAGTGACGCAACCAGCCATTCCATCTTGTCGGCGCCCCATTCAGCGCCACATCCTCGGCAGCTCGCGGTCCACGATCCGATGGGCCTCAGCTCCCGCCCGCCTCCTGGTTTGTAGCAGTCCACGGCAACACATGTCTCGCGCTGGTCGCCGTAGACCTTCTGGCCGCAACTCGGGCACTCCACATTATCCAAGCGCCTCACCTTGGCCGGTCGAACCATCGCGTCTATCTCTTGGCACCACTCCATGAAGATCCGCTCGAACCATGCCGCAAACTCGGCCGGGTGGTCGTCCTCGGCGATCTTTTGCAGTAGCCCTTCGAGTGTCCCGAAGAACCGCTCATCATACCGGCGATAGTGATCCTCGCCAGCCATGCGTCCGATGCTATCCAGCAGCTCCAGAGCGGTGCTGTTGAGTGGAAGTGGCTTGCCAGTTGAGCTCGACGTGCGGTCAAGGTCACCGCTGCCTGTCACCGCCTCTCGCAGCTCATCCAGCAGGCTAGGCACTTCGCCGGCGCGTCCGTCCGGCATGAAGCTGAGGTGGGCACGGGTCAAGCGGTGTGCGTACTGGGCAATTGTCAAAGCTTGTCCTTTCGTGGTGGCATGTAGCCGCGCAGGATCTCGGGCTGAGGGTGTCCATTGCCCCCGGGCTGGCAGTATGACTCGTGGCGTCGCGGGAGTGAGCAGTCTTCGAGGTGACCGCCAAACTCTTCGTTTGCTGGCCGCGTCCAATGGCTGAGCGACCAGCACTTTCCGCACGTCCCAAGGTCTTCATTCGGGCCTTGTGGTCCTCGGTGCGGCGCGTCCGGGCATTCGGCCGGGTCGATCCGACTGAACATGCTCAAAACTTCCTCCTGTGGTCGTTGTTGAATCCGGTTCGATACACGCCGCTGTCGTCGTCATCGATGGATTGGCGGTTGTGGTCGCCGTGCATGTGCATGGGTTCGTGGCGTCCGTCGAGTTCGGCGCTGGCGAAGTTGTTGCCCTCGGGCACGGGTTCGCCGCCTCGTGCCTCGGCATCCGCTTCGAGCCAGCTACACACCGCGTTATAGAGCCGCCTCATTGGCTGGCCTTTCGTTTTTGTTTGGTGGCGTGCCATCCGGAGCACCAAGGGCAGTGGTAGACGTTGCGGGCTTTTTGCGTGTGTTTGGGTGCGCGCTTGTTGGCCCGGTTCTTTTCGATGCGTGCGGTTTCTTCGTCGGGGTGTCGGACTTTGCCACTGACGCAGGTCGTTCGGTCTGTCACCGCGGCCTCCGGTCTGGCTCGGTTCGTTCGCGTCCGTCGAGTGAGTGGTGAGTGATGAGCCACGCGTCTCCGTTTGGCCGTTCAATGAGCTCGGGTGCTGGACCGCAGACGCACTCGGGCGCTTCGACGTGCGGCACTTCATCGTTCATGGGAATGACGTGTGCCTCGGCGGTCTCCGGGTCGTACATGGATAGCCATTCCTTGCGCTCGTCCCAGCTCTCGCGCATCTGCCCGTCCCCCGGCGGTTCACTTTTGGCCTGCCCGAAGATGGTACGGATGATCCAGCTGCGGATGTGTTTCATCGGTTGCCTGTTCTTTCGCGGTATTCGGCTTTGGCTTGTCGGTTGGATTCTCGGCAGGGCTGGCAGGTTGGTTCGCCTTTGCGTCGGTGGTCGCGACATCCGGCAAGGGTTCCGCATTCGACTACCTTGGGTGTGAACACTTTCCCTTGGGCGGCGAGTCGTGCGGCTCGTGCGGCGGCGTTGGCAGCGTTGTAGGCCTCGCGACAAGGCGTGCACACTTCTTCCCCGCGGCGCTTGTGCTGCCCCCGACCTTTCGCGGTGCCGTGCTCGATGGGGTCGGTACGTTTGGCGCGAGGTGCTGGCTGCTTGCCCTTGCGTTCGGCATACCGTTCCCGGTTCCGCTCGTTCCAGGCTTCACGGCACGGGTCGCAGGTTTCGGTGCCGTAGTACTGGTGGGCACTAAAGCCTTCCGTCGTGCCGCACACCGCCTGCTTGCGCGGGGTGCGCACCTTCGGCTTCTTCGGCGCCTTGATGGGGGCGACGACAACCGACCCCTCCTGGTCTTTCCGATGCCACTCCTTACACCAGAAGCAGGCTGGCTCGTTCTTGGACTTGTGCTGGCCGTACCCTAAGCGGGTTCCGCAGTTCATTTTGATTTCCTTTCGGCACGAAAAAGGGACCACGCGGCTTGCGTGGCCCCTCTCGGGTTTTGGCTATGCGGCTACTCGGTCCAGCAGGTTATGGGTAAACAGTTCATTGCGCTTTGCCATTGCGGCGGCCTTGGCCTCGTCAAGAGTGGCGAAGCATCCGACGTGAATCTGCTTGCCGTGATGCCCTACGGCAACGCGCCATTTGTTTGAGTTCTTGATCGGGTACACCCCGCGGGCTCCAGACTTGCTTCTGAGCTGCGGTCCGGACAAGTTCTCCAGGTTCTGCTTGCTTGTGACAACCCTGAGGTGCGCAGGGTTTGCGCATCCCGGATTGTGGCACATGTGGTCCAACTGCATCCCTTCGGGGATTGGTCCATTTGCCATCTCGTAGGTAAATCGGTGAGCGTACCCTTGGCGACCGTCAAGGGCTGTCATCCCATAGCCTCCGACTGGGTGCTTGTAGCCGGTCCAGTTCCAGCACGTATCGGTCTTTTCTATCTGCGCCCAGAAGTTTTCACTTGAGCTTCGGTGCTTCGTCGGGTCTCCGAGTGGATCGCCCGTGCGCCCCCAGCGCTCGTAGTGCATCCTGCACCAGCCGCGAACAATTCTGTCGGTGCGGCCACAGTCGGGGATGGAGCAAATCTTGATAGGCTTCATGAAGCCCTCCAATCGTAGTAGCGATTCTTGGGTCAGGCCCCGGCGAGTGTTTCCAGCACTTTCCGGGGCCGTTCTATGTCTCCCAGTATACCAAACTTCCGCGTGATTACGGGGATTTTGAGCGGTCGCACAGTCGTAGTTGCTCATCGTTTTCTCCTTGCCCACGGTGGGGTGCTGGTTGGGTAGTGGTTTTGTTTGCTCATGCGTGATCGGTTCAGCGCCTTGATGTTGTCTTCCTTGATGGCGTCGGCGGCCCACTTGGCAACTCGCTCGTACATGTCCGCGGACTCTTCAAGTGACCAGCCGGTAGTGCGGGATAGTTCCTGGACTTCTGCCGAATACTTCGGGTACAAATCGGAACGCTCAACCCACGTCGCCAGGCTTGGGAGTGTCATTGCCCGTGCGATCCGATCCAAATTTGCCTGCATCGCGGACAGCCACTCGGTACGCCCAGCACGCCGACCACCAACACGCATCCCGGTTAGGAAGTTCGTTGTGTCGGGCAGGATCTCAACAGAAACGGTGCCCTCTTCCGGGAGTGCCCAGATGTGCTGGCTGGTGCTGCTCCACTCTTCGGGGGTGCACTGGTCAAGGCCCAGAAGTATCCGCGGCGGCATCCCGTACCATTCGTATTCGAGCGCGAGACGGTCATAGATCGGGGTGTCGCTCATTGGGTTGCCTTTCGTTTGCACATGTCAGCTTCTGCCTCTCGCCGGGTGAATCTTGGCGGGGCGTCGGGATAGTCGGCGTGATACTGGACTGTCAGGTCTGGCCGGAAGAGGTTGATTGCTCGGGCCCAGTTGCTTGCGTGGACGTACCCGCAGACGCTGCATGGCGGTTTCAGCATGGCGGCTCCTGCATGGCTCGGGCTACGGGGTTTTCGGGTGGGATGGTGAAGCAGGCGGCGAGGGCTTGGCGTGTGGCCTGCTCATGCGCGTAGGTGATGGCCTCGGCGTGGGTGGGGAAGCGAGTGGACCCGTCCGCCTTTGCGAGGACTTCGCCGCGGTCATTCATGACGGCCCAGCAGGATTCGTCGGGCTCAAAGTTTCCGCCCCAAAGAAGTCCCATGTTGACGACACCGAAGCGACCGGGCGATCCCTTGGCCCAATTCCGAGAACCAATGTGCGGCTCGCTCACTTCGCCCCCTCGCTAACGACGAGCACGACGACCTCGCCGCGGGTCAGATCGTGGCTGCCAGCGAGTGACAGCGTGACCTCGGTGCGATCCAGGAATGTTTGGTAACTGGCCTTCTCGATGCGGGCTCTGATTTCCTTGCTCAAGGTGTCCTCTTCTCAATTTGGGCGGTGTACTTTTGGCCCAGTCGGGCGAAGTGCATGGCCCGTTCGGCGGCATGGTTGAGCTCCTTCTGGAGCCGGTCGCCGCGTGTGGATGACTTGTTGCGGGCTTTCAGATCGACCTGGAGCATGCCGTGGTCGAAGCGTGGTTGCGCGGCGTCGTGGTTCGATAGGTCGCGTTGGGTTGTGATGACTTTGTTTGCCCACCAGCGAGCTTTGCTCTGGGCCTTGTCTCGCAACCGCTCGATCTCTTCCAGCGACCGGCCGGCACGCTTGGGCTGCGGCGTCGCGGTTTCAGCCGGGCAGCACTTGTGGGGGTGGTCGGCTTCGGTCCAGCCGGCAGCGATGGCCGACTCAGCCTCGGCCTTGCGTTCGGCTTCGATGCGGCGGATGGTCTCGCCGAAACTGTTGAGATTCACTTGGCGGTTCCGAGTCCGAGGCGTGCGCGGATTTCATTCACGACGGGGATTGTTGCTGAGGTGTCATCAATTCCAACCACGTACGCGATCAGGTTGGCGGTGCGCTGTTCGTAGGCAAGCGCGAGGGTGGCGAGGGCTTCGATGCTGTTGCGCGGGTCGGTGTAGTCGGTCAGTGCGTCGGCGTAGGGGTTGCCGGGAAGGTTGCTCATTTGGTTTTCTCCTTGGGAATAGCAGCGCCCCACAGAATCGTCTCTGCGGGGCGTAAATGGTTGGGGTGGGCGGAAGTGCCACTTGGGGGCTGCGCGGCCGCTGATGGCGAGTGCTGAGGTCAATCAGCGGGCGTCTTGCCTGCGCCCATGATCACCAGCAGGTTGTCCAACGTTAGGGTCACATACGTCTCGCCCATCTGCGCCGGACCTTTCCCGACGCGCTTATGGATCACCAGCCCGATCTGCGCGTCATCGTTCATGCGCTCCGTTTCGGCTTCGGTGATCCAGCCAGCCAGGTTCAACTTGGCGACGTTCTTGAGTTCCGCAACGACGCGCATGCCTTGGTGACGCCAGCCGCTCAAGTCGCCGCGGTCCTTCGCGCCAGACTTGGCCCGCCGCTCTATCCGGTCATCGAGGCGCGCTTGCAGGTACGTCACGACATGCGACTCGAATTGGGAACCGGCCGCCTTGGCTGAGGCTCTACTTCTGGTCACTTGATATCCCTTCTATGAACGCTTGGATCTTGTCCATGGCGATTAGGTATCCGTCCGCAGCGTCGGCGTTGAACCACTTCGGCGCCTTGGTATGGGCGATCTCGGTCAGTCGGTCTAGGTGCGCTTCGGTGAGGCCGGCGAGGGCGTCTAGCTGGCCGCTCACGAGTAGTCCTGGATGCTGGCGTAGTGTCCACTGAATTGCATGGACGTTGATCCGGTGGGTCCGTTGCGGTTTTTGCCGACGAGCATGTCGATTTCGCCTTTCTTGTCGGTGTCGATTTCTCGGTGCAGGAGGATCACGGCGTCGGCGTCCTGCTCCACAGCGCCACTCTCGCGTAGGTCGCTGATCTTGGGCCGCTGGTCATCCCGTGCGGTGGATCCTCGGTTGAGCTGGGACAGTGCGATCACCGGGACGCCGAGCTCCATGGCCATGACCTTGAGTTGCCGGGACATGTCCGCGACGAACTCGTGCCGGGCCCGCTTGTCTCCGGGCTGCTGGCTCATGAGTTGCAGGTAGTCCACGACGACGCCGGCCAGTGGTTTGCGGCGGTGGACGTTGCGCACGAATCGCTTGATGTCCGCGATGCTCGCCCCGGTGTTGTCGTTGACGGCGAGTGGCATGTTCCCGCGGTCTTGCATCCATGGGCCGATCTTGTTCCAGTCGCCGGGGGTGAGTTCGTTGCGCATGAGTCGGCGCATGTCGATCTTGAGGTCCGCGGCCATGAGTCGCACGTTCACGTCGTGCACGCTCATTTCCAGTGACATGAACGCGACGGATCCGTGTTCGGCGAGTCCGCGGGCGAGTTGCAGCCCGACGACGCTCTTGCCCACGGATGGTCGGGCGCCGATGACGTAGAGCGCGCCGGGCTTGAGTCCGTCGATGATCTGGTTCAGGGATGGCCAGGGGGTCGGCGTGAACGCGATGGGCGACTCAAGGTAGTTCACGGTCGCTTCCATGGTGTCGGCGACGAACTGGACGGGCTGGGACTTGGTGCTGGATTGCGCGCCGTCAATTTCCTTGCGGGATGCTTCCATGATCTCGTCAGCGTCACCGCCGCCGTCGATCATCTGCTTGACGCGTTCGGCAGCAACACCGAGACGGCGCATGGTCGCCGCGTCCGTGACGATCCCCGCATAGAGTTGCGCGTTCGATGCGGTTGGCGTGACCTCCATGGCTTTGTGCAGGATCAGCGGGTCGATGCGTTCGCCAGACTTCATCACGGAGTCCATGACGGTGAGCTGGTCGATTGCCTTGCCCGCGTTCTTCATGTCCTGCACGGTTCGGTGAATGAACTCGTAGGCGGGTTGCCGGTAGTCGGTCGGTGCGAAGTCCAGCTCTTCGAGGATCCGGCCGGACGTGAGCAGTAGTGAGCCGAGTACGGATAGTTCGGCGGTGTCGAGGTCGATCATTTAGTGGATTCCTTTGCGATCCCATGGGGACGGTGAATTGGTCTGCGACTTTTCGGCCTTGAGTAGCCAGTTGCGAAAGGCTGCGTCCCAGTCTCGGTATCGGGCATCTTTGGCTGTTGCCCAGTTGGTGAATCGTTCGGCCTGGAAGGTGAGGTTGATTCCCTCGGTCCTTGCGAATCCTTTGTGTGTGTCGTTCGGTGCCCAGTCGGCAGGTAGTGGCCGCTCGGGCTTTCGACGGCCCCCCCCTGCACCCCCCTCCGTAGGAGGGGTAGTAGTAGGAGTAGGTGTAGTAGTAGCACCTGGGGTAACCTCATCTGCGTTTATGGCATAACCCATGCCATACCCAATGCCTTGAAGCACGCCTTGACCGTCACTGTTGCCCATGGCTTTCATGTCTTCGGGTGGCTCCCGAAGGATGCTTTGAACACGGGGCTCTTCCCAGCACTTCATGTCTGGATCCGATGCATGGATGCGGCTTAGCTCGTGCACGAAGTAGCGTCGAATCTCGGGGGATGAAATGTCGGCATAGGCGTTTGCCATTGCGATGGGCAGGCGGTAGCGGGTGAGTAGCCCGTCGTGGCGGATGAAGGATCGGATGAATACTTCTTCGGTCTCTTCGTCCACATAGACGTATGCGCCAGCCTGTAGTTCCTTAGCTGCGGTTCGCACGTCATGGGCGGTGATTCCGCGGGTGATCTTGGCGATGCGCCCCGGCCGCCAGTCCGCGACGCCTGCATAGTTCAGCGTGGGGTGGATCAGGAGCAGCTTGTAGAGGTGCTGTGCGGCCATGCTGAGGTCCCGGTATTCGGTGTTCGCCAGCATGTCTACACGGATGTTTGCGCGGTCCCTAGCCATCTACTTCACCGAGCGCTTGATGAGTGAGCGGACAGCTGCCTCGGTGACGCCGTATTCGTCGGCGATTTCCTGGTTGGTGAGTCCGTGCTCTTTGGCGATTCGGGCGTAGTAGCCGCGGTGGAGGCGGTGCGTTTGGTATGCGGCGTTTTCGATGCGCAGGAATATGCGGGCGGCCTCGCGCCGGGAACTTGCGGGGGTGGGGGTGCTGTCGGCTAGCATGACTAGCAGCCCTCCTTTCTGGCGTAATCAGAAGGACGGTTAGAAGCCCTGAACAGCGTCAACTGTTTGGGGCTTCGTTGTCCTTCTATTGTATCGAACTTTTGTGCGACTCGGGCCTGATTTGGGCCATTTCCCGGCATGGGTTTTCCTGCTCTCACTTGGAATATCTCCGCTCACGCCGAACGGTCTCCGCATCCATTTCGACGCGCAATTGTTGCCGGTGTCGTTCCCGGATGAGTCCGCGTTCACTTTCGGCTTGTACTCGTGCACGGGTGATGATTAGTTCGGCTTGGTGTTCGGCGTGTTTGATGATGTCGTTGGCGCGTTCTTGCGCCCGTGCGAGGATCCCGCTGGGGGACGCTAGAACGGTCATGGGGTGCTCCTGGGGGTTGGGTGCCGCGCTGGGTGGGTCAGCGCGGCACCGGGTGGGGGTTAGGGTGTGCGGTAGGGGTTGTCTTGGGCATATTCCCAAGGCTCGTAATTGCTCATGTTGTGGGCGCGCTCGAACTCGTCGCACCCCTCTTGCCATACGTCGGCCTTGATCTGGGCAATGGCGCGGTCAAACTCGGCGAAGCTCTGCTCGTCGCTGGGCCGCTCGACGCCTATCATCTGGGCCTCGAAGTCAATGCGATCCACGTATGCGTTGCGCAGGCGGTCAATGCTCGGCGTGTAGTCGCTCACGTCGCCAGCTCCGATCCCAGCGCCAGGTACCCGCATCCGTCTACCCATGAGTCCGCATGGTCGGGCGTGACGGCGAGGCGTGACAGCTTGAGGTGGGTCAAGGCCAGTGCCACGTCGGTTGCGGTGAACTTGGCGTTGAGTTTGTGCCCGAACTGCGCGTTCCACAGCTGGGCGATTCGGGTGAAGTTCTCCGCGGGGTCACCATAGGTTGCGGCCCGGTCGCCGTTTATCAGTTCCTCGGCGGTCGTGAGGGTGGTTGAGCGGGTGCGGGTTTCGGTGCCCGTGGTCAGTTCGTGCACCAGTTCTTCCGGGTCGTACCAGCCTGAGCCTCCTGATGGCCAGCGAACATTCACGCTGCCATCGGTGGCCACTTCCTTGACGACGCCCACGACTAGGGCTAGCTGGGCGTCGTGCCAGTGGTACACAACCCGGTCACCCTTCTGAAACTTGCTCATCACTTCTCTCCTTTTGGTCCTGAACCTGCGATGTTGTTGATGTGCTCGGTGAGTTCTTCTTCGAGCTTCCGCCGGTCCTTGCCGCGGTCGCCGTCGGGTGCGTAGGTGGTGTCGTTGTCGAACTTGTACCGGCGCTGCATGACTCGCAAGGCTTCCTCGAAAGCATCGACACTCACCCGCTTGTTGATGCGGGCTGAGAGTGCGGCAATGGGGACTTCCTGGCCCAAGTTCTCGACCCATTGCCCGTACTCGCGGAAGTGGTCAGTGAGGGCCGTGCGGACGGCAATGCGGGCTTCGGTGCGGGTCATCGTTTCCTCCTGGTGTTCATGATGTTGGCTATGGCTTGTCGGGCGGTGGGGTCAGCGTGTGCGTCTCGGCCGCGTGCTTGCTGGTCTAGGGCGGCTTGTTCGATGTGGCACCAGCACTCGGACCAGCGGCACAAGTAGAACGGCACGGCACCTCGGCAGCCGGGGCAACACTTCACAGGGCGTCGGGTTCGTCGTGGTACAGCACGCCGCGGGTGGGTACGCCACGGGCACGGCGGGCAGCTTCAAAGGCCTCACGCTCGGCCTTGAGGCGTTCAAGGCTTGGGCGGGCACCATGACGGCTTGGACGCGGCACATGGTCAGTCGTGGCAGTAGCAAAAGCACGGGAAGACAAGGGGTGTTCCTTTCGGGACTGTGGCCGCGACTTGGGAGGGTCGCGGCCACAAAAAAGGCCGCATCGATTGACGCGGCTTGGGGTGAGGGGTGTTTAGTCGTTGCGGGTGAGCCAGGCGATGCCCATGAATATGATGACCGCGGCGGCTAGCAGGATCAGGTGCGCCATGAGGCTCATCAGAAGGCTGGGCCTTCGCCCGGGTTGCCCCAGCCGCCGGACGGGTTGCTGGCGGGAGTGTTCCAACCGCCGCCCTGCTGCTGGCCACCGAAGCCACCCTGCTGCTGCTGGCCGAAACCGCCGGACTGCTGCTGCTGGTTGTTGCCGCTCGGCTTAGTGAGCACCTGAACGCCCCACGCGGTCACGTCCATAGACACGCCCTTAGTGCCATCCTTAGCGTCGTACTCGCGAGACATGAACTCGCCCACGATCTTGACTCGCACGCCCTTGTCCAGCTTCTCCGCCAGCATCTGCCCAAGGTCGCCCCAGACTGAGACGCGGAACCACTGAGTTGCCAGCGTCTCCCAGTTGCCATCTGGCAGCTTCTTGGACTTGGAGTCCGCAACACTGAACGACAGGACCGCATTGCCGTTCTGAGTGAATTTTAGTTCTGGGTGGTTGCCGATGTTGCCGGTGATGATTGCGTCCTGCATTAGATTTGCTCCTTCTTCTGGGTGCTAACCCATTCGGTGATGTGCGCGGGTGCGCCTTGTTCAGTGATGTGCGCGAGGTAGTCAGCGAGCACACCGGGATCGGTGATGCCCTCCACGGTGTCGCGTACCTGCTGCGGGATCTCGGTGGACGGGGCAGCGGGCGCGGCTTCCTTGATGGGCTCCACCTTGAACTGCTTGCGCTTGCCTCGGGTCGCGGTGAGTGCCACGGTCAGCGGCTTCTCAAGGTGGCTCATGGCGCCGATCTCGATGCCACCAACCTTGTCCCGGCCGAACGTGATTTCGGGGTTCCGGTAGAGCGTCAAGCGATTCCCCGCGTAGGCCGATGCATCCTTACCCCATGCCGCGACCATGATCCGTCGCATGGACTTGCTGGGTCGGTAAGCGCGCCCAGGGAACTCCACGAGGTGAACGTCCACCGGCTGCTCGGGCGTGCCCTTGGATACCTCGCGGATGGTCACTGTCACGGGGCCGGCCATGAGGTCGTCCGCGTTCAGCTGGTCAGACTTGGGGGCGATCGATTCGGTCATGTCTAGGCTCATTATCAGAACTCCATTTCGTCGTCTAGGAAGTGGTCTAGCCGCTCGGTTGGCGGCATGTCGGCGGTGGCGGTGAGGTAGCGGCTGATGATGTCCTCGGCGGTGGCTTCGAATGCGTAGAGCGCCTCGGTGATCGCGGCGAACCAGCGCTCGTCGGGATGGACGCGCTTCACGTAGAGCGGCATCCCTGAGCAGAAGGAAACGTAGTCGCACCACTTGCGACCGGATACCAGCATTCCTGCCTGCATCTGCGCCATGTTTCCGATGGGCGCGGCGTCTTCTAGTACGGTCTGCAACTGGATCCGCTGATTCCTGGACTTGATTTCGATTAGCCCATCCGAACCGACCAGCCCATCGGGTGAGTAGCCGAGACGATGCCCGTTGATCGTACGGACCATGAAGCCAACCTCAGCGGCCAGCGCGTGGTGCTTGCTGTAGTAGTCACGGGCGAACGGCTCATCAAGGGTGCCGCGCTCCATGGATCGGGACGGCTGGATGGGCTCAACGTGGCCCGTGATGCGTTCGGCGATCAGCGTGTTGGCGAGTGACCGCGCCGTGTCATTGGCGGCGGCCTTGATGGTCTTCGGCGTGATCATCTGGCCGACGACTGAGGCGGTCAAGATCCCGCACCTTGCTGCCAGCCATTCCGGGCTGCCCTGCTCCAGCTCTTCGTAAATCTTGAGTGTCATCGCTTGTTCCTTCTCTGTCGTGCCAGATCGCCGGCCCATGCGGGTTTGATGTCGCGGGCCATGATGACGGGCTTGTCGCTCTTGGCCCATGCATCGTTGGGGCGGTCGGGCTTCGGCAGCAGGCTCGCGAGTGTGCCGGGGTAGCGTGCGGGGGTCATGGTGTGTCCTTTCGTGTGCCGCGCCCTACTCGGGGCGCGTACTGGTCAAGTTGTTGGGCGAGACGGTCGGTGCGGGCGGCTTCACGGCGGGCAGGATCCCACGCGGACTCCATCAGGTCACACGGGTTGCTCATGACGCATCCAGGCTGTCGGCGCGGTTACGCAACCAGTCCATGTATGGGCCTTGCGACTCCCACGCTTCCTCGATGTGACCCCATGGGAGCGGCCCGCGCTTGGACAGCTCGGCAAACTCTCCGACGCCGATGAATGATTCGAAGTCGCTCACAGCTTCCCGTAGTGCTTCCACCTTGGCCTCCCGGATCACCGGGGCCAGCATCGCGGCGGTGACGCTGGCAAGATGTTCTCGCAACTGGTCTCCGGTCTCGCGGGAGGAGTCAACCGCCACGACTGTTCCGCATTTGCAGCGGCCCCAGTAGACGATGTGATGCTCGGCCAGCACTTCCGCGATCCGCGCTTCAAGGGTGGTCATGAGAGGTCGCCTTCCATGATTAGTCCGTCTTCGATGAGGTCGGCGATGTCATTGCCAGACCATCCCGCAAGCTTGCGGACGGCGTGGGATAGGCGTTCGATGCGCGCTTCAAGTTCAGTGATCGTCACGGCGCTGGCTCCTGCTAGTAGGTTGACGGATGGGAAGTCTTCGGGGGTAAGATCGGCCCAAATGCCAACGTCACCGGTGCGCCTTGCGCTCATGGTGTCTCCGTTTCGGGGGTGTGGTTCTTGCATGGTGCTGGGTAGAAGTCGTCGGCTTCATGGCCGCGCTGTTGCCCTACGAATGCCCCGCAGCGGTAGCATCGGAAAGGCAGGTCGTCCGCGCTCATGCCCCACCGTCCAGTGCGTGGGTCACGTCGGCTACTGCGCGTTTCCACCCGCATTTGATCGGGTCGTCCTCGGTGTGCCTGTCGCAGGCCTTGGGGTGAGCTTCGAGGGCTTCCCGTACCGCCGCCACTTTCGCTTCGGCGGCTTCGGCGCGTTCCTCTGCCTTGATCGCTCGGAAGCGCTGTTCTGATTGGCGGGATTCCAGCCAGTCGATTTCGCTCTTGCCCGCGTGGTCGCAGGCCCCGTCGAGCGGGAACGTGCGGTCGTGAGTCTCGCACTGCTTGAAGTCGTAGGGCTGCTCGTGCGAGGTCTTGCAGGGATAGACGGTGGTCCAGGGGTTCCCGGCTTCCGCGAGGTCGAGCAGGGCCAGCACGCTGTCCAACTCGAATGCGCCGTTCACGTAGCCGCCGCACCGTCGCCTTTCGGCATATTCCCGTAGTGCGGGCAGGTCAAGCGGTGGGGTGGTCATCGGGTGAACCTTTCGTTTGCGTCCTTGCGTATTCGCTTCACTTCTTCTTGGGTGAGGTAGTTTCCCTCGCGTTCGCACCCGTTTCCAGGGCAGTAGGCCATGCCGTTGAAGTTGTCCGCACGGAGCCAAGCGCCACACTCGGGGCAGTGCGCGTACGGGCGGCTCATTCGGTGCCCCAGTGGATGACGCGGGCGGGGAGGTAGCGCTTGGCCACGTAATCAAGCCCTAGCGAGTCTGTCTCTGGATAGTGGACGTAGCCACATTGCACGATGCCGATGTCGCCGGCAGTGTCGATGAATGCCGATCCGTCCGGCAGTGCGCCAAGTTGGGCCAGTGTCGTGATGGTTTCGGCTCTGTCAGCAGCAGCAAGAGCGGCGATCGCGTCGCCGTAGTATTCCTCTGGAAGTGCTGGATTCTCCTTGTGCGCGTCCTCCCAGCGCTCAACACGACCTTCTCGCTCGTATAGCGCCTTCGCTGCGGCTTCGATGCGTGGGTCACTCATGGTTCCTCCTGGTGATTCGGATGGTGGGGATTGCCCGGAAGTAATATGCGAGGGATAGGGCAGCGATGGGGAGTAGCCACAGGTCGATGCCGGTGAACGTGTGCGAGAGTAGCGCGTCGATCATGGGGTGACCTCGTACAGGTCGCACACAACCCGGTCGGCAGACGCGTAACGCCAGCTCACGGTGCAGGTAAGCGTTACCGCCTTGCCCTCCAAGTTCACGGCCCGCTCGTTATCCAAGGCCACAGAGACTGGCAGGGTGTCCAGCTCCACGATTGGCGAGCCAGTCAGCGAGCCGCTTGCATCCACGAGAACGTTTGAAACCTTCGTTACCTCGCCGCTCACCCGGTAGAGCTGGTAATACTTCGACTGGAAAGGGATGCACATAAGGATGAGCACAATGGCAACGCAAGCCGCGCTGCCCGTGATGAACCATCCGGCCATGCGCCATCCGTCACCCTCAAACTCTTTGAGGTAGCCGGATGCTTTAGCGCGGATTCGGTAGCCCTTGACCAGCAGAGGGATTCCGGCCAGAGCCAAGACGGCCACGACGATGAGCGGCACAAAGAGCACGGGCCGAATGCCGATTGAAACAAGTTCCTGCATGTGTTTTCTCCAATAGGAAAGGCCCGCAAGATGCGAGCCATAGGGTGGGGTGAATGGGGGTGGGTGGGTTAGGGGGTCCTGTCCTCGTGCTCGATTACCTGGGCCCAGACGCGGAGTACTCCACCGCGGCGGGACTTGGTGCGGGATAGCTGGAATCCCATCGGCTTGATGCGGCCCGCCTTGTGAGCCGCACCAAACAGTGACCCCCACCAGTTCGGGTGAGCCGGCGCGGGCAGCTTGTCGCGCAGATCATCGGCGCTGAACAAGTGCCGGGTGTTGATGAGGATGTCCAGCTCATCGTTCGCGAGGTCGAACCAGTCGGCGCGGTCATCGAGGGTGAGTGCGGCGGGAGTGGTCATAGTGTCCATCCTTCGAGTGGTAGCGGGTCGGGCATGGGGTCAATGCGGAGAGTGGCTTCGAGAGCCACGAAAGCGACCGTGACCGAAGCGGCGATGGTGAGGACTAGGGCGCTCACCTGCGCACCGCCGTCTGGTCGCCACTCACGGGCAGAGTCACAGCGAAACCGTCAGTGTCGTGGAAGTCGTTCAACTCCTGCGCGGAATAATGCGTGAAGTCAGACGCAGGCCAAGTGGGGTAAGTTTCGGTGCCGGGGGTGTGGGCTTGGGTGCTCATGGCTGCAACCTGACGAACTTTCCAGCAATACCCGCGCATTCGAGTGCTTCGGCGTCGGCGGCTCCGTATGCGATAAGTACGCTCGGTGCGCCACTGTTTGCCTTGGCTGCCACTCCCTCCGCATCGAGGAACGTCACTCGGCCAGCAAGGAAAAGGATTGCTGAAGCATTAGGCCAGATGTGGTTATGCCAAGTGCGCGTCTCGGTGCGAGCGAACACAAGCGCAGTGCCCCGACCGTGCGCAGCCATCTTCGCCATGAACGGGTCGGCCTGTTTGCCGTATGGCGGGTTCAGCCAGACGCGGCCCTCCCATGGGTCGCGCAGGCCATCGTCGCCGTTCTCCAGTAGATAGGTGCGCGTCGCCAGCTCTTGGCCGGGAGCGCCGCACGGGTCAAGGTCGAACGGGCCAAGCGGGGCGATCAGGCTAGGCGGGGTCAGCCAGCGGGTCTCGCGCTGAGCGCCGCCCATGTTCTGGTTCTCGCCGCCCAACCAGCCGTTGGACTTCTTCTCAATCAATTCGGTGGTCATAGTGTCCATCCTTTGAGGGGCAGGGGGTCGGGTTTCGTTTCAGTGCGGAGAGTGACCTCAAGGAAGCCGAACGCGAGGACCATGGATGCGACGATGGCCAGCACGAGGGCGATCATGCTGCGCGCCTCGTCTGGTCGCCACTCACGGGGAGGGTCACATCGAAACCGTCCGTGTCGTGAAAGTCGTTCAACTCAGCCGCGCTGTAATGGGAGAAGTCAGTCGCCGGCCACGTTGGGTAGAGCTCAGTGCCGGGGGTGTGGATGGGGGTGCTCATGCTGGGGTGCTCTCTTTCTGGTTGGTGAGTCCAAGGTCGGTGCGGTGGACTGTGTTCAGGTCGGCATCGTGGGGATGCGGGGTGTTGTGGTTGGGTTAGGCGCCGGGCTTGTCGATCCCCCATCTGGGGAAAGACCGGTTCTTTATTGGGCTAAACCTGGAAACGAACCCGTTTTTTGCGCAAACGCTCTTGATTCCACTGACACTGCGCCCGGTTGCTTCGGCTTTTTCTGCGTAGGTCAGCGACGGGCTGGCCAGTATTTCCAGATCCGCGGACGTGTACTGCTTCCCGCGGTTTTCGGCGCGTAGCAAGGACTCGGACTGCTTCGTGTGCGCGATTCCCTTGGCGGCCTCCCATGCTTTCGCCTTGGCGATATCGGGGAGCTTCGAGTAGTAGTCCGTTCGCCACTCCGTCAGGCAGTACGCGCACTTCCCCCGCCAGGACTTGCCGCTTAGGAGATATGCCGCTGCGTCGCGGAGAGTGCCGCATCCTGTGCACGACTTTGCAACTAGGGGCCGTCCGGATATGGCGTAGGGGCTGTACTTAAACCCCCCTTGCCCATCTGAATCTTGGAGGCCCAACCTTCGCCGCCTATGCTTCACTGAGTTCAAGCTTCTCCCGAGTTCTTCGGCTATTTGGCGTGCGGGGAGCTTGCCGTTTAGTTGAGCTAGGGCAGCGTCGTCAGCGTCACTCCATGCACCATCGTGCGGTCGGCCATCCTTCGACGCGGTCCGCTTCACCTTTCTGTAGTGGGCGCTGCAATAACCTTTTGCTTCATGCTTCTTGTGGCAGCCCGTGACCGAGCATGACTTCATGCTGCAACCAGGCTCAAGCGGCGGGCGGCGCCGTGGTTGCATTCCTCGGTGCCCATGACGTGAGCAACTGCCTCTTCGCCCGTGGGGTCGCCGTGCACGATGGTGCGGAACAGCTCTAGCACCTCCTGCTCGGTCGGCTCGTGAATGAATGCTGCGTGGCGACGGCTGATGGTCTTGGCGAGCTTTTTGACCGCGCTACGGGGGAGATCGTTGTTTGGGTCGTACTCGCGGACTCGGTTTTCCCAAGTGGCAAGGCTGATTTTTGGCATGACAAATAATCCTTACTCCGAGGGACGAACCCAGGGGTGAGAGAAGATACTGCGGTGGGGTGGTGGGCAGACTTGGCCCGGGGTGCCGGCTACTTCACGGCGGGTGGTGCGGGTTAGGCGATTGATTTGAGTGCTGCGCGGAGGCGGGTCTTGTTGGTCTTGCGCTGGGGGGTGTTCGTTCCGGCTTCGATTGCGGAAACCTGGGCTTCACTGAATCGGTAGATCCGGGATCCGAGCTTCGTGCATTCCCATTCGCCGGAGTGGATCTTGCTGTACACGGTTGCGGGGGAGATCTGGAACTTGTCCGCGAGCTGTGGGGGAGTCAGGTACTTCACCGCTAGGCCGCTTTCGACTTCTGCGACCCGAGCCCTGCGTTGATCATGAGGTCCGGGAGTGTGGTTCCGAGCCAGATGCAGGCGGTTGCGGCTTCGTCCCATGAGAAGGCGCGTTCTCCGCGCATCTTGAAGCTTGCTGATCGTTGGGTGATGTGGAGTACCTTGCCAAGTTCGCTGCCGGTTTTCAGCTGGCGGCCCATCTCGGCTCGAATCTCACGTGCTATTACGTCTGCTGTTGTTCTAGTCTGCATGTACTTAACCTAGTTGGAAATGACTAGGGATACAAATCCACTTCCCAAAAAGGCACAAAACGTTCTAAGATGTTCCCATGACTACTAACGCAGGGGCAGGGCCATTCGCAGCAGCCATATCCGCCCAAATGCGCGCTGAGCTGGGGAAACAGCGCATTAGTGCCAACCAACTGTCAAAGCTCGTGCCAATTTCACAACCGACACTAAGCAAGCGACTCCGAGACGATGGGGCGTTCTCGATGGATGAAGTAGAGGTGATTTGCGCAGCCTTGGGGCTCGACGTATTCGAGTTCGTAGCAGCAGCGCACGCCAACTACCACCCCGAGCTTGCGACTCAAGAGAAGTTCGGCCTCGCCGCATCCGTGCGCAACAACCACCAGGAAGAAGCTGAGCAGCAATTGCCATAAGGGGGAGCATGGAGCGGCTCATGAGTATCGCCGCCGAACTTGGGGTTCGCGTGATGCACGGAGCGCTTCCGGCCGAGAATGGAATCTACTACCGAGACCTCGGGCTAGTGGTCCTGCATGTGGGCCTATCCGAGACGCTGGAGTTGTGCACGCTGGCGCACGAGCTGGGCCACGCCCATCATGGGCACACGGATACCAGCGAGGCGTCGGAATTTGCGGCCAACCGTTTCGCCGCAAGACTTCTCATCGATGACCGTGAGTACGCGGCCGCCGAAGGCATGTCAGACAGTCCACTTTTTATTGCACAGGAGCTGGGCGTCACGCTGGCATTAGTGCGGGCGTACCTGCCATCTGGGGCCAGCGTGCGGGCTTAGCTGCTAGCCGGATGCTGTTCCCAGTGGGAACAGGCTGGTTTTTTCCATTGGAATCAAGCGGCTCTATTCAAAACGAACGGATGGACTAATGGGGCAATGTTTCGCCCAACTTCCGCGTAAACAAAGGGATGCAGGCGAGTTCTGGCCGCCCAACCTAATCGGGTTCGAATCCCGCTAGCCCGACCGAATCAGGCCCGGAAACATGCAGATGTTTCCGGGCCTGTTCCCATTCTCTGGCCTTGTGTTCCCAAGGTCGATTAAACTAGGGCACATGGCTAGTCTCATACCCCGCAAAAACGCGAAGGGGATCATCACCTCCTATCAGGTGAAGTGGCGCGTGCATGGCAAGCAGGACAATGAATCTTTCGAAACACTGCCCGAGGCCGAGATGTTCAAAAAGGTGCTCGAAGCGTGCGACCATGACGCACTCAAGGCAGAGCGCCAGATTCTTGCCGCGT
>NZ_MOLR01000018.1:0-48777 GCF_001863355.1 Arthrobacter sp. UCD-GKA | reverse complement strand
CCGGGCGGTGGGTGGCCGTCTCGGGAACGAACCCGGCCAGTTGCTCTTCGCACAGGGCGCCGAAGCCGGTCGCGTCCAGGAAGGAGGTGAGCACGTTCAGGCCGGCGTGGGAAACCAGCGACTGGCCGGTCGGGGCTGCCGGGAGGGACGGGAAAACACGGGTATCGTTAAGCATCGAAAAGGTGAGCCCTGTTCTGGTGGATAAAAAGGTGTGGTACCTCTATTTTCCCAGATCAGCTCACCTTTTCGACGTTAAAGGCACTTAATGACGCCCCGCTTCATGAAAAGGCCGGGTTAGTTGCCGATCCATACGTTGTAGAAGCCGCGCACAGTTCCTTGCGTCGGTTCAAATCCACCGACATTGGCTCCGATTACACTCAACCGCGGTTCGTGACCGAGCTTTACAAATGGCAATTCGTCCCAGATGAGCTGTTGCATTTTGTTCCAGGCAGGCAGACGGGCTTCGATGTTTTTACCCTCAGTGACATCAGCCATCAGTGACTTCTTTTCATCCGTGGTCCACCATCCCGGGAAATCATCGTTGAGGAAGACTACGGTCAGCGGGTCCGAATAGGCGGTACCGCCAGCAAGGAAGATATCCCACTTGGAGGGATCGGTACGGGTGGAGCCGAATGTGGCTGCGTCCATGGCCTGCAGGTCGACGGCAAAGCCAATGCCTTCCAGTTGCTGCTTGAGCAGGGGACCGTAGCCATCGGAGTCGGGGCGGTAGAGCACACGGACCGGAGTGCCGTCGTATCCTGCCTCTTTCAGCAGAGCCTTACCGGCATCAACGTTCTTGTTTTTGTAAATATCTGAACCGGCCTCCGAATACCATGGCGAGCTCTTGGGGAACAGGCTTGAGTCATCAGCAAAGTACTCGGTCCCGCCAAGTTGCTGGGTAGCAATCGCTACCGGGTCTACGGAGTTCAAAACAGCTTGACGCATTTTCAGGTCTGCCATGAGTCCGGATTTGTTGTTCAGCTGCAGTATCGAGAATCCAGCATCCTCACTCACCACCGGTTTCAGTGATGGGTCAGCCTGATAGACAGAAAGCTGATCCATGCTCATGAACTGTGGCACGATGTGTGCCTGACCGGTACGAACTTGGTTCAGGGCATTGGCGTCGTTAAAGGGGATGAACTTAATCGTGTCAGCATAGGCTGTCTTGGCCCCGGTTGCACCGTCTGCTTTTTCGCTGCGTGCGGTGTAGTCAGCAAAACGTGAGATCACGGCTTGCTGGTCGGTGGCGAAGCTGTCGAGCTTGTAGGGACCGGTGCAATCCAGTGAGGTCAGGTCATCTGAACCGGCCTCTTCCAACGATGCGGCCGACATGATGTAGGCACCGGTGTCCGGCGTTGCGAGCAGCGCTGGGATCGCACCCGTCGGTTGCTTCGTGGAAATGGAAACGGTCAACGGGTCAACCGCGGAAATTTCCTTGGTCAATGAGCTGAAAAGCTCGCCGGCATCCGCGCTGCCATAGCGCTCTAGCGAAGCGACCACATCGGCAGCCGTCAGTTCACCGCCGCTATGAAGTTTGACGCCTTCGCGAATCTTGATGGTGTAGACACCGGTTTTTTCGTCATACTCATAGCTTTCGGCAAGCCCGCCTTCTACCGAGGTGTTCGCGGCGTTGGCGAAGAGGCCCTCACACGTTGAGGCTGCAACCATCCAGTTCGACCGCGAGGTCGTGACATATGGGTCGATCATCGATGGGAGCGACGCAACGACAAGCTCACCACCGGTGACCGGTTCGCTGGATCCAGCAGCAGCATCCGGCGTTGGTGCACCGCCGCAGGCAGAGAGTGCCATAGCAGCACAGAGCAGTGCACCGATCTTCACGGCACTACGTTTCGAAATCATGGCGCAGCCTTTCAATAAAATCCGGGTGGGGAGCCCGCGTGTGGGGTTCAATTAGAGTAGGGGGTTTCGAATGTGACGCCCATTTCAGTTACCGCGATCGCGGTAACTGATAAATCTGCCGATCCGGCGACGGTTTCCATCAAAAACGGATGGTCCACCGGGACATCAAAAGTACACGACGAAACCTCACCATGATCCAGTACAGTGAACCGTCCTGCGGTCCCTCAAATCGGGCGTCGCAGTCGGCACCCGCAATAGCGGCGGTGAGGTCAGAGATATCCGTCTCGAACGCCAAATTGGCGGAGTCAACGATGGGCTGCCGTTGCGCACTCCCTCACACCGGAACGTATCGGACCGGGGTTCCCGAAAATCCTGTCATCGCCCTGGAGGCGCTTCCTGCCTGCCCGGGAACTGCTGGCAGCAGGGCTTGAGAGGTCTTCAGGCCACCACTTCTGACCGGTGCCCACCGGTGCGGATCGTCGGGGCCCAGGCTCATCGAGTAGCCACAACCTGCTCGCCGCGCAGCTTCTTGGACAGCTCGTGGGCGTGGTGCAGCAGCAGCCGACCCAGTTCGGGTTGGCGTTCCTCGGTGAACCTGGACTCGATGCCGGTCAGGCTCAACGCCCATGCAGGTTGGCCTGCCGTATCGAAGACGGCCGCTCCCATCCCCCAGCTCCCCTCCACGATCAATCCGGGGTTCACCGCCCAGCCCCGTTCCCGGGTCTGGGCAATGCGGTGCCTCAGCAACTCCTGGCTGTGCTCGCTGCCGTGGCCTTCCGCCAGGTCGTGGCCTTCCACGTAGCGTTCGATGGCTTTTTCGGGCAGGAAGGAAAGTATCGCCAGCCCAGCCGAGGCCACCCCCAGCGGGAACCTCTTGCCCTCGTAGAGCACAAACGAACGGATCGGAAACGACCCGTCCTGGCGCAGCAGGCAGACCGTTTCCTCACCCCGGCGCACCGACAGGAATGCGCTCTCGCCGGTGGCGTCCGCCAGCGCGGCAACATGGGGGCGGGCAATATCGGTGATGTCGTAGCGTTCGGCTGCCACGGTTCCCATCAGGTACATTTCCGGGCCCAGCATCCACAACCCCGCTTTGTTGTCGTGGTCGCAAAAGCCTTCCGCGGTCAGCGCCGCGAGCAGCCGGTGGACGGTGGGCCGCGCCAGGCCGGTCCCTCGTGCGACCTCCGCGGTGGAGATGCCCCTGGGCATCGCGGTGCTCACGGCGCGCAGCACCGCGGCCATCCTGCCCACGACTTGGGCACCGGGAAACGAAGTATTCATGTCCATATTATGGACGAGAGTGCGCATTCCAGCCACCACTCGAACGGTCTGGGAGGAATCTATGTCATTCGTTGACCCATAACCAGCGGGATATGTACCGTCGAAGCAGGATGGTGGCTCAATCCACATCGTGGACTACTCAAGGAGAATCATGGCAACGAAAGTATTGGCCGACGCCGCGCAGGCCCTGGCCTCCCAGGTGCGCGACGGCATGACCATCGCGGTGGGCGGATTCGGCCTCAGCGGAATCCCCAGTCGGCTGATCACCGCCCTGCGCGACTCGGGCGCCACCGGGCTGACCATCGTCTCGAACAACATGGGCGTGGACGGCAAGGGGCTGGGCCTGCTGCTGGAAAACAAGCAGGTCTCCAAGGTCCTGGCCTCGTACGTGGGCGAGAACAAGCTCTTCGCCCGGCAGTTCCTGGACAACGAGCTCGAGGTCGAGTTCGTCCCGCAGGGCACGCTGGCCGAACGCCTGCGTGCCGGTGGCGCCGGAATCCCCGCCTTCTACACCCCCACCGGCGTGGGCACCCCGGTCGCCGAGGGCAAGGAAACCATGGAATTCGACGGCCGCGCCGCGATCCTTGAACGCGGCATCGTCGCCGACATCTCCCTGGTCCGCGCCCACGAGGCGGACCGCGAGGGGAACCTGCGCTACCGGATGACCGCACGGAATTTCAACCCGCTCGTCGCCGCGGCCGGGCGGGTGACCTTCGCCGAGGTCGAGGTCATCCACGAGGACTACCTGGACCCGTCGCTCGTGGACACCTCCGGCATCTTCGTGCAGCACGTCGTCGAAACCGACGGCACCAAGGACATCGAACAGCGGACCGTGCGCGTCCGCCAGGAGGCATAAGAACCATGTGGACACGCGATGAAATGGCAGCAATTGCCGCCAGCGAACTGACCGACGGCCAATACGTGAACCTGGGCATCGGCATCCCGACCCTGGTGGCCAACAACCTGCCCGAGGGCGTGAACGTCACCCTGCAGAGCGAAAACGGCCTGCTGGGCATGGGCCCCTTCCCCTACGAGGGCGAGGAAGATGCCGACCTGATCAACGCCGGCAAGCAGACCGTCACCCTGCTGCCCGGCGGCAGCTACTTCGACTCGGCCACCTCCTTCGGCATGATCCGCGGTGGCCACGTTGCAACCGCGATCCTCGGCGCCCTGCAGGTTGCCGCCAACGGCGACCTGGCCAACTGGACCATCCCCGGCAAGCTCGTCAAGGGCATGGGCGGCGCGATGGACCTGGTCGCCGGCACCCCGCGCGTCATCGTCATCACCGACCACGTGGCCAAGGACGGGTCCCCCAAGATCGTCGAGGCCTGCGACCTGCCGCTGACCGGTGTCGGGGTGGTGGATCGGATCATCACCGACCGCGCGGTGTTCGACGTTCTCGATTCCGCCCTGGTGCTGCGCGCCATGGCGCCCGGCACCACCATCGAGTCCCTCACCGAGGCCACCGGGGCCGCATTCACCATAGACCTCCAGGAAGAAGAAGCAGCATGAGCGCATTGATCGCCGGGTACGCCCGCACCCCGTTCGCCCGATTCAACGGGGCTTTTGCCACCGTCCCCGGCACGGCGCTGGGGGCGCACGCGGCAGCCGCCGCCCTCGAGCGCGCCGGGATCTCCGCCGAGGACGTCCAGCGGGTCTTCGCCGGACAGGTCCTGCAGGCGGGCGCCGGGCAGAACCCGGCACGGCAGTCCGCCGTGGGGGCCGGCATCGGCTTCAATGTCCCGGCCCTGACGCTGAACGCCGTGTGCCTCTCGGGCACCGAGGCCGTCGTGGCGGGCACCCGCATGATCGACGCCGGCGAGGCCGACATCGTGGTGGCCATCGGGCAGGAGTCCATGTCGTTGGCACCCCACGTGCAGCGGGCCCGCGCCGGGACCAGGTACGGGGCCATCGAAATGATCGACACCCTGGAATTCGACGGGCTCACCGATGCTTTCGAGGCCCGCTCCATGGGTTCCTCCACCGAGGACGGCAATACCGCCATGGGCATCAAGCGTGCGGAGCAGGACGAGTTCTCCGCCCGCTCGCACCAGCTGGCAGCAGCTGCCGCCGAGTTCCATGCCGGGGAGATCGCGCCGTTCACCATCACTTCCCGGCGTGGGGACACCGTCGTGTCGGCCGACGACGGGATTCGCGCCGACACCACGGCGGAGTCCCTGGGCAAGCTGCGCCCGGCCTTCGCCAAGGACGGCACCATCACCGCCGGAAACGCCTCGCAGATCACCGACGGCGCCGCCGCCCTGGTGCTGGTCAGCCGGGCCGCCGCCGAGCGCCTAGGCCTGACGCCGATGGCCGAGATCGTCTCCCACGCACTGGTGGCAGGACCGGACGTGCTGCTGCACGAGCAGCCCGCCAACGCCATCCTGGCCGCGCTCGAGGGCACTGGGCTTTCCACCGCTGACCTGAAGGCCGTCGAGATCAACGAGGCGTTCGCCGCCGTCGGCGTGCGCTCCACCGCGAAGCTGGGCATCGACGGGAAAATCGTCAACACCAAGGGCGGCGCCATAGCCCTGGGACACCCGATCGGGGCCTCGGGTGCGCGCATCGTTGGCACGCTGGCACGCCAGCTGGCCGAGCTTGGCGCCGGGGCCGTGGGCGCCACCGGCATCTGCGGAGGCGGCGGGCAGGGCAGTGCCGTAATCCTGCGGGCGCTGTAGGTCCAACAACCTCGGGTATCGCTGCGACCTGCCTCGAACACGGGTACTCTCCACACCTCTCAAGAGATTTGGAGAGTACCCGTGTTTTCATGCAATTCAGGCCGCACCAAGCGGCTTCACATGGTACGCCTTGCCGTCCATCTCCCGGGCAAGTTCGAAGCTCACCTGCATGGCGAGCCCGCCCCGGGCGGTTCCCAATCGAATGATTGACAGTGACCCGCATCACGGTGTTTGCTGGACGTAGGAGCCAATCAATCGATCGGCTCTCGTGCGACCCCGGCAACGGAGCAAATGATGAACATCGACAAGGTCCAGCAGGCGGCCGTGCTGCTCTTTGCCCGGCAAGGATTCGCAGCGACGGGGATCCGCGAGCTGGGCGCGGCCGCCGGCATCAACTCCGCCACGATCTACCACTACACCGGCAGCAAGGAAGAACTCCTGGTGCAGGTGATGCGCACTTGCCTTGGTGAGATGATCAACTCCGGCTCGACGGCCCTTCGCCTCAGCGCCGAGCCAACCATCCAATTGGCGGCCCTGGTATCGGCCCACGTCGGTTTCACCGCCACCAATCCGCTAACAGCCCGGGTGGCCGAATACGAAATGCGTGTGCTGTCACCGCTGAACCGCGAGGCGATGCAGAAGCTGCGCGACGACTACGAGTCGCTCTTCGCCCAGGTCGTCGAACGCGGCATCCGTGTCGGAGACTTCAGCACGGAGGACCCGACCATGGCACGCCTGGCCTTGATGGAAATGGGGACCGGCGTCGCCCACTGGTACCGCCCCGACGGTCGGCTGACGCTGTCCGAGGTCCAACACAACTTCGTGATGATGGCCTGCAAGATTCTCTCCGCCGACCGCTCCATGTTGGCGGGCACTAATTTCATCCACCCACCCGTGCAACTGGCCAGTGAACCGCCGGGAGTCCCCGTTGCCTCCGCCCACTGACACACCATCCCCGACGTTTTCAGCTTCGAAAGAGGATCCATGGAAGCCCTGCCCAGCACGATTGACACGACCGGCCCCGGATTCCTGAAGAATGCCGCCGAACAAACCCGGCTGGTTGCCGAACTGCGCAGCCGCCTGGCACGGGCAGCCCTGGGCGGGTCCGAAAAATCCCGCCAGCGCCACCTTGACCGCGGCAAGCTCCTGCCGCGCGACCGCGTCAACACCCTGCTCGACGAAGGCTCCCCCTTCCTGGAAATCGCACCGCTCGCCGCCGAAGACATGTACGGAGGGGATTGCCCCGGCGCCGGCATGATAGCCGGAATCGGGTTGGTGCACGGACGCCACGTGCTGGTGATCTCCAACGACGCCACCGTCAAGGGCGGCACCTACTTCCCGATGACCGTGAAGAAGCACCTCCGTGCCCAGGAAATCGCCATGGAAAACGGGCTGCCCTGTGTCTACCTCGTGGACTCCGGCGGTGCCTTCCTGCCCATGCAGGACGAGGTCTTCCCCGACCGCGACCACTTCGGGCGGATCTTCTACAACCAGGCCAACCTCTCCGCGGCCAAGATCCCGCAGATCGCAGCGGTCCTGGGTTCCTGCACCGCCGGTGGCGCCTACGTCCCGGCCATGAGCGACGAGACCGTCATCGTCCGCAACCAGGGCACCATCTTCCTGGGCGGTCCACCCCTGGTGAAGGCCGCCATCGGCGAGATCGTCACCGCGGAGGAACTCGGCGGCGGCGACCTGCACGCCAAGACCTCCGGAGTGGTCGACCACCTGGCCGAGAACGATGCGCATGCCCTAGCGATCGTCCGGAACATCATCGAGACCCTGCCGCCCACCCCGGCCCCGGCCTGGGACATCGCCGAACAGGTTGCCGAACCGCTCGAAGACCCTGCAGAGCTCTACGGCGCGGTGCCCACCGACGTGAACGCCCCCTACGACGTCCGCGAGGTCATCGCCCGCGTCGTGGACGGCAGCGAATTCCATGAATTCAAGGCCAACTACGGCACCACCCTGGTCACCGGCTTCGCCCGCATCCACGGGCACAAGGTCGGCATCATCGCCAACAACGGAGTGCTCTTCTCCGAGTCCGCACTCAAGGGAGCCCACTTCATCGAGCTCTGCGACCAGCGCGGCATCCCGCTGGTGTTCCTGCAGAACCTCGCCGGGTTCATGGTGGGCCGGGACTACGAGGCCGACGGCATCGCCAAGCACGGCGCCAAGATGGTCACCGCAGTGGCCACCGCCCGGGTCCCCAAGTTCACCGTCGTCATCGGCGGGTCCTTCGGCGCCGGCAACTACTCCATGTGCGGACGCGCCTACTCGCCGCGTTTCCTGTGGATGTGGCCGGCGGCCCGGATCTCGGTGATGGGCGGCAACCAGGCCTCCTCCGTGCTGGCAACCGTGAAGCGCGATGCGATCGAAGGTGCGGGAGACACCTGGAGCTCCGAGGACGAAGAAACCTTCAAGACGCCGATCAAGGAACAGTACGAATCCCAGGGCAACCCGTACTACTCCACCGCCCGGCTATGGGACGACGGGGTCATCGATCCGCAAGACACCCGCCGCGTGCTCGGCATGGCCCTTGACGTCGCCTCCCGCCAGCCGCTGCCCGAGACCTCCTTCGGCGTCTTCCGCATGTAAGTGGTCCCACACCGACTTCTTTCCTCCCAAGATCACTTGTTTCCAGATAAGGACCAATCGTGACGAACAAACTTTTTGACACGGTGCTCGTGSCCAACCGCGGGGAAATCGCCGTCCGCGTCATCCGCTCCCTCAAGGCCCTGGGCATCCGCTCGGTGGCCGTGTACTCGGACGCCGATGCCGGCGCCCTCCACGTGGCCGAGGCCGACGTGGCCGTGCGCATCGGGCCCGGGGCCGCGACCGAAAGCTACCTCAGCATCCCCGCGATCCTCGAGGCCTGCCGCCGCTCCGGCGCGCAGGCCGTGCACCCGGGCTACGGGTTCCTGGCCGAGAACGTCGACTTCGCCCGCGCCCTGGATGATGCCGGCCTCACCTTCATTGGCCCGGACACCTTCTCCATCAACCTGATGGGTGACAAGATCCGCTCCAAGAACCACGTCTCCTCCCACGGCGTTCCGGTGGTCCCGGGCATTGCCAAGGCCGGACTGAGCAACGAGGAACTCATGGCCGCCGCCGGAGAAGTGGGCTTCCCGCTGCTGATCAAGCCCTCGGCCGGCGGCGGCGGCAAGGGGATGTTCGTGGTTGAATCCGCCACCGAGCTGCCCGAGGCCCTGGCCAGTGCCCGCCGCACCGCGGCCAGCGCCTTCGGGGATGACACACTCTTCCTCGAGCGCCTGGTGCGCAACCCCCGGCACATCGAGGTCCAGGTCCTGGCCGACAGGCACGGCAACACCGTGCACCTCGGCGAGCGCGAATGCTCACTGCAGCGCCGGCACCAGAAGGTCATCGAGGAGGCGCCCTCGCCGCTGCTGGAAAACCACGCCGAGGGTGAACGCATCCGCGCCGAGATCGGTGCCGCGGCCGTCGCCGCAGCCGAATCGGTCAACTACGTGGGCGCCGGGACCGTGGAGTTCCTGGTCAGCGACGAGAACCCCGGCGAGTTCTTCTTCATGGAAATGAACACCCGCCTGCAGGTCGAGCACCCGGTCACCGAGGAAGTCGTCCGCATCAAGGACAAGCGCATCGACCTGGTTCAATGGCAGGTGCGCATCGCCGCCGGCGAGGCCCTGGACTTCACCCAGGACCAGGTTCAACTGCACGGGCATGCGACCGAGGCCCGCGTCTATGCCGAGGACCCCGCGCACGACTTCATGCCCTCGATCGGCACCATTCTTTCTGTCACCGAGGCGGCCGGCGAGCACCTCCGCGTCGATTCCTCGCTGCGCGAGGGGCTCGAGGTTTCCTCCTTCTACGATCCGATAGTCTCCAAGGTCATCGCCTGGGGCGTCGACCGCGCCCAATCCCTCGCCCGCCTGGATGCGGCCCTGGCCTCCACCGTGATCCTGGGGGTGCTGACCAACATCGAGTACCTGCGCCTGCTCATCACCGATGCGGATGTGGCCGCGGGGCACCTGGACACGAACCTCATCGGACGCAAGATGCCGGACATGGAGTTCCGTGCCCTCTCCGATGCCGAGCTGGCCCTGGCCGCACACCTGTCCCGCCCCGCGCGCGGCTCGTCCAACAACCCCTGGCAGCGCGGGGACGGCTGGCACTTGGGCACCCGTGTCGGCACCGCCCTGGAATTCGAGGTCGAGACGCAGATCCGCTCCCTGTCCTTCCGCAGCACCGGTTCCGGCTCCGCCATTGACATCGATGGCCAGGAATTCCTGGTGGAGGGAGCAGGCCCGGGCCGCTTCTCCGTCAACGGGCTGGTGCACCGCACGTCCACCGCCAGGTCCGCGGACGGCACCATCTGGCTGAGCCACGACGGGTGGACCGCCGGCGTGCGGCCGCTTGACCGCGCCGAGGTACTCGCCCGCGAGCTCGCCGCCATGGACCGCGGCGCCGGCGCCCTGTCCCCCGAGGTCCGCTCCCCCATGCCCGGAACCGTCATCGCCGTACAGGTCGGCGACGGGGAACAGGTGGCGGCCGGGCAAATCCTGGCCACCATCGAGGCCATGAAGATGGAGCACCAGATGCTCTCGCCGTCCGACGGGGTCGTGTCCATGAGCCATCTGAAGGCCGGGGACCTGGTCAAGGCCAACCAGCTCATTGCCACGGTCGAGGTCCTGGAAACCCCGGCCGCCGACACCGACATCACCCTTACCGATCTGGAGCACAGCGTATGAGCACCCAAACCCCCGAACGCGTGGAACAGCGCGGCTTCTACCTCGACGAGCTGCGCGAGGGCGTCGTCTACGCGCACCGTCCCGGGCGCACGCTGACCGAGACCGACAACGTCCTGTTCACCTCGCTGACCATGAACAACCAGGGCCTGCACCTGGATGCGGCTTGGAGCGCCACCCAGCCCTTCGGGCAGCGGCTGATGAATTCGCTGTTCACGCTGGGAACCATGATCGGCACGCTGGGAACCATGATCGGCCAGTCGGTGCCGCAGATGACCGAGGGAACCATCATCGGACAGCTCGGCATCGACGCGGTGAAGTTCCCGCATCCGATGTTCCACGGCGACACCCTCTACACCGAAACCGAGGTCACCGACGTCCGGCTTTCTAAGTCCCGTCCCGGTCAGGGCATCGTCACCATGAAACACACCGGGCGGAACCAGGACGGCGTCGTCGTCGCCACTGCCACGCGCACCTGCATGATGTGGACCAAGGATGCCCATGCGGCATCCATGAACACCCAGGAAAAGGAGTAGTCATGGAAAACTTCAGCATGGGCCCGTCCATCCTCTTCTGCCCCGCGGACCGGCCCGACCGCTACGCCAAGGCGCTGGAACGCGCCGATGCGGTGATCCTGGACCTGGAGGACGCCGTCGCGGCGGGAAACAAGCAGGCGGCACGGCAGGCCTTGATCGACACCCCCCTGGACCCGGAACGCACCATCGTGCGCATCAACCCGGTGGGCACCGAGGACATCACCGCCGATCTGGCGGCCCTCGAGCAAACCAGATACCGCACGATCATGTTGGCCAAGACCGAGGGGGCCGAGGATCTTGACCGGCTCGTGGATTATGCAGTGGTTGCCTTGTGCGAGACGGCCCTGGGCATCATCAACGCCCCGCAGATTGCCGCCGCGCCCAATGTCGTTGCCCTGATGTGGGGTGCCGAGGACCTCGTCGCCTCCCTGGGCGGTTCCTCCTCCCGCAAGGCCTCTGGCTCCTACCGGGACGTGGCACGCCATGCCCGGTCCCAGGTGCTGCTGGCCGCCGGCGCACACGGCAAGGTCGCCATCGACTCGGTCTACATCGACATCCCAGACCAGGCGGGTCTGCTGGGCGAATCGGTTGACGCTGCGGCCTCGGGCTTCGGGGCCAAGGCCTCGATCCACCCGAGCCAGATGCCCGTCATCCGCCAGGCCTTCGCGCCCTCCGCCGAGGAGCTCGAGCGGGCCACGCGCATCCTCGCGGCGGCCGAGCAGGCCTCCGGCGTCTTCACCTTCGAGGGGCAGATGGTCGACGAGCCGCTGCTGCGCCATGCGCGGTCCGTACTCGGGCGTAGCGGGCGTACAACCCCATAGGGCTCGCCATCGTGATGTTTGGAAGTTCTGCGGACCTTACAATGACGTTGCCCTCTGGGCAGATTCACTAACCTTTAAGCGATCGAAACCATGGATCCACCGGCACGATGCCCTTGGACCGCCCAAATTCGTCCAGTAGTCGCCCGTAGACCTTGGTCATGCGGGTCGCCACCCGTTGGTCGGCCACCTCGACATCCGGATGTTCGAGGGAGAGCCGCCTAAGAATACCTTCCGCATCGACCAGGTCGTGGAGACCCACGATCAGGATAATGTTCGCGCTTCCAACGACGGAAGCGCAGAAACGTGTTTCCCTCCAATGTCCTATCAACAGCGATGTCCGTTCAGCATGCAACGGCGGTGCTTTCATCAACAGGATCATGTTCAGGGGCAGGTCAAAATCGGGGCGCGCAACATCGCACCTGAAAACAATCTGGTTGCCGGCTTGGAGCTGTTCCAACCGACGAGCAACCGCACCGGGCGAAACACCTAGTTCGCGAGCCAGCTCAGTCGGCGAGCTTCGCCCATCCCGGCCCAACAACAGAAACAGATCACGGTCTCGTTCAGTCAGGACTGGCGGGGAATCCTGGGACTTTGATTTGCTGTCGCCGTGCAACTGCCTTTCGTCGGATGCCGAAAGGATGCCCTGGCGCCAATCAACGCCGCCGGTCATCTGGCGATAGAGGCTGATCCGAATCTGGTTGGCATCGAACAGTTCCGGAAGCCCACCATGCACGCAACGTAAGACACCGTCCAAGGACGTGGCAATCGTGAGGCAATACAGGTTGTAGTCACCGGTCGTGTACCCGACGGTAATGACGTCGGGGTGCTTCCCAAGTGAAGTGGCAATGGCATCCATCTTTTTGCCTTCGCACCGGATCTCGATGAAGGAACCATATGACACGGCCGGGTGGAGAGCGACACCTATCCACGCGAGCCGACGCGATTCAAGACTCTTCCAACGCCGGGCAACCGTGACTTCGGAAACGCCGATGGCGCGTCCCACGGAGGCCCAAGTTGCCCGCGGAGAAATCTGCAATGCATCGACGATCTCAAGATCCGTCGCGTGCACTTCCAACGTATCCATCCGTCATTCCATTCTGGAAATCATGTTGAATTCATCATACGATGATCAATCTTGACTGGTTTCCATCGTTCTAAACGTTCATGTGATCAACATCCTACGCTTGGTATCACCTCAGAAAGGGGTGGAACATGTCGACCACGTCAAACCGCGTCAACAACGGCCACTTGGCCTCCGTCAGCGAACAATCCGTCTTTCGAAAAGTCAACCGGCGCCTCTTGCCGATCCTGCTGCTCTGCTACACCTTCGCTTACCTCGATCGGGTAAATATCGGTTTCGCGAAATTGCACATGCAGGAAGACGTCCCGCTCCTGACCGAGGCAGTCTTCGGCATCGGCGCAGGCTTGTTCTTCTTGGCCTACGCCTGCTTGGAAATCCCGAGCAATCTGCTGATGCACAAGGTCGGAGCCCGCCGCACGATCACCAGGATCATGATCCTGTGGGGCCTAACGTCCTCGTCTATGTTGTTCGTGCGCGATGAAACCAGCTTCTACATCCTGCGCATCCTGCTCGGAATCTTCGAAGCCGGCTTCGCTCCAGGCATCATCCTATATTTGACGTACTGGTACCCGGCGCGACGAATGGCAGCAGTCATGGGCATCTACATGCTCGCCGGACCTATAGGTTCCATCCTCGGCTCGGGGGTTTCCGCAGCCATTATTGCCGCCACGGACAATCTCGGTGGCCTCGCCGGTTGGCAATGGATGTTCGTGATCCAGGGTCTCCCCTGCGTCCTGCTGGGCTATATCTTCTGGAAGTCAATGGCTGATCGACCTGCCGACGCCCCCTGGCTTACCGACCAGGAAAAGTCCATTGTGGCCAAGGCCATCGATGAGACCGCAGCCGGGCAGTCAACACACAAGTTCATCGACGCGCTGCGCGAGCCCAGCGTGTATGTCATGGCCGCCGCCTACTTTGGCATCATGTGCGGCATCTACGCCGTCAGCTTCTGGCTGCCGACAATCCTCAAGGACAACGGGATCCAAAGCACTTTTGTCATCGGAATGCTTACCGCCATCCCCTACATCTTGACGATTCCGGCCATGATCCTGCTGTCGCGCAGCTCCGACCGCCACCAGGAGCGCAAATGGCATGCAGTGGTTCCTTCACTGGTTGCAGCTGCAGGGCTGACGGTGGCCGCTTTCACTGCGTCGAATTTCATCCTGTCGTTCGTTGCGTTGTGCATCGCCGTCTGTGCAGTGTGGGGCGCATACACCGTGTTCTGGGCGGTACCTTCCCACCACTTCGGCGGCACGGCCGCCGTTGGCGGCATCGCCTTCATCAACACGATCGGCATTCTGGGCGGCTTCGTCGCGCCGACGATCATGGGCTTTGTGCGCGAGGCAACCGGCAGCACCCAAGGCGGCTTGCTGACCATGGTCGGACTGCTGTTCATGTCCATCGCTGCCTTGCTTTTCCTGCCCGTTGTCCTTCGCAACCGCAAGATTGAGGTCGCTCCGTGAGCCGCGTACTCGTCGCAGGGTTCCTGCATGAAACCAACACCTTTTCCCGGTCAGCTGCGCGTTGGGAGAATTTCGAGAACGGGGAAGGGTTTCCCCGGATGCACCGCGGTCCGGACGTATTGAATCTCTCCTCGGTCAATATTCCCCTTGGCGGTTTCGTTTTAGACGCCGATCCCGAGTGGGAGCTGCTTCCGGTCATTTGGTGCGCGGCGTCGCCCTCGGGTCCCGTTGACTCCGTGGCTTTCGAACGCGTCACGTCCATGATCACCGAATCCTGCGCGACGCAGAAGCCCGATGCCGTGTATCTGGATCTCCACGGCGCGATGGTCTCCGAGAACCATCCGGACGGGGACGGGGAGATCCTTCGTCGGGTTCGCGAGGTGGTCGGGGCCGAGGTGCCCATCGTTGTGAGCCTGGATCTGCACGCCAACGTCAGCGACCTGATGCTGCACACCGCGGATGCCATGGTTGCTTACCGCACATACCCGCACATCGACATGGCCGACACCGGCAGGTCCGCCGCGGCCCTGCTCCGGCGGCTCATCGCGGGCGAGCGTCTGGCGATGAGCGTGCGGCACATCGACTTCCTGATCCCGACCATCTCCGGCAGCACCATGGCGGGCCCGGCCCGCACTGCTTATGAAATGCTGGATCCCGTTGCAGGTGCGGACGCCGTGCTTTCGATCGCCATGGCATTCCCCGCTTCGGACGTCGAGGAATGCCAGCCATGCGTTTTTGGCTATGGCGTCGACGAGGAAGAACTGGCCCGCGCCGTGGAGCAGATCTCCACCACTCTCCGCGACCTTGAACCCGACTTCAGTCTCGAGGCCTTGCCCACCGAGCAGGCCCTGGACGAGGCGCTGTGGTCGGTCAAGGCAGGCACAAGGCCAGTCGTCATAGCCGATACCCAGGACAATCCGGGAGCAGGTGGGGACGCGACGTCAACGGGCCTGCTGCGTGAATTGCTCAACAGGGATGCACCGGGCAGCGCATTGGCGGCCATGTGGGACCCGGAGATCGTGCGTGCAGCAATTGCGGCCGGCCGGGGGAATCCTGTCACGGTGACATTCCCCGGTTCCGCGTCTCCCGGGGACGGGCCGCTCACCGAGACCTTCGAGGTCGCAGAGATCACCGACGGCAAGGTGCATTTCGACGGCCCCATGATGAATGGAAACGACCTTGCTGTCGGTCCGTCGGCCCTGCTGCGCAAGGGAAACGTCAGCGTTGTGGTCAACAACCACAAGGCCCAGGTCATGGACCGCAACCAATTCCGGGCGGCAGGTATCCATCCCGAGGAGCAGAACATCCTGGTGGTCAAAAGCTCCGTGCATTTCCGTGGTGACTACACGGACATGGCAGGTCGAATACTCGTTGCGCTTGCCCCAGGCCCATTCCCCGCAGACCCCGCTGCCTTGCCCTGGCGAAACCTGCGCCGAGGCGTCAGGCTTGGTGCCCTGGGGCCGGCCTTCGAACCGGCCGCATCGCACTAAAGCCACGTAGGGCACCGACTCGCCGGTAAGGGACCGGTGCCCTACATTTGATACCTAACCACCCCGCAACCATGGAGAACACCGCCCCGATGCGCCAGACCCACGACCTCGAGCAACTCCTCACCGACCCCGTCGTCGCGGCCATGGCCCGGGCCGAGGAAACCGCCTGGTTCACAGCCACCCCGACCGCCACGGCTGCGGGGATCGAGGCCTCGGGCATCGACCCGGCGATCATCGAGGACGCCCGGGCACGCTTCGGCCGCTTCGCGCCCTGGTTCGCCGAGCACTTTGACGACACCCGCGCCACGCACGGCATCCTCGAATCCCCGCTGGTCGGCATCCCCGCTATGCAAGCGGAACTGGGCAACCGCCTCGGACGCGAATTGCCGGGCAGGCTGTGGCTCAAGCGCGACGACTCCCTGCCGGTCAGCGGCTCGATCAAGGCGCGCGGCGGCATCCACGAGGTGCTCGAGGTCGCCGAGCGCATCGCGATCAAGGCGGGCCTGATGTCCCCTACCGACGACGCCCGGGTGCTGGATGCCCCCGAGGTCCGCGAGGTGCTCTCCGCCCACGGCATCGCCGTGGGATCCACCGGCAACCTGGGCCTGTCCATCGGCATCGTCGCCTCCGAACTCGGCTTCAACACCACCGTGCACATGTCCATGGATGCCCGCGCCTGGAAGAAGGAGCTGCTGCGCTCGCGCGGAGTTACCGTCGTGGAGCACGCGGGCAACTTCTCCGACGCCGTGGCAGCCGGGCGCCGCACCGCCGARGAGGACCCGAGCGTGTGGTTCGTCGACGACGAGGCCTCGCTGAGCCTCTTCGCCGGCTACTCGGTGGCCGGCGCCCGGCTGGCCGGGCAGTTGGAGGGACTGCAGGTCACCATCGATGCGCAGCACCCATTGATTGTCCACCTGCCCTGCGGGGTGGGCGGCGGTCCGGGCGGCGTGACGTTCGGACTCAAGGCGGCCTTCGGGGACGCGGTGCACTGCGTGTTTGCCGAACCGACCCACGCCCCCTGCATGTCCCTGGGTGTGCGTACCGGGCTGCACGACGCCATTTCCGTGGCGGACATCGGGTTGGACGGGCTCACCGCCGCGGACGGGCTGGCCGTGGGCCGCCCCTCCCGCCTGGTCGGCGAGCACCTGCAGCAGCTGATCGACGGCTACGTGAGCGTCACCGACGAGCGCATGAAGGCCTTCGTCGGCCTGCTGCACGACACCGAGGGCATCGCCGTGGAGCCCTCCGCCGCGGCCGGGTTCGCCGGCCCCTGGCGGATGCTTCAGGACCCCGCATACCTGGAAGTCTTCGGCCTGGACGACGCAGCGCTGGCCAACGCCACCCACGTGGTCTGGTCCACCGGCGGGTCCATGGTGCCGCCGGCGGAGATGGCCGGCTACGTGGCCGAGGGGCAGGCACTTATCAACGAGGTTCCCTGGCGCTAGGGACCCGGGCCGCAGGTAGATTGGGGTCCATGGAGATCCTCTCAAGCCGGGTGCTGCTGCGGCCCGTGGACCTGCCCGCGACCCAGGGCTTCTACCGCGACGTGCTGGGCCTGGCGGTGGCCCGCGAGTTCGGGCCCGCCGGGCACCGCGGGGTGGTGTTCTTCCTGGGCAACGGCCTGCTCGAGGTCTCGGGCACCCGCGAGGCGGGCACCGCCTCCACCCTGGTGCTGTGGGTGCAGGTCCGCGACGTGCAGGCCGAGCTCCTGCGACTTGCCGGGCGCGGAATCACGATCGACCGGGAGGCGCTGACCGAGCCGTGGGGACTGATCGAGGGGTGGATCCGCGACCCCGACGGCACCAGGATCGTGCTGGTACAGGTCCCGGCGGACCACCCGATCCGGCGGGACATCCGCGAGCCCTAGGCAGCGCACAAGGCAGTGCCCACCCGTAGAGCGATTGGGGTGGGCACTGCCGTCCGGGGGCGGCTTACGGGAAAGCCGGTACTAGTTGGCGAAGGTGTCCAGCAACCGGCCCTTGGAATCCCAGAGGCCGATCGAGTCGCCGCCGTTGTTCAGGACTGCGGTGTCGCCGCCCAGGTAGAAGGCCTCGGCGCTGTTGGTTCCCGGTCCCGAGAACACCCGCAGCTCGGCGCCCGGCGTGAGCTTGAAGCCCTCGCCCACGCGCAGGATGTTGTTGGCGGCGTCGCGCAGCACGTAGCCGCTGACGTCGATGGTGCGGTTGCCCTCGTTGGCGAGGATGACGTGCTCGCCGGTTTCCGGCTGCAGGTCGTTGCCCGGCACGTCGTTGACCGCACCGGAGACGACGATGCCGTTGTTGGACGGGAACACCTTTTTGCCGTCCAGGTGGCGGTCGACCTGCTGCGGGAAGTCACCGGTGATGCGCTCGACGCCCAGTTCCAGGGAGGCATCCGCGGCCTGCGTGGAGTTCACCGTGTAGACGCCGAGTCCCAGCCCGGCGTCCTTGACCCGCGCGGCGCCGGCGGCGTCAAGCGTGCGGTAGCTGGTCCCGAAGGAATCGGCGTAGCTGGCGTAGTCGGCCAGGATTTCCGCGCTCGGAACGGTGCCGGTCAGCTGCTGCAGCGGGACCTCGGGGGCCAGCTCGGCGAAGGTCTTGTTGGAGGTCGCGTCGAAGCCCAGGACCTCGATCTTGCCGGCCTTCTCCAGTGCGCTCCACTCGGGGTCGGTGGCAAGTGCCTCGGCAACGACCTGCTCGACGCCCGGGGACTTGGCCGGGGACTTGATCTCGATGAACACGCCGGTTTCGCCGGTGAGCGCGTCGGCCACCGCGTCGAAGTGCGGGATCTTCTCGCCGACGAAGTCGGCCGAGAAGTAGGATCCTGCGTCGAGCTGCTGCAGCTCGTTCCAGGTGAAGGACGTGATCGGGTCGTTGACGCGGTCCGGGAAGACGTCGGCGACGTTGGTCGTGCGGGCCGCGGTCTCGTCGTGGAAGATGAACGGGACGCCGTCGCTGGAGAGCTGGATGTCGATCTCGACGAAGTCGGCACCCGACTGGCTGCCGGCCTTGACCGCGGCCAGGGTGTTCTCCGGTGCGACGCCCGCGGCGCCGCGGTGGCCAATCAGGATGGGCGAAGCGGTTTCCTGCTCGGCGGCCGGGGCGGCAACGGCCGGGCTTGCCAGTCCGGCGAGCATGCAGGCGGCCAGGGTGCCAAGCGTGAGGGTGCGAAACTTCATGGTGGGGTTCCTTCGGTGTCGGGGATGGACACCCACCACGCTGCCCTCCCCGGACAACGCTGCGGCCACGCTGAGGTGAACCGCGCCTTAAGATCCCGCGTACGCTCGCGCCGGCGGTGACCGGCTTCACCGCCCTACTCGGATGCGCCGGTGCGGCCGGTTCCGCGGCGCGGCCTATTCCGCCAGGCCCCGGTGGACCACAGCACCGCGGCGACCAGCACGGGCTGGAAGAACAGCCGCACGAGGCGCTTGGCGTCGGTGTCGAGCCCAAAGGCGTCACGCGCGTGCAGCCACTGGGCGATGTTTCCGGGGAACACCGCGACGAGGAACAAGGCCACGGCCCAGCCGACGGGGATGCGTCGGCGCGCCAGCAGCATCAGAGCCGCGCCAAGGGTGATCTCCGCGATGCCGGAGGCAAGAACCACCAGGTCGGCGTCGGGGGGAACGAATTCGGGCACCTGCGCCTGGAACTCGCGGCGGGCCACGGTCAGGTGGCTGGCACCCGCGAAGGCCAGGGCGGCACCCAGGGCGATGCGCACCAAGGTGCGTCCCCGGGTCGTCGGGTCGGCAGGCCGGGTAAGCGCGGCAGGCAGCGCCCTGCCGTTGCTAGTCATCGGAGACGTGCACGGTGACATCGATGTTGCCGCGGGTCGCGTTGGAGTAGGGGCACACCAGGTGTGCGGCGTCCGCAAGTTCGCGGGCCTGCTCGTGCGGCAGGCCGGGAATGACGACCTCCAGCTCCACGGCCAGCGTGAATCCGTCGTCCCCGGTGCTCCCCAGCTTCACCCGGCCGCCAACCGTCGAGTCCTGAACGGAGATCTTCCTGCTGCGGGCCACCAGGTGCAGCGCCGAGTGGAAGCAGGCGGCGAAGCCCGCGGCAAAAAGCTGCTCGGGGTTGGTGCCTTCCCCGGATCCGCCCAGTTCCCGTGGCGGCGTCATCGCGACGTCAAGTATTCCGTCCGAGGTGGAGACCCTGCCCTCCCGTCCGTGTCCGGTGGAGAGTGCTTCGGCGGTGTACAGGGCATTCATGGGTGGTGCCTTTCGAGGGGTTTCGTCCCCCGGCGGTGTCGCTGCCGGGGCTTTGGCGGATGCGCCGGTTCTTCGGGCGGGCTCAGGCATCCTTCGGATTGAGCTCGCCCATGGCGGTGGTGAGGCGCTGCAGGGTGGCGATCAGCTCCCGGGCGGACTCGAGGTCGGGCAGCCCCGTGGCGTGCGCAATGGCGCTCGGGATGTGCCCAAGCTCCCGGCGGAGTTCGCCGGCCCGCGCGGTGGGGGCGATGGTGACGATGCGCTGGTCGGAATGCACGCGCTTGCGCTCGATCAGGAGCTTGCTATCCATCCGCCGCAGCAGCGGCGACAGCGTGCCGGAGTCGAGCTGCAGCAAATCCCCCAGTTCGTTGACCGACTGCTCGCCGTCGCTCCACAACACAACCAACACCAGGTACTGGGGGTAGGTCAGTCCCCACGGGGCCAGCAACTCCGCATAGGCACGCGTGGTCGCGCGCGTGGCGGAGTAAAGGGAGAAGCACACCATGTCATCGACGATTGCCATGCAATAAATAATTGCACACAACTTAGTTGTGCACAATATATATCCCGATGCATGTTTACATCCACCGGTCGAGCCAGTGTTCCGGCTCCCTGAGCGTGGGGAACCCGGAACACTGGCAGGAAAAATCTATTGTCCCGTCGCCACCCCGGTCAGGTTCAGCGGAGAAATCGCCGCGGTCAATTCGCTTTCCGCCAACAACCCGCGTTCGAGGATCAACTCGGTGAGGCTCCTCCGGCCATGCATTGCTTCTTTCGCCAACTCGGCGGACATGGCATATCCCAGCAACGGGGTCAGGCCGGTGATGACGGCGAGGGATCCTGCAACTCGTTGCTTGAGCAGGTCTTCGTTCGCTTCAATGCCCACCACACAGCGTTCCCGCAAGGTCTTGCACGCGTGGCTCAGCCACTCCATCGATTCCAGCAGCGCGTCCGCCATGACGGGCTCAAAGGCGTTGAGTTGCAGTTGCCCCGCCTCCACCGCCATGGTCACCGTCATGTCGGAACCGACAATGCGGAACGCCACCTGGTTGACCATTTCCGGGATCACCGGGTTGACCTTGCCGGGCATGATCGAGGACCCCGCCTGCACGGCGGGAAGCTGAATCTCGCCGAATCCCGCTTGGGGACCGGAAGACAGCAAGCGCAGGTCGTTGCAGATCTTTGACAGCTTGACGGCCGCACGCTTGATCATGCCCGAAAGGAGCAGGAACACACCGGTATCCGATGTTGCTTCCACGAGATTCACCGCGGCGACCAAGGGCAGCCCCGTGATCTTTGCAAGTTCGGGAACGACGCGTTCCCTATAGGCGGGTGATGCGGTTATCCCGGTTCCGATGGCAGTGGCGCCCAGATTAACCTCTGCCAGGTGCAGGCGCATTTCGCGCATTCGGTCATTGTCTTCACGCAGGGTTTCTGAAAATGCCCCAAATTCTTGGCCCAGGGTCATCGGGACGGCATCCTGTAACTGTGTCCGGCCGATTTTGAGGATGTCCGCAAATTGCGAGGATTTCAAGGCGAATGCAGTCACCAGCATGCTGTGCTCCTCCAGCAGATCATCAAGCGCGCGCCGCATGGCGATCTTTACCGCCGTCGGGTAGGCATCGTTGGTGCTTTGGCTGCGATTGACGTGATCGATCGGGTCAAGGTGTTGGTATTCGCCTTTCTCGTGACCGAGCAATTCCAGCGCCCTGTTGGCGATGACTTCGTTGGCGTTCATGTTCGTGCTCGTTCCGGCACCGCCTTGAATGCGATCGACGACGAACTGGTCGTCAAATGCGCCGTCCATGACTTCGGCCGCTGCGGCCTGGATCGCAGCGGACTGCCTGGAGGTGAGCAATCCCGTGGATTCGTTGGCCCGCGCGGCGGCAGCCTTGACGGCTCCGAAGGCCCAGACCAAATGGCGGAAGTCGCCGACCGTCCGGCCACTGATCGGAAAGTTTTGTCTGGCACGCTCGGTGCTGATGCCGTAGTAGGCGCCGGCCGGCAACTCGACTTCACCCATTGCGTCGCGCTCCTGCCGCGTGATGGGCAGGGCACGCGCGTTATTGCCCAACATATTGGTTCCTTTCTGACCGAAGATGATTGCCGACGAAGTCCAGGGCCGTGAGTGCCAAGGACGCGGCCCCGTCGTGAATGGCGCGTTCTGCCGCCGGTCCAACACAGTGCTTGGCAAATTCCGGCTGATGGTTGGAATCGGGGTAACAATGCAGGCCAATGTAGGGATGGATGGCGGGAACAATCTGGGACACATTGCCCATGTCCGTGGAGGCCCGGCTCATCGTTGCCTGTTCAGCCGGGGCATCAAATCGCCGACCAAGATTCTTCGCGTGCCGCACATATAGGTCAAGCGCACGATCGTCCGTGCGAAACTCCGAATAGGGTTCGGATTCCGGGGTCATTTCCAGTTCGGCCCCCGTCGCCAGTGCACCAGCCTCGAAGCAGCGGCGCACCTTCTCCTCGGCACCCCTCAGCTCGGTTAGGGTCTCGGCGCGCACGTACCAACGTCCCTCGGTGTGTTCCGGTATGGCGTTCGGAGCCTGCCCGCCGCGCGTTTGGATGCCGTGGACCTTCGTTGTCCCCGGGAGCTGTTGCCGTAATAGTCCTAGTGCCACCTGGGCGATGACGAAGGCGTCGTTCGCGTTCACGCCTTGTTCGGGATAGGCGGCTGCATGGGCCGACTTGCCCCGGTAGGAAACATGGTGGTGGCCAACGGCGAAGGGCTTTGCCTCCGCGGAATCCACAGGCCCCGGATGCGCCATCAGCGCCAGATCCAGGCCTTGAAATGCACCACGCTTGAGCATTTCAATCTTTCCGCCGCCGCCTTCCTCCGCAGGCGTTCCATATACCTCGATCGTCAGGTCATGGCGGTCGGCAAGATCCGCCAGCACGACAGCTGCCCCACAGGAGATCGCCGTAATCAGGTTGTGCCCACAGGCATGGCCCAGTTCAGGCAAGGCGTCGTATTCGGCGCAAAGCCCGAGCCGGTAGCGCCCCGTTCCGAACACTGCCCGCAGTGCCGTGGGGAAACCCAGGTACTCGCGTTCCACCGTGAACCCGTGTTGTTCCAGGAAATCCGCCGTCCATTCGGCGGCCTTGAATTCGTGCCAGCCTAGCTCCGGGTTGGAATGTATCCGTTCCGAGAGATCGATCAGGTCTCGCTGTAGTTCTCCAACGCGGCGCACCACATGGTCATGCACTTTTGCCTTCTTCCTCATTGCCTAGGATTCCCGGACAAGGCGGGAATTGGGGGTGGGTCCCAAACTGCTTCCCGGGACCCACCCTGGTTTTCTACAAGTCGCCCGGAACTCCATAGGAGGGGGCAAGAGACGGATTCAACGCCCGGGATCGATACGCTTCCTTCTCGGGAGCCCACCGTTCCCAAAGTTCCTCTAGTGCCCCAATGGGATCTTCCTCGTCCCAGTCAACGCGCAAATCGGTAGAAGCCCAGCTGTGTTCATCAACAACCACTAGGCCAGCCGAATGTACCGGGCCTTCCTCTCCGCCGGCGTTGACACCGGCGACCAGGCCGTCAAGCAACCGTCGCTCGAATGCCTCGGCAGCCGAGTTCTGATAGGCGGCCATGATGGCATTGGGCACTTCCTCGTCGGAAAGCAGATTGCCGGCCGCCACGGCTCCACCGCGCGCGACGACCCGATTGGTGCCCAGTGTTCCCTCGCCCGAAAAGGAGGCCGTGTTGCCCCGGGAATCGACGACCGCAACCTGCCGATACGAAATATGCTCCGCGTCCAGCGTCACCCGATCCAGTGCCTCCTGGGCACTTGAACCGGCGGCAAGGGCCTGCAGGATGAGGTCACCGAGCCCCGGGTCGGTCACGTTCTGGGACGCGACGCCGCCCACGCCTGCTCTCAGGTGGACGCACCGGGCGGCCACCGACGGGCTGGACGAAGTGACAACCATCCCGAATGCCCCGGTGAGCGGGTCACGGGCAACCAATGAAAATGTCATCTCAATTATCCTTTCTGCTGTCTCGCCGGATCACACGCGGCTGGCGATCTTGGCGGCGTCCTGGTCCGCGGTGATCCGGTCCGACAGATCCGCTGCCTTGCGCACTAGATCCAGCGGCCCTTCGAAGTCGAAGTTCCGGTAGATGGCACCGAGCTGGGCGAAGGGCGGAGACTGGGCAAAGAGCTGGAAGGTCAGTCGGTGCCCTGCGTAGTCGCTGTTGAGCAGGTCGCGAGCGAAGGCCAACAGCTTTCGACGGTCCTCGGCAATCCAGTTTTCGTTGACGTTGTAGTACTTTTCCAGCCAGTCCTTGGTTTCCGGGTGCTCGAACGACGCTGCATCGGGAGTAATGCAGATTTGGCCACCGCAGAGCTCGCGGGCAATGTGCATCATCGCCGGGAGTTGCGACAAGGCGGTCACCCGGCCGGTGTAGAGCAACGACTGGTTCGGCATGAGCAGCCCGCCCGGGCTCGTTTCCGCCATGGCAATGGACGCGGTCAGGTGCGCGTTGATGTTCTCGCGGTAGCAGGCCAGCTGGGCCAGCTTTTCCTGGACTGCCGGCTGCTTTTCGAGCCCTGTCTGCTTAATGTTCCAGAGGGCTGCGCCGATCATCAGGTCGGCGAGGTGCTGTGTGCGCTGCACGAACGGGAAGGCGCTGTAGCGGTGGAGCGTGGAGCGAATAAATGCTGCCGCACGCGTGTGCCTGTAGAAGAGGACGTCTTCCCAGGGAATTTCCACGTCGTCAAAGATGACCAGCGACTCCACTTCGTCCACCCTGTTGGACAGCGGGTAGTCACGTGCCGGCGCGCGACCGGCGAACCCGGTGCGGGAAATGAACTTCAGTCCCGGGCTTGAAAGGTTGGCAACGAATCCGACAGCGTAGTTGGACAGCTTGTCGTTGCCCCAGTTGGCTATCGTAGGCTTCGTGAACGCTTGATTGGCATACGCCGCGGCAGTTTCGTATTTGGCTCCCCGAACGACAATGCCGTTGTCGGTTTCGCGGACCACATGGAGCAGCATGTCGGGGTCCTGGTCCTGGGGCGCCTTCGAGCGATCGCCCTTGGGATCGGTGTTCGCCGAAATGTGGAAGGTGTCGGCCGTGATGGTCTGCTGGATGTGCCGTCGAATATTGTCCGAGAAACGCGGATCCACTTCGT
Organism: Arthrobacter sp. UCD-GKA; assembly: GCF_001863355.1. Classification (NCBI taxonomy): domain Bacteria; kingdom Bacillati; phylum Actinomycetota; class Actinomycetes; order Micrococcales; family Micrococcaceae; genus Arthrobacter; species Arthrobacter sp. UCD-GKA. The sequence goes on along the minus strand of NZ_MOLR01000018.1, from coordinate 23,516 downwards.
TGAGCACGTCTTGTCCATCGAACAGCGACCACATTTCACCGATGGTCTCATCGCCAACCCGCGTGACGACGCCTCCTGCCTCGCGCTGAGTCAGGTCAACCGCACGTCGCTTGTCCCACCAGTCTTCCTGCGTCCGCGGGAGCCGGTTGCCGATGGCATTGAGCTCGCCGCTCGTTTCGTCGACGTACGTCATGGTCGGCTGAGTGGATTCTTGATGTGCGAGATCGAAGATCATGGCACGCTGATCGACGATCGGCTTGAACATTGGATGCGTGGTCACGTCCTCGACTTTCTCGCCGTTGACGTAAACCTTCCGTCCGTCCCGAATGGAATCGCGGTACTCTTCACCAGTACGAAGCATCTGCCTCACCTTTCTTGCAGGAAAATTAGTTGGATACTGCTTGCGCTCTAGCGCACCGGGCCGGAACCCGGGTATTCAGGAAAAACCGAGGGTTCGACCGGCTCCGGCTTGCCGTAGGTCCGGGCGTGATAGGTCAGCGGTTCGCCCTGTTGGCCGCCGACTGCGGTGACGTTTCCGAAGTACACGTAATGCGTGCCGCATTCGACGACTTGGCGCAGAGTGCAGTCAAACGACGCCAGCGCATCCACGAGGGTGGGGCTACCGGACGGCAACGGCGTCCATTCACCGCAGGTAAAGTCCCAGCGTTCCTTACCCGGCCAGGGGCGACCGGCGAATGTGTCGGCGACGTGGTCGTGTTGCCGACCCAGCAACGACACCGAGAAGACCCCGTGCTTGACGATCGCTTCGTTGAGCGGGCTCTTGCGGTTGACACACACCAGAAGGGTGGTCGGGTCGGCCGTCACCGAGCACATGGCACTGACCGTCTGGGCAAACCTGCCGCTGGCGCCGTCCGTACCGACAATCGTCACGCCGGTAGCGGCTCGACCCATTGCTTCGATGAACGCGTTCCGCAATGCCTCCGGATCGTTCTTGAGGCCAACGGTGAAAGATGGCTTAACTGACGTAGACATTGGTTCAACCTCCTTGGATCGACCGAAGTTGAGTCGGTCTGAAATGTTCACAAGATCAGTCTGTGATCCAAGTCGCATTTGAACAAGCAGATTATTTAGTAGCTATCCATCTAATAAATTGATACCTCGTTATCCCAGGTCATGCATGGTGGCAAACTGCGCAAGACTGTTTTCAACCTGCTCCATGAACGCGCGGACGCGAAGTGTTGGTTTCGCCCTGGCCAGGTGGACCGTGGCAATTCCCAAGGGTGGAATGTCGGCCGCGATCTCCCGCGTGGCAACCTGCAGCCCTTCATAGCTCATGGAAATAGCGGTCCTCTGACTCAAGATCGAGTACCCGAGTCCGCGAGCAACGAGTGCGCGGACCATTTCAAAACTTGTCGTCTGAAAGCGCACCGTCGGCTCCAGCCCCTCCAACTGGAAGAAGGAAAGGAAGTACTCCCCGCCCGGGGCAAGGTCGAAAAGGATCATCGGCTCGGGAGCCAACTCCCGAAGCGAAACCCGCCGGCGCTCAGCCAGCGGGTGATCGACGGGCAAGATCACATACGGCCTGGAAGCGTAGACCCTTGTCATGGCAAAGGCCCCGGATTGCCTGAGTTCATGCAGTTGGTAGTCATAAACGATGATCAGGTCCAACGCCCCGCTTGCCAGCGAATCCGCCAGAGTCTGCTGGTTTCCCTCGAGAAAGGAAAGCTCCACCCTGGGGTGGCGGCGAAGGAATTCATCGATGACCATCGGCAGGAGAACCGGCGCCAAGGAGGAGTAGCATCCAACGCGGAGCTTGCCGGCGATCGATTCAACGCTCGTACGCGCAGACTCGTGCATCTCCTCAACACCCATGATGATCCGCCGGCTGTCCGCCACGACCTCCTGCCCGACCGCGGTGAGACTCATCCCGCGGGGATGGCGTACAAACAACTGCGCACCCAGCGATTGCTCAAGGTCGGCAAGCGCGGTCGAGACAGCCGATTGGCTGAGGTAGAGCTTTGCCGCGGCACCAGTAACGCTTCCGGCCTCCGCCGCCGCCAGCAGGTACTCAAGCTGCTTCAGTGTTATGTCTGCCATCGCTTTTTTCGATACCTYCCTTCTAATTCATGTGATATACAGCACATGGAAAGTGTTGCATAGTTTTCTCAACGTCAGGGTCTGCAATCGGTGAGGCACCGATGGACCAGCACTAAGGGAGAACCAATGACAGAGCTCAGCGCTGACATTCAGCTGCTTCAGGATGTACTTTCCATCGACTCAACATGGGGAAATGAAACGCCGCTGGCCGAGTACATGGCCCAGCAGATGCGGGAGTGGGGCGTAGATGAAGTGGAACTCGTCGAGTCCATGCCCGGGCGCTACTCCGTCGGCGGACGCATCAGGGGAAGTGGCGGTGGCAAGTCGCTCCTTCTAAACGGCCATATCGACACCTACGAGGCGTCACCCGACTGGACAAAGGACCCATTCGCGGGAACCATCGAGGGCGGTCGCATTTATGGGGCAGGCATTGCCGACATGAAGGCAGCAACGACCGCGGGTCTCGCGGTCATGCGCCGAATCGCCGCCTCCGGGAAGCGGCCCAAGGGCGACGTTGTTTTCCAGGGCGTTTCCTGCCATTTTGAGGGAGGGGTGGGTACCCGATCCCTGCTTGAAGCAGGGTTTACGGCTGACGCAGGCATATGCGGCGAACCCACCGACAACACGATCGGCACGGTTCACCGGGGCGCCGCCTACTTGAAGGTCACGACGCATGGAAAGCAAGCACATACGTCGGCCAAGGAACTTGGTCTCAACGCCATTGAAACCATGGAGCCCGTCCTTGTCGGCATGAGGCAGTTCGAATCCGAGATGCCCTATGTGCCTCATCCCGAACTCCCTGGCGGCCCCAAGCTCAACATTGGCACCGTCAGGGGAGGAACCAAGCACAATCAGGTTCCTGACAGGTGTGAAATGACCTGTGACATCCGCTTGCTGCCAAGCCAGGATCCGTACGACGTGCGCGATCAGGCAGAGAGCATGATCTTGAAGCTCGCCGAAACCGACCCTCGCATTGATGCCACGGTCGAATTCAGTGAGCACTGGCTCTCCGGGCCTCGTCTGCCATATGAAATCGACAAGGACAGCCCCATTGCGCGGACCGTTGCAAGCGCAATGGAAAGCATCGGAACCCAGCCGGTCTTTGAGGGAATTCCCTTCTGGACCGATATGGTTCCGCTCCACCAGGCCGGCATTCCCTCCGTGAACATCGGTCCTGGAACGCCTCCCTACTCTTGGGCAGACGAATGGGTGGAACTGGCGAAATACGAAGAAATTATCGAAATCTACGCCGCGGCGGTTGCCGACTGGTGCAACCAGAGCGCCTAGCATCAATCGGCGCCATAACTCATATCTAGGAGCACATCATGGGCAAGAACATTCGCAGGACTCTCGTCGGCTGCGCAGCCATCGCATCTCTCATGTTGACTGGATGCGGCGGCTCCGGCAACGCCAGTTCCTCCTCGTCGGAAAAAGTCCCGGAAGCCAAGGTCTCCACGAACAATGCAGGCATCCTCAATGTAGGTGTCGACCTCACGTACCCGCCATACGACATGCTCAAGGACGGCAAGCCGGCCGGATTCGACGTTGAATTCATGAATGCCGTCGCCGAAAACCTGGGCCTCAAGGCACAGTACACAGATACCCGATTTGCACAGATCGTTGCGGGCATCAAGTCCAACCGCTACGACGTGATCGCCTCCACGCTCTACATTTCCGCGGCACGTGCCAAGGAAGTCGACTTCGTTCCCTACTTCCAAACCGGCAACTCGATCATCAGCCGCGTTGACGGAGAAAAATACCTGACTGCCCAAGATCTCTGCGGGAAAACCGTTGGAGTCGTGACGGCCACTGTCATCGCCAGCATCATGCCGAACGACGAAAGTGAAAAGTGCAGGGAAAACGGCAAGGGTGCCATCACCGTCAAGGAATTCCCCACGGACCCCGAAGCAACCCAGGCCCTTCTGGCCAATCAGGTCGATGCACAAATGACAGATGGCGCGGTGGCCAAGATTGCCGTGGAGAAATCCCGCAATCGGCTGGAACTGACCAGCCAGGAGCTGATCTATCCCATCGCGGTGGGCATCGGGGTCAGCAAGGGAAATGCCGAAATGCAAGAGGCCGTATCCGCCGCCATCGAGTCCATGAAGGCCGACGGAAGCTACGACAAGCTCCTGGCTTCCTACAACCTCGAGCCGGTCGACCCCGAAGTCCTCAAAGAATCATTGAACCGGAAATAGGTGATCACAGTGGTATTTGATTGGGGATACACCTTCTCATTGTTCCTGGATCCCGACCTTTGGAAGGGAGCCGGCGTCGTTGTCGCCCTGGCCGTGTTGTCATGGGTTATCGCAAATGTCGCCGGCATCGGGTTGGCCCTCATGCGAGAGTCGCGCAAGAAGGCTCTCAATGTCGTCGCAGGCCTCTACATCTGGCTGTTCCGTAGCCTGCCGTTGCTCGTCCTGCTGGTCTTCGCCTACAACATCCCGCAGGTCTTCCCGGCGTCACAGGTCGTCTTGGGCTCGTCCTTCAATGCGGCCTTGATCGCCATGGTCCTTCATGAAGCTGCCTACATGGCAGAGATCCACCGCGGCGGCTTGCTGTCGGTCGGACTTGACCAGCGCGAGGCAGCCAAGGCCTTGGGGCTTAAGTACGGACAGTTCCAGCGGCGGATCGTCCTGCCGCAGGCATTCAGGATTGCCCTTCCCACCTTGGGCAACGAGTTCATTTCGATCTTGAAGCTGACTTCGCTCGCAAGCGTCATTTCGCTTCCCGAGATCCTGTTGGTTGGACAGCGTCTCTTCACCCAGAACTTCCTGGTGTTGGAGACTCTGACAGCGGTCGCCGCGTACTACGTCCTTCTCGTGACCGTCTTCGACCTGATGCGCGCGGCACTGGAACGCAAGCTGGATGTGACTCGCCGCCACACCAAGTTGGAAGGCGGCCCTGCCGAGATCGAAGAGCACACCATGCGAATTCGCGATCGTCATCCCCATACCGGGGACAAGGTGGTTCGCGCCGAATCCGTGACGAAGACCTTCGGTGAGAACCAAGTCCTCAAGGGAGTGGACCTGGATGTTCACCGCGGAGAAGTGGTCGTGGTCATTGGTCCCTCCGGCTCGGGAAAGACGACCCTTGTGCGTACGCTAAACCACTTGGAACCCCACGACGGTGGCCAAATTGTGGTCAACGGCGAAACCATCGGATACCGGATGGAGAGCGACGGCCGAAGGCTTCCATTGGGCGATACCGCCATGGCCAAACAACGGTCGAATATCGGTATGGTCTTCCAGCGATTCAATTTGTTCCCGCATCTCAGCGTGCTGCAGAACGTGACATTGGCGCCCGTCCAGGGAAAGCTCATGACGCAGGAGGAAGCGGACAACTACGGGCGAGAACTCTTGAAGCGCGTCGGCATGGGGCAGCATGGTTCCAAGTACCCGCACCAGCTCTCGGGCGGCCAGCAACAGCGCGTGGCAATCGCCAGGGCGCTCGCGATGAAGCCATCGGTCATGCTGTTCGACGAACCAACGAGCGCACTTGACCCCGAGTTGGTGGCGGAGGTCCTGGACGTCATCGCAGGACTCGCCAACGATGGAATGACCATGGTCATTGTCACCCACGAGATGAAACTGGCACGCGACGTCGCCGACTGGGTTGTCTTCATGGAAGAGGGCAATGTCGTTGATGCCGGATCGCCGGAGCACATTTTCGGACCGGACGGCTGTGATCGCGTCCAGCGATTCGTCAAGCACGTCTCCGCAGGGGTCTAACGGTAAATGGCAACGGCGGGTGGGTGGTGCAGCCAAAAGGCGGCACCACCCACCCGCCGTTAATCCGTGGACCGATATCCCCGGCGGGTGCATTTCACTATGACGAATGCACCAGCACGACCTTGCCGGTGGTCCGGCGGGACTCGAGCGCGGTGAAGGCCTGGACGGCCTGCGTGATGTCGTAGTGCGTCACGGGCGGGACGCTGATGGCCCCCGTGGCGATCCAGCCAAAGAGGTCGGAGGCGCGGCGGGAGATTTCCTCCGCCGTGCGCACATGGTGGCTTACCGTTGGCCGGGTCACGGCGAGGGAGCCCAAGCCGGCCAGCGAGTTCACGTCCAGGGGCGGGATCGGGCCGCTGGCCGCGCCGATCGCGACCAACATGCCTCGTATTCGCAGGGCGCGCAGGCTCTCGGCGAAGGTCGCCTGGCCGACCCCGTCGTAGACGACCGAGGCACCCTCCCCGCCGGTGAGCCCGCGGACGTTTTCGGCAAACCCGTCGTAGCCGATGACGTGGTCGACCCCGTTGGTCCGTGCCGCGTCTTCCTTGGCCGGGGAGGAAACCGTCCCGATGACCCGAGCACCCTTCAGCTTGGCCAGTTGCGTCAGCCACTGCCCCACCCCGCCGGCGGCCGCATGGATCAGGACGGTGTCGTCCGGACCCAGTGCATAGGTGTCGTGGGACAGGTAGTGGGCCGTGAAACCCTGCATCAGGGCCGCCACGGCGGTGAAATCGTCGATGCCCTCGGGGATCGCCACCACCTGTGGGGCTTCGACCACCGTGAACTCCGAGAAACTTCCCTGGCCCCCGGCAAGCCAGCCCACGCGCTGGCCTTCGGCGAAGCCGGTCACCTCCGTGCCCAGGGCAGCGATGACGCCGACGCCCTCGACACCCGCGCGGAACGGGGCCTGCAGCGTGGTTGCCCCGTTGCGTTGGGCGACATCGAGGTAGTTCACCCCGGCGACGGACAGTTTCACCAGGACCTGGCCCGCCTCGGGTGCCGGGCGCGCAACGCGCCGGAATTCAAGGTTTTCCGGGCCTCCGTGTGCGGAAACCACTACCGCGTTCATTGTCTCGGGCATGGCACTTCATCCTGTCCTGGCATTGCTGAAATGTGGTTCAGTGTATGGTTCCGCTCCGCATCCCCGGGCCGGGGCCGTCGGCAAGCACGCAGGCCGCCGACGACTCCGGGGAGGGATCCCTGCTCAGTGCGTGGGGAAGCCCAGCTCGATCTGCGATTCKCTGGGGTCGGGCCAGCGGCTGGTGACGACCTTGCGCCGCGTGTAGAAGTTGAAGGACTCCGGGCCGTACATGTGGGTGTCGCCGAAGAGCGAGTCCTTCCATCCGCCGAAGCTGAAGGCGCCGATGGGCACCGGGATCGGCACGTTGATGCCCACCATGCCGACCTCGATGTCGAACTCGTATTCGCGGGCGGTCTTGCCGTCGCGGGTGAAGACCGCCGTGCCGTTGGCGAAGCGGTTGGAGTTGATCAGTTCGACGGCCTCCGCGTAGTCCTGAACGCGCACCACGGCCAGGACGGGTCCGAAGATCTCCTCGTCATAGACCCGCATGCCGGGCTTGACGTGGTCGATGAGCGAGACCCCGATGAAGAAGCCGTTGGAGTCAAAGCGCTGCTCGCGGCCATCGACCAGCACCGCGGCGCCCTCTTCCTGGGCCGAGGCGATGAATCCTGCCACGCGGTCCCGCGAGGCGGCGGTGATCAGCGGCCCCATCTCCGAGTCAGGGTCCGTGCCGTCGCCGACCACCAGGCCGGGTATGCGCGCGGAGATCTTGGCGACGAGTTCATCGGCGATGGTGCCGACCGCCACCACGACCGAGACGGCCATGCAGCGTTCCCCGGCCGAGCCGTAGGCACCGGAGATCGCCGCATCGGCGGCGGCGTCGAGGTCCGCGTCGGGCATGACGACCATGTGGTTCTTGGCGCCACCGAGCGCCTGGACCCGCTTGCCGTTGGCCGCGGCGGTGGAATACACGTACTTGGCGATCGGCGTGGAGCCGACGAAGGAGACGCCGGTGATCCCGGGGTTTTCCAGGATCTCGTCGACGGCTTCCTTGTCCCCGTGCACGACGTTCAGGATCCCGGCGGGCAGGCCCGCCTCCTCGAAGATCGCGGCGATCCAGTTGGCCGCCGAGGGGTTGCGCTCGCTGGGCTTGAGGATCACCGCGTTCCCGGCGGCGATGGCGGTGGTGATCATCCACAGCGGGACCATGGCGGGGAAGTTGAACGGGGTGATGCAGGCGACCACGCCCAGGGGCTGCCGGGTCTGGTGCACGTCGACGCCGGTGGCAACCTGTTCGGCGTACTCGCCCTTGAGGTGGTGCATCAGCCCGGTGCAGAAGTCCACGTTCTCCAGGCCGCGGACGATTTCCCCGTCCGCGTCGGAGAGGACCTTGCCGTGCTCGGCGGTGATGATGGCGCCGAGTTCGCCGCGGCGCTCGTCGATGAGCTGGCGCACCTTGAAGAGGATCTGGCTGCGCTTGGCCAGGCCGAGCCGGCGCCAGCCACGCTGGGCGGCCGCAGCGGTCTGCACCGCATCGCGCACGGTCTGCGCGCTTGCCAGGGCGACCTGGCCGGTTTGCTCACCGGTTGCCGGGTTGTAGACCGGGCCGAAGCGTTCGGAGTCGGTGACGGACGTGCCGCCGATGCGGTGGCCGATGGTGGACACGGTCAGGTGTTCAAGGGTCTGCGACATGGGTTAGTTCTTCTCCTGGGTGTAGCCGGCAACGGTGCCGTCGGGCGAAACGTTCTTGACGATCAGCGAGCAGTCCTTCTCCCCGAGCCCCTCGGCAATCAGCGCATCAAAGTGCTCGCGCGCGAGGGTCGCGGCGGGGAGCTTGACCCCGGTCATCTCCCCGGCGTCCAGGGCCAGGCCCACGTCCTTGCGGGCGAGGTCCACCCGGAAGGTGGCGTCGAAGTTGTTGTTGGCCGCCGCACTGTCGATGACCCCCGGCACCGGGTACCAGGTCTGCTGCGCCCAAGAGCGTCCGGAGGAGACCGAGGCGATCTCCCAGAAGACCTTCGGATCCAGCCCGAGCTTTTCGGCCAGCTGGGAACCCTCGGCCGAGGCCATCAGGTCGATGAAGAGCATCATGTTGTTGCAGATCTTCGCGGCGATGCCCGCCGTCGCTGCGCCCGCGACGATGGTCTTTCCTGCCATGGGCTCGATGTGCCCGACGGCCTCGGCGGTGTGCTCGGCCAGTCCCCCGACCATGAAGGCCAGGGTTGCCGCGGCGGCTCCGGAGATCCCGCCGGAGACCGGGGCGTCGACGAACTTCAGGCCGCGGGCACTGGAGCCATCGTGGCAGAAGCGCGAGGTTTCGATGTCGACCGTCGAGCTGTCCAGCAGCAGGGTGTCGGCGCTGGCGTGGGCCCAGATCCCGTTCTCGCCCTCGTACACGGCGCGGACGTGTTCGCCCTTGGGCAGCATGGTGAAGACCGCGTCGGATCCCTGCACCGCCTCGGCGATACTGCCGGCGATCTCGACGCCGCGCTCCTTCGCCGCGATGCAGGCGTCCGGGTTCAGGTCGTAGCCCTTGACCTGGTGCCCGGCCGCCACGAGATTCGCGGTCATCGGACCGCCCATGTTCCCGAGTCCGATCCAGCCGTAAACTGCCATGATTCCTCCTGTGCCGTTCCCTGCCCGCTCGGGCCGTGATAGGCACCACACTAGGTGCGAATATCCTCGCGTTCAACGCACATCACGGACCCACGTTTGCACCATTCATGTGCATCAACGCACAATGAGTGCATGGAACGCAGCATCGACCACCACCACCTGGAATCCCTAATCACCTTTCTCTCGGTGGCGCGGCTCGGGCGCTACACCGCGGCCGCCGACGTGCTGGGAGTCAACCACTCGACCGTCTCGCGCCGCATTGCAGCTCTGGAGAAGGCCATGGGAGGCCGGGTGCTCACGCGCACGCCTTCCGGCTGGGAGGTCACGGACCTGGGCCGGCGGGCCCTGGGCGCGGCCGAGGAGATCGAACGGGCGGTCGCGGGACTCACCGAGACGCGGACCAGCGGTGAGCTCGCCGGGACCGTCCGCATCGGCGTGCCCGACGCCTTCGCCGCGCATTTTGCGACCCCGGCCATGGCTGCACTGCAGCGCCGGCACCCGCGGCTGGCCGTCGAGCTCATGAGCGCCACCCAGCGCGCCCGGCAGACCCGTTCGGGCGTCGACCTGGAAGTGGTCGTGGGCAAGCCCCATGTGCACAAGGCGGTGGCCACCGAGCTGCTCACCTACCACCTGGGGCTCTACGCCTCCCTCGAGTACCTGGAACTGCACGGGGAACCGCAGGCCATTGCCGAGCTCGTGTCGCACCGGCTGAACTACTACGTGGAATCCGCACTGACCATCGACGAGCTGGACAGCGCGACCGAGTCGCTGCCGCCGATGCCCCGGGGCATCACCTCCACCAGCGTGTTCTCGCACATCGCGGCGACCAAGGCCGCAGCCGGGATCGGGATCCTGCCGGATTTCCTGGCCGACCTCGAGCCCGACCTGGTACGCCTGTTGCCCGGCGACTACGCGCACGCCGCCACCTACTGGGTGGTGGGACGCGAGGAGGCACTGCGCAACCCCGCGGTCCAGGCGGCCGTTGCCGCAATGGCGGAGGCCGCAGCGTAGGACACCGGGCACGCACATGCCCGGGGGGGCCGGCGACCGCCGCTCCCCCGGGCATGGTTGCCACGCGGCTACTTCACGCTGTCGCGTGCGGCGGCCTCCGTTGCCTCGGTGTTGATGACGATCGTCCGGGCCCGGTCGGCCTCGTCGATGTCGTGCAGGGAAATGCCATTGGTTTCACGCATCGAGTACACGACGGCCAGGGTGATGATGGCCGCGATGCCGATGTAGATGGCCACCGGCACCCACGACCCGTAGATGCTCAGCAGGAAGGTGGCGATGATCGGCGCCATCGAGCCGGCCACGATCGAGGTGACCTGGTAGCCCAGGGAGACCCCGGAATAGCGCATGCGGGTCGGGAACATCTCGGCCATGATGGCCGGCTGCCCGGCGTACATCAGGCCGTGGACCAGCAGGCCCGCCACGACCACCAGCAGGATCACGAAGTCGTTCTGCGTGTTGAACAGCGGGAAGGCCACAAAGCCCCAGACCAGCATCAGCGAGGCGCCCAGCGCGTACACCGGCCGGCGGCCCAGCTTGTCCGTGTAGCGGCCGATCACCGGAACCACGGCAAAGTGGATCGCGTGCGCCACCAACATCAGCATCAGGATGGTCGAGGTGTCCATCTTCAGCTGGGTCTTCAGGTAGGTGATCGAGAACGTCACCACCATGTAGTAGAGGATGTTCTCGCCCAGCCGCAGGCCCATGGCGGTGAACACGCCGCGCGGGTAGCGACGGAAGACCTCGGCCACGCCGTATCCGGCCTCCGCGTTCTGCTCCAGCTCGGCCTTGGCCTCCTGGAAGATCGGGGCGTCGGAAATCCGGGTGCGCACGTAGTAGCCCACCGCGACGATCACCACCGAGAGCCAGAAACCAATGCGCCAGCCCCAGGCCAGGAAGGCCTCCTCGGACAGCGTCGAGGAAAGCACCAACAGCACAATGGTGGCGAGCAGGTTGCCTGCCGGCACCGCCGCCTGCGGCCAGGATGCCCAGAACCCGCGTTCCTTGTCGGGCGCGTGTTCGGCAACCAGGAGGACAGCTCCACCCCATTCGCCGCCGACCGCGAAGCCCTGGAAGAAGCGCAGGATAACCAGTAGCACCGGTGCCGCATAGCCGATGGCATCGAACGTCGGCAGGCAGCCCATGAGGAACGTGGTGACACCCACCAGAACGATGGCGACCTGCAGCAGGTGCTTGCGGCCGTACTTGTCGCCGAAGTGCCCAAAGACGATGCCACCGATGGGCCGGGCAATGAAGCCGACGGCGTAGGTCAGGAACGCCTTGATGATGTTGTCCAGCTCGTTCGCCGCTTCGGGGAAGAAGATCTTGTTGAAGACCAGCGTTGCCGCGGTCGCATACAAGAAGAATTCGTACCACTCGACGACCGTACCGGCCATCGAGGCGACAACGACGCGCTTGAGTCCCTTGCGTTCCTGAATGCTGGTGCTGCTGGAGTTGGATGAAGCCACTTTCAACCTCCGGGGTCCATGGATGGCACCTGGGGCAATTGCCGCCTGCCGATCACCCCATGAGTATGACCCGGATCACAGAAATCGTGAAGGGCTTCCATTGGCATCTCGGGCAGCCGTTTGTGCACATGGCTCGTGCGGCAACGCACGCCTCCGAGGAAGGTTGCCAACCCGGCGGCATGCTTCCGGCCCTTGTTGCCGCCGACGAACCGACCCAAGTCACAGGAATATTCGCGGCACAATGCCACCGGGCGGCTGGATGGACTCGGCGAAGTTCGCCCGGAACCCCGGCGGTTCCTCCTAGCGGCTCGCGGCCAGCGCGTCCTGGACCTGCGCTGCGGCCTGCTGCAGCGCCGGAAGCACCGCATCGGCGGCTTCCTGCGCGCCGGTGTGCGACGCCGGGCCCACGCTCATGGACACGTTCATGGCCGCGGCGATGCTGCCGTCGGGGCTGAACACCGGGACGGCGACCGAGCGCAGCCCGATCTCCAGTTCCTGGTCGACGATCGCGTAGCCCCGGGCCCGAACCCGTTCCAGTTCGGCCCGCAGCTCTGCGACGGTGCCGATGCCGTGCCCGGTCGGGCTCGGCATGCCGCCTTCCAGCAGTTGTTCCAGCACCCCGGGCGCCTGGTAGGCCAGCAGCACCCTGCCCATCGAGGTGTTGGTCGCCGGGAACCTGGTGCCCACCGAGATCCCCACGCGCATGATCGAGCGGGTGTGCACCCGGGCGATGTAAAGGATCTGGGCGCCCTCGAGCACCGAGGCTGAGGCCGACTCGTGGACCTTCGAGGAAAGTTCCTCGAGCACAGGTTCCATGAGCTGGGGCAGGGTGGCACTGGAGAGGTAGGAGTAGCCCAGCTGCAGGACCTTGGAGGTCAGTTCGAAGAACTTGCCGTCCGAACGCACGTAGCCCAGTTCCTGCAGGGTCAGCAGGAAGCGGCGGGCCGTGGCCCGGGAGAGGTTCACGCGCTTGGCGACCTCGCTCAGGGTCATCGAGGGGTGCTCGGCGTCGAAGGCGCAGATGACGTCCAGGCCGCGGGCCAGGGACTGGACCGAGGTCGAACCGCCCGCGGACGGGGTGCCGGTTTCCTGGCTCATCTGATCTTGCTCCTACGGGGGTTATGCCTATAAATAGCTGTGCCCGCGCGTGCATGTGCGCGGGCGACGGGGGTGCGGCCGACGGGAAAACCCGCAAGCCGCACCCACCAATGTACTGCCTAGGCGGCCTTCACCAATTCCACCGGCAGGCGCTCGGCGAGCTCCTCGAAGGTGATGCCGTGCGTGGAGCGCACGGTGACGGTGCCGTCGGCCAGCTCGAAGATGGCCGACTCGGTGTAGATGCGCGAGACGCAGCCCAGCCCGGTGACCGGGTAGGTCAGGGCCTCGACCAGCTTGGATTCGCCGGTCTTGGTGAACAGGCCCATCATGACCCAGGTGGCCTTGGCGCCGATGGCCAGGTCCATGGCCCCGCCCACGGCCGGGATCGCGCCCGGGGCGCCGGTGTGCCAGTTGGCCAGGTCGCCGCCGCCGGAGACCTGGAAGGCACCCAGGACACAAACGTCCAGGTGTCCGCCGCGCATCATCGCGAACGAGTCCGCATGGTGGAAGTAGCTGGCTCCGGGCAGTTCTGTAACCGGGATCTTGCCGGCGTTGATCAGGTCCTCGTCGATGTCATCGCCGGTGGCGACCGGGCCCATGCCCAGCATGCCGTTCTCGGTGTGCAGGGTGACGCCCTGTTCGGCGGTGAGGAAGTTGGAGACGTTGGTCGGCTGGCCGATGCCCAGGTTCACGAAGGCGCCGGCCGGGATGTCGGCGGCGACGATCTTGGCCATCTCGTCGCGGGTCAACGCGGCGTCGGTGGTGGTGAAGGTGGTGGTTTCGGTGCTCATTAGTTGTTGCCTCCGATGGTGACCAGGGTATCGACGAAGATACCGGGGGTGATGACGTTTTCCGGGTCCAGCGAGCCGGTGGAGACGATCTCGGAAACCTGCACGATGGACTGCTTGGCTGCGGTGGCCATGATGGGACCGAAGTTCCGTGCGGTCTTGCGGTAGACGAGGTTGCCCAGTTCGTCGGCGCGCAGCGCCTTGATCAGTGCAAAGTCGGCGTTGATCGGGGTCTCGAGCACGTAGCCCTTTCCGTCGATCACGCGGGTCTCCTTGCCCTCGGCCAGCATGGTTCCGTAGCCGGTGGGGGTGAAGAACCCGCCGATGCCGGCACCGGCCGCACGGATGCGCTCGGCCAGGTTGCCCTGCGGGACCAGCTCGAGCTCGAGCTCGCCGGCGCGGTAGGCCTCGTCGAAGTGCCATGAGTCGGATTGGCGCGGGAAGGAGCAGATGACCTTCGCGACGCGGCGTTCCTTGATCAACAGCGCCAGGCCGGCATCGGCCTGGCCGGCGTTGTTGTTCACGACCGTGAGGTTGGTGGCGCCGCAGTCCATGAGCGCGTCAATCAGTTCCATCGGCTGGCCGGCGTTGCCGAAGCCGCCGATCATGACGGTTGCCCCGTCGTGGATGTTTGCCACTGCTTCTGCAGCGGTGGCGGCGATGCGTGGTGCCATCGTGGGTTTCTCCTTAAGTCTGGTTTCGAAACCACCGGGGGTTCAAATCCCCCGAGGGTGATTAGGCGGTGGCGTTCGGGTTTTCCAGCACGACCGCCAGGCCCTGGCCGACGCCGATGCAGATCGCCGCCACGCCCCAGCGCTGGTTGTTCTCCTGCAGGCGGCGGGCCAGGGTGCCCAGGATGCGCAGGCCGGAAGCGCCCAGCGGGTGGCCGATGGACAGTGCGCCGCCCCAGGCGTTGACGATTGAAGCGTCGATGCCCCAGGCGCGGACGCAGGCCAGCGACTGGGCGGCGAAGGCCTCGTTGAGCTCGACCGCGGCGACGTCCGACCAGGAGATGCCGGCCTTGGCCAGCGCCTTGTTGGCGGCCTCGACCGGGGCGAAGCCGAAGTACTGCGGGTCCAGGGCGGAGGAGGCGCGGCCGGCGATGCGGGCCAGCGGCGCGGTTCCCAGCAGCTCGCCACCGCGCTCGGAGCCGATGAAGGCCGCCGAGGCGCCGTCGTTCATCGGCGAGGCGTTGCCGGCGGTGACGGTTCCGGTGGCGGCGTCGCGGAAGACGGTGCGCAGCCCGGCGAGGGTCTCGGCGGTGGTGCCGGGACGGATGGTTTCATCCATGGTCACCTCGGTGCCGCGCTTGTTGGCCGGGGGAACCGCGACCACGAGGTTGTTGTACTTGCCATTGGCCCAGGCCTCGGCCGCGAGCTTGTGCGAGAGTGCGGCGAACTCGTCCTGGTCTTCGCGGGTGACCTCGTACTTTTCGCGCAGCTGCTCGGTGGCCTCGCCCAGGGACACGGTCCATTCCTTGGGCATGGCCGGGTTGACCAGGCGCCAACCCAGGGTGGTGTTGGCCAGTTCGAGGTTGGCCATCGGGAAGGGGCGCTCGGTCTTGGGCAGCACCCACGGGGCGCGGCTCATGGATTCGACGCCGCCGACCAGGACGAGGTCCGCGTCGTCCGTGTTGACCTGGCGGGAGGCGGCGATGGCCGCATCCAGAGAGGAACCGCAGAGGCGGTTCATCGTGGTGCCGGGCAGCGAGGTGGGCAGGCCGGCCAGCAGGGTGGCCATGCGGGCCACGTTGCGGTTTTCCTCGCCGGCACCGTTGGCGTTGCCGAAGATCGATTCGTCGATGGAGGCCGGATCCAGCTGCGGTGCGCGGGCGACGAGTTCGCGGACCACGTGCGCGGCCAGGTCGTCGGGGCGGTGGGAGGAAAGGCTTCCGCCGATCTTGCCGAAGGGGGTGCGGATCGCGTCGTAGAGGTACGCCTGCTTCATGGTGTGGGGTCCTGGCTTCCTGATCTGAAATGTTCGCATCGCGAACGCTTGTTCACTAAATGAACTTTATCAGTTTGCCGCAGGCCGGACAAGGGGTCTGCCGCGGGATTGGTGCCCGGCCGGGGAATCGACGTTCCAACCCGTCGGGCCTCCGGCTCCGGGCCTTGGAGCAAAGGTGAACGCGGGAAGCGACGCGCCCGGAAGGACCCGGTCGCCGAATGAACGACGGTCCGGCCAGCGCGGCGTAGGACTCCATCCGGTTGGAACCGTCAGGACCGGCGTGATGGGCCGCGCAGCCCGGCACTGATGGAATCGGTCTGCCGCTTGACATGCCCCGCTTAAACGGGTCTGCCCCAAGCCATGTGCTGGATGGCTCGGGGCAGCAGGAACGTCCCGGGGCATGGGCCCGAGAAACGACCCTAGCGCGGCAGCGGGCCGCGGGCCCGTGGCACGCGGACCGCTGCGGGTCTTCAGTCGTCGGCGCACTTGGCCGGACAGCGGTCCTCGGATTCACAGGCGTCGGTGCAGTCGTGCTTGGTCACCAGCTCGAAGGGCACCCCGCCGTGTTCGTCCACGGCGGTGCGGATGGCCCTCTCGACCACCGAGTCGGCCAGCTTCTTGCGCAGCGCCAGCGGGTCGCGGCGCAGGTCCTTGACCAAGGCAATGCACAGGATGAACATGACGACCGCGAAGGGCAGCGCGGAGACGATGGTGATGTTCTTCAGCCCGTTCAGCGCCTGCCCGGGGTTGTTCCCCCCGGCCAGCAGCATGGTCGCCGCCACCGCCCCGGTGAGCACTCCCCAAAAGACGACCACGCGCTTGGAGGGGTGCATGTGCCCGTTGGTGCTCAGCGAGCCCATCACGATCGAGGCGGAGTCGGCCCCGGTCACGAAGAAGATGCCCACCAGCACCATGGCCAGGATGGCAATGGCCAGGGTGATGCCCGGGGAGGTGCCCAGGTGCTGGATCAAGTCGAACATCGCGCCCTCGAAGTCGATGGACGGTTCCCCGTTGACCATTTCGACCATCGAACCGGTGGCCCCGTTGGAGGCTTCCGCCTTGAGCTGGACGTTGAAGGCGGCCCCGCCGAAGATCGAGAACCAGATGACGGAGACCAGGGACGGAACCAGCAGCACGCCGGTGACGAACTGGCGGATGGTGCGCCCGCGGCTGATCCGGGCGATGAACATGCCCACGAACGGGGCCCAGGACACCCACCAGGCCCAGTAGAAGATGGTCCAGCTCGACATCCACTCGCGCACCGCTTCGTCGCCGGCAGCCTCGGTGCGCGAGGCCATCGAGGGCAGGTCGCGTACGAAGTCGCCGATGGCCGAGGGCACCAGATTGAGGATCAACAAGGTGGGGCCCAGCACGAAGACGATCACGGCCAGCAGCAGGGCCAGGACCATGTTGATGTTGGAGAGCCACTGGATGCCCCGGGAGATCCCCGAGACCGCGGAGAGCACGAAGCAGATGGTCAGCACCGCGATCACCACGACCAGCACCGGGGAGGCCACATGGCCGACCCAGCCGTTGAATTCGATGCCGCTGGCAATCTGCATGGCACCGAGACCCAGGGAGGCGGCGGTGCCGAAGAGCGTGGCGAAGATGGCCAGGATGTTCACGATCTTGCCGACGGGCCCGTCGACGCGCGGACCAAACAAGGAGGTGAAAGCCGAGGAGATGAGCTGGCGGCGCCCCAACCGGAAGGTCGAATATGCCATCGCGATGCCCACCACTGCGAACATGGCCCAAGGGTGGAGGCTCCAGTGGAAGATGGAGGTGGCCATGGCCGTTTGGATGGCCTCGGGAGTGCTCCCGTCAACCGTTCCCGGGGGCGGAGAAACATAGTGGTAGAGCGGCTCGGCCACGCCATAGAAGACCAGGCCGATCCCCATTCCGGCGCTGAACATCATCGAGATCCAGGAGACGGTGCGGAATTCGGGCTTTTCCCCGTCGCGCCCCAGCGGGATGTTTCCGAAGCGTCCCAGTGCCAGCCAGAGCACGAAGATCACAAAGAAGGAGGCCAGCGAGACAAAGAACCACCCGGTGTTCTCGGTGACCCAGGACAGGGCCGCGGTGGAGGCAGACGAGAGCGAGGCGGTGTTGACCAGGCCCCAGGCCACGAAGGCCACGGCGAAGACACCGGCAACGCCGAAGGTCACCTTGTCCAGCCCCGCGGGAAGGCGGGTAATGCTCCGGGTGGCCGTTCGCTCCGATTCGCTGTCCTTCAGCTCCTGCAGGATCGCGGAATCGTCCGGGGGCCGGGACTCCACCCCCGGGCTCTCGACCGGACTCTCAAGCGGGCTCCCTTCCGGCTCATCGGAGAGGACTTCTTGGGTGTTCAAAGCCATGGAATATTCCTTTGCCTGGGGGATGCTGTGGGCGTGGTTGGACCACGGACGGCGTGCCCGCCGCCCTGCTCGGTTATGCCACGGGGCCGACACCCAACTGAAGTGGTGGCGGTTGCGTGGGCCCTTCGGACCTGCTGGCGCCGCGGATCATGGCGGCAGCCTCGGAGCGCGCTGGCGGATAGGCCGTGGAAGGGCCTACCCCGAAGGTGCGCAGGGTGGAATCCGAGATGCGCAGTCGGCATTCGACCCAGCGGTTGGCCGGCAAGACTTATTCGGTCAGGGCCGGCCTAGCGCATCGTAGACCCGGTCCTTTCCATACTGTGGTTCTGTTGGGAACGGGTGGACAGTGGTTCACATGGATCAACAGCAAGCGCTACGAGCAACAATCGTGGCGCACCTCACAAGGGAAAGTCAAGCGTCCCAAAAACCCCGGCACGCGCCCACCTGACGCGGCGGGGACTCCGGGCAATCGGGGCAGGTGGTTCGAAGGCGGTGAACTCGCGCCGCTTGGAGGCAAGCCTGGAAACGGGCATGGCGACCTCTCGAACCAGTGATCGGCCCGCGGTTTCGAGGACCGGCGCGGCGGCCTGCGTAGCAAGCGCTCGCGATGCAGGCGAGGTTATGGGAAGTGCCTGCCTGTGCCGCCGAACGACGGGTCGATGGACACGCGGCGTTACAGCTCGTCCTCGAGGCGCTCGGTGAGGATTCGCTTCGCCCGGTCCTGCAGGATCGCCAGGGAATCCTTGATCAGCGGCGAGCCGATGCTGCCCTTGCGAACGGCAGCAACGATCCTGCGCGAGGGTTTTCCCCTGCCCGAAATGGGCAGTCGGGTCACGTTCTCCGCGCTTCCCAGGGTGGCCAGCCGCGGCAACAGGCCGACCCCCAACCCGGCACCTACGAAGGCAATCTGGGTTTCCCACTCGACAGCCTCGTGGGCGATTCGCGGAGTCACCCCGACAGCGGTGAACGCCGCCGTAAACAGGGCGTGATAGGCGGATCCGGGGGCTTCGGTGATCCACGGGTCCGTTGCGAGCTCTTCGAGGGTCACCGTTTCCCGAGTGGCCAGCCGGTGGTCGGACGGGAGGATCACGTCGAGGGGGTCATTCAGCAAGGTGGTCTGTTCGAAGCGCTGGTCTTCGTCGGCGTGCATGTCGGACTGCATGGCCACGATGACGGCCAGGTCTATGCGCTCGGCGACCAGCAGGTCGAAGCATCGTGCCGGATTGGCCTCAAGCACCTGGACTTCGACCAGGGGGTGCACCGAGCGGAGCGTGGCGGCAAGCGGCGCCAGAAGTTGGGCGGCGGCGCTGGAAAAGCCCCCCAGCCCAAAATGGGCCTGCATCTGGCCTCCGGCCTCCATCGCCGCGGCCCGCAGGCGCTCCCATTCGGCAATCATCGGATCCGAGCCCGTCACCAGAAATCGTCCGGTCGCGGTCAAGCGCAGGCCCCGTCCGTCCTTCGTCAACAGCTGCAGTCCGAGCACGCGCTGCAGTTCCCGCAGCTGCGCGGATACGGCGGAAGGCGAGTATCCGGTGAGCTCCGCGGTGGCAGCGACGGTGCCGCATCGGGCAAACACCCGGAGCGTGGTGAGCCGTGAATCGATCATGCACCCATCCTGCACCATTCCCGGCGAAATCTTGCGCTTTTATTGCAGGTCATTCCTCCCTAATCTCATGACTACAACGCTTTCAACAGCACCGGCGCACCAAAAAGCTCGTAAGTTCCCGCGTATCCCACGCCTACCCAGCTCTTCGAGGAGTAAACAGATGTCTGCTTCAGTGACCGTGCCGATCAATTCACGCGGCAAGCTCGCTTCGCCATTGCCAGCTGAGCAGCTGGCGGAAATCACCGAACTCTTCGACCAGCGGCGGGAAGGCTACTCCCTCGACGCGCCGTTCTACACCAATCCGGCGATTTTCAAGCTAGACATGCAGGCCGTTTTCGGCCAACACTGGATCTTCGCCGCAAGTGTTGCCGAGCTCCCCGAGCCGGGGGACTACGTCACCGTCGACTACGGCCCCTACTCCTTGATCGTCCTGCGCAACGACGAGGGCGGCGTGAATGTCATGCACAACGTCTGCCGCCACCGCGGGGCCCGGGTCCTGACCGAATCGGCCGGGAGCACCGGCAACATGGTCTGCGGCTACCACTCCTGGACCTACTCCCCCAGCGGCGACCTGATCCATGCCTCAGCTCCCGGGGAAACCAAGTTCGACAAGAGCTGCTTCGGCCTCAAACGCGCCCACGGCCGCGAATACGCCGGACTCATCTTTGTCTGCATGGCGGACGAGCCGCCGGCCGATTTCGACGAAACGGCCAAGATCTTCGAGCCCTACCTGGCGCCGCACGACCTGGCCAAGACGAGGGTGGCCTACCAGCAGAACATCATCGAAGAGGCCAACTGGAAGCTCGTGATGGAGAACAACCGGGAGTGCTACCACTGCGACGGCCACCCGGAACTCGCCTGCTCCCTCTTCCCCACCTGGGGCCTGACGGAGGGCCTCATCCCGCCGCACCTCGAGGAGGTGTGGGACCGCAACACCGAGGCCCAGGCCGCGCTCGAAAAGCGCTGCGAGCGCTACGGCATTCCCTACAAGGTCGTCGAGGAGCTCGACACCCGCGTGGCGGGAATCCGGATCTCCCGCGAATCCCTCGACGGCGACGGCGAGTCGTTCTCGCCCGACGGCCACCGGCTCTCCAAGAAGCTGCTCGGGGACCTGCGCGACTTCCGCCTGGGCCGCTGCTCGATGCACCTGCAGCCCAACAGCTGGTTCCACTTCCTCGGCGACCACGTCGTCACATTCGCGGTATTCCCCGTCACCGAGCACCAGACCCTGGTGCGCACCACCTGGCTGGTGGCCGACGACGCCGTCGAAGGCGACGACTACGACCTGGAGAAGCTCACCCACACCTGGAAGCAGACCAACCTGCAGGACAAGGCGTTCGTCGAACTGTGCCAGAAGGGCGCAAACAGCCCCGCCTACGAGCCCGGCCCGTACATGAAGAGCGAATACCAGGTCGAGGCCTTCATCAATTGGTACGTCCAGCGGGTGCAGGAGCACCTGTCGTGACCATGACCATGACCGAGCCCACGACTGCGACCGAGACCATGAGCGAGCCCACGACAACCACCGAGATCACGACCGAGTCCACAACCACGACCATTACCGCGCCCCACCAGGAGCCACAGCGCATCCGCGGCCTGGAAATGCCGTGGAACCGGGTGCTGGGCAGCACCGAGGGACCGGCCAGTGCCGCGCGCGCCCTGGGCCCCTGGCATCCGCAGGAGTTCCTGGCCGAATGCGTCGAGATCGTTCCGGAGGTCGGCGGAATGCTGACCTTCGTGTTCCGCCGCCTTGACGGCGCGCCCCTGGCGTTCCGTCCGGGCCAATACGTGAACATCGCCTTTCCCGTGAACGGCGAGGGCGGGGACCCGATGGACCGCAGCTACTCCCTGTCCAGCTCGCCCACGAAACCCTGGACCTTCGACATCACGGTGAAGCGCGATCCCAAGGGCCGGGTCTCGCCGTGGGTGCACGAGAACATCGGACCCGGCACGGTGCTTGAAATGCTCGGACCCGTCGGCGCATTCCACTTGCCCGACGTCGACCGGCGGGCACGCTACCTCCTGCTGGCCGCGGGAGCCGGCATCACCCCCATCATGTCCATGCTGCGGACCATCCACTCACTGCCCGGACAGGCCGACGTGGTGGTGCTCTACCACGGGGCCGAGCCCGGAGGCTTCGCATTCCACCAGGAATTGGGCTACATCGCCACCGTGGATTCGCGCGTCACCGTCCATTTCTCCCTGGGCGACCGCAGCGCGCCCGCGGACTGGGCCGGCCTCACCGGCCGGCTGTCCACCGCGATGCTGGACGAGGTGGCGCCGGACGCCAACGGACGCCAGGTCTACGCCTGTGGCCCCGAGGGCTACCTGAACAACGTGTCCGAACTGCTCGCCGCGGTCGGGGTCGACGACACCTCCATCCACATGGAGTTCTTCTCAGGAGACCGCGAGACGACCCTGGAATACCAGGCAGAGGTCGCGTTGGCCGAGGAGATTGCGGAGGAAATCGCCGAGGAAATCGCCGATTCCGCGGAGGAGTACTACGAAAGCCAGCCTTCCGCCTTGGGCATGTACGAACCGGCCTACGACGACGAGGGTCCGCTGGAGGCCACGGGGCTGCTGCTCGAGGCGGCGGATCCCGACCTTGCCGAACCGGACCCCGTCGATTCCGAGGTCCCGGCGGCCGAAGCGGAACCCGAAGTAACAGCGGAGCCCTCCGCCCCGGACGTTTCGGCATTCGACACCGTCGGCACGGGAACCCTCACCCTGTCCTTTGTTCGCACGGGCCTCAACGTCCTGATCAATCCCGAGGAGAAGATCCTTGGCGTGGCCAAGCAGGCAGGCGTCAGGATCGGGGCGAATTGCCAGGAAGGCATGTGCGGTTCGTGCAAGGTCGTGAAGCTTTCGGGGGACATCGAGATGAACCACCAGGGCGGGATCCGGTCACGGGAGATCGAGGCCGGCAAGTTCCTGCCCTGCTGCTCCACGGCGTTGACCGACATGGTGATCGACGCCTAGCCACTGACAGTTGATCGGGGCAGGTCCGCACAAACCACCGCACAGGCCTGGTTTCACCTTGTGGACGAACGTCCGTGGCCGGGACGGCCACGGGTGGCGTTGCGGGCCCGGCGGGTTCGCCGGCGCACCTGCCGCTTTCGCCTCAATCCGCTTCTTCGGGCCCTCTTCGCCGCCTCATGCCACCCTCGGATGAATGCGCAACGAGCAGCAGCCGACGCAAAAGTCTTCACGGAAACTGACAATAACTATCTTCATAGGTAGTCTAGCGTGACAAGCATCACGACCAAGGTTTGACCGCCAACACATAGGAGCCATTCAATGTCAGGTAACAAAGCCGTCGCCTACAAGTCGCCGGGAATCGTCGAGGTCATCGACACCCCCTACCCCACCTTCGAACTGCAGGACGGACCCGGGGTGAACCCGTCCAACATCGGGCGCAAGGTCCCCCACGGGGCCATCCTGCGCACCGTGGCCACCAACATCTGCGGCTCCGACCAGCACATGGTCCGCGGCCGCACCACCGCCCCCGCCGGCCTGGTCCTGGGCCACGAAATCACCGGCGAGGTCATCGAAACCGGACCCGACGTCGAATTCCTCAAGGTCGGGGACATCGTCTCGGTCCCCTTCAACATCTCCTGCGGCCGCTGCCGCAACTGCAAGGAAGCCAAGACCGGCATCTGCCTGAACGTGAACCCCGACCGCCCCGGAAGCGCCTACGGCTACGTCGACATGGGCGGCTGGGTCGGCGGCCAGGCCGAATACGTCCTGGTCCCCTACGCCGACTGGAACCTGCTCAAGTTCCCCGACCGCGACCAGGCCCTGGAAAAGATCATGGACCTGA
>NZ_MOLR01000017.1:0-51902 GCF_001863355.1 Arthrobacter sp. UCD-GKA | reverse complement strand
TCGTAAGGAACTTCAACAGTGAGCTTGACCCGGGTGGGGGTGAGGGTTTCGACGGCGCTCTTCACAGCGGTGTACTCCTGGTGTGTTGTTTGGTCTGACTGGACTTCAACCCCGTAACGGAATCCGTTACGGGGTTGAATACAGAGTCGGGGTGACAGGATTCGAACCTGCGACCTCACGCTCCCAAAGCGCGCGCTCTAGCCAAGCTGAGCTACACCCCGATTAGTGCAGAAACAGTCTATGCGGAATAAACAAATTTCTACTAATCGGCCCGTCAACCAGAAGTTTGGAATTCGTCGACGGCGCGGAATAACCATACAAGCATTCGCGGGAAAACAAAATTCATGCTCAAGGGAGGGGGAAAGCCGCGTGTTTTCATGGAATTCGACGGTTCACGGACCCCGTTGCGCCGACATTTTGCCCCCCCCGACGCGGGCGATCCCCCGGAAAGGGACGCACGTCACATGGCCCGAACCGTGGAAAGGAAAACGTGGAATGCCATTGCTTGGACAAAAGAAAAGAACGACCTGATTCCTTGGAATCAAATCGCTCTCAATTGGAGGGGATGACGGGAATCGAACCCGCGTAATCAGTTTGGAAGACTGAGGCTTTACCATTAAGCTACATCCCCGCATTTGCTACACCTTGTCGGTGGCAACGGATAAAACCTTAGCACCCCAAATCAGCACCGTGCAAATCCATGCCTCCAAACGACTCGATCCTTGTCATCACGGAAGTTCCCAAGACCCCGCGCCCATGTGGATCACGCCAAGGCAGGTGCCATTTGCTGCACCGCTGCGGTGTCTGCACCCCTCATGCCCGCGGAATTTGGCCTGCTGCCTGTCATCGCTGAGCAATGCGGCACCGGGCCTCTGGATGGGAGGCCGTCGGGATCCGGTGCACGGCGGTCCCGTCGGGCCGAGCGGTCCTTTTCCGGCGGATGGGTGCGGCTAGGTTCCGCCGGGGCGGGAACCGGCCCGGCGCTGGCATCCGGGGCACCAGTACAGCTTGCGTCCGGCGACCTCGCTCAGGGAGATCGCGGAGGTGCACAAGCGGCAGGTGCGGCCCTGGCGCTGGTAGGTGTAGTAGGCGTTCTGGGGCCAGACCGGGCCCGGTCCGCGGTGCTCGGGGCGGGTGGTGATGATCTTCCCGTCGCGCACTCCGTCGGCCATGATGGAGACGATGTCGTCCCACAGCACACCGGCCTTGCGCGCCGAGATGTCGCAGCTGGGCGTGAACGGGTCAAGGCGCGTGCGAAAGAGGGTTTCTGCGCGGTAGATGTTGCCAACCCCCGCCAAGACCGCTTGGTCCATCAGCGCGGTGCCCACGGGCGTCTTCTTGCCGGCCAGGCGCGAGACGAATTCCTTGCGCGCAGCGCGTGCGGCCCGCTGGTGCGCGAGGGCGGTGCCGCGCCCCTTGGCCAGTTCGAACTCCCCGGCCGCGGCCGTCAACGGGTCCGGGCCGAGCTTGGCACGCACGATGCCTGCCTCTTGGGGCGTGAGCACCTCGCAGGCGCTGGGTCCGCGCAGGTCGGCCCACCCGTGGGCGGAGACCAGCCGGGCGCGGACCTGCCCCACGGGTTCGGGAGGGCCCTGGTAGGGGCCGGCATCCGCGTCGGGCCCCTGCTCGGTCTCCCCCACCTTGCGCGGCGCGCCGATGGAGGAGGCCCCGGTGAAGTGCTCGTCTCCCCCGAAGCTCCAGGCTCCGTAGAGTCCCAGGTGCACGCGCAGCACCAGGTCGTTCTCGAATCCCAGGAACAGCTGCTTGCCGTGGGCGTGCGAGGTGGCAAGCCTGGCCCCGTCGAKCAGCCTGGCCGCGGGCGCGAAGCGGCCCTGCGGGGAGGAGACGGCCAAAACCTGCCCGCCAAAGACGTCGTCGAATTGGCGGGCAAGGCGGTGTACGGAGTGGCCTTCGGGCATGGTGCTGGCGGCCTTCGCTAGGCCACGACCTCGCCGGTGGTCTCGTAGGTGGCGATCTTGGAAATGCGGCGGATGTGGCGCTCCACGTTGGAGAACGGCTCGGCCAGGAACGCCTCGATGATTTCAGTGGCTTCTTCCAGCGAATGCTGGCGGCCGCCCACGGCCACCACGTTGGCGTCGTTGTGCTCGCGGGCCAGGCGTGCGGTGTCCAGGTTCCAGGCCAGGGCGGCGCGGATGCCGACGACCTTGTTGGCGGCGATCTGTTCGCCGTTGCCCGATCCGCCCAGGACGATGCCCAGCGAGTCCAGCCCGGCGGCGCGGTCGGCGACCACGGCCAGGGCCGCGTTGATGCAGAACGAGGGGTAGTCGTCCTCGGCGTCGTAGGCGGTGGGCCCGTGGTCGACCATCTTGAAGCCCTTGGCGGCGAGGTGGGTGATCAGGTGGGCGCTGAGCTCGAGGCCTGCGTGGTCGGTGGCAATGTGAACGCGCATGTGATGTGTCCTTAGGCGGTGGTGAAGGCGGGATGCAGGAACCAGCCTAGCGGCGGGTCCGGTCGGGGACTAAGTTGATGACCCGGCCCGGTGTTGCCCGGCGGCCCGGGAGTTGAGCAGCCCGGCCATCGCCTGGGCATCGGCCATGGTGGCCACCGAGTAGATGCGCGCTCCCCCGCGCGGCCGGTGCACCACGACGCCCGGGCCTGCTCCCATGATGAAGGCGATGCCGGCGCCGCTGACCCGCAGGCCCCAGCCACCGAATTCGGCCGGGGCGATCTCACGTGCCTCGGCGTGCTCGATGTCGGCGGGATTGACGTGCAGCAGCTTGAGGAACCCGCCGCCGTAGACGCGGATTCCGGCGTCGTCGGCCACCACCTTTCCGGCCAGGCAGGTTGCGCCGGCCCCCAGCACGATGGCCAGGCCGGGCACCATCGACCAGAATGCGGCGGGGCTGTCCCGTCCGGCGGTGAGTCCAAGTATGGCCATGGCCACGGCCAGGAACGGCATGAGGGCCAGCATCCAGACCGGGCCGCGCACGGTGGAAGCGATCACGGTGCCGGGGGCAAACGCGTGTGCGGCCGAGGCCGTGCCCGGCGATGCCGGGCCCTCCGCAAGGACCCGGGGCGGCAGGGCGGCCCGGACCAGCAGCGCGGAGCCGATGCCCCACAGCACGGCCAGCACGATGCCGGCAACCAAGACCGCGCCGTCCATCCGGGTGCCCCGTGCCGCCGCTGCGTCCAGCTGGCCAACCAGCCCGGAGAGGAACATCCCGCCGATGCCGACCACCAGCGAATTGCCCAGGCCCGCCATCAGCGGGACGCCGCTGCGGCCCGCGGCCCCGGCGAGGCTGCCTGCCGAGACCGGCATGAGGATGCCCAGCAGCACGAGGGTGAAGGCGCCAACCAGCACGTGGGTCGCGAGGCTGCCGGTCCCGTCGGCCACCCCGGAACCGCCCCAATGCGTTGCCACCGGGTCGGGCAGCCGCGACCGCCACACCAGCGAGCTGCCCAGGTGGGCCGCCAGCACGATGCCCAGGGTCGACAGCGAGAGCGCCCAGAGCCGGGGCGGTCGGGCCGAGGCCGACGATGGGTTCGGTGATGCGGTCATGGGTTCGGATTCCCCTTTGGTGGTGCGGACGTGGGACTGCCTCGAGCATATCCAGTTCACCGCACGGGTTTCATCCCGGCCACGCTGGCACCGGCGGTGCTAGATGAAGTGGGGCCCGCGCCCGGCCAGGCGCAGCACGCCCGAGGCCATCGAGCGGGCGGTCAGCGCGCTGGTGGCGGGGTTGGCCGGATCCGGGAAGTTTTCGATCGCGAACCGGTAGTTCCCGCCGCTCCCGCGCACGGTGATGTCGTGGCTGGTCATGGCGGCGGCCGGGTCGGCGACGATGTCCACCGCCACCAGGTCCAGGTCCCCGGCGGCCAGGCCCAGCGCGGCGGCGACGTTGATGTTGGAGGGGAAGTCCCGGATGGCCTCGGCCACCGAGCCGGAGAAGACGCGCGCCGCGGTTCCGGATTCGGCCGCCCGGGCGATCGCCGAGCGCAGTGTGCCGGGCAGCCCCGGATGCAGCAGCGCCTCGGGCAGCTTGCGGGTGCGCAGCTCGATGGCGTTGATGGTGCCGGCCGAGGCGCGGATGAGGTCCAATCCCCCGATGGCGCCGGTGGAGTAGTGGCAGCGTCCGGGGCCGGCCTCCAGCGCGGTGCGCAGCGGGCCATCGACCAATGCCCCCAGCGAGGCCACCAGCAGGTCTGTTCCCGCGCCGGTGATCGCCGGCCCGTGGGCACGCACCGCGGCCGGGGAGGCGCATTCGATGACCAGGTCGGCCCGTTCGATGGCGGTGGCCAGGTCAAGCACCGGCAGCCTCGGCGCGGAGCCGGGCTCGGCCGGGCCGGTGGTCCGTGCCGCAGGTGTCGCCGGATCGGGGTCGGCCAGGGACGCGCGGTCCAGTACCCCGAGCACCCGCACCTCGCCGTCGTGTGCGCCGAGCATCCGGTGGACCGCCTGCCCGATCGCGCCGTATCCCAGCAGCACCACATCAATTCCCATGTCATCCATCCAACCAGCATCCGCGTGCACTTGCGGGAGGCCGGGGTGGTGGTGAGAGAATGGGCACACTGTTCAAGGCTTGTTTCACACTCTGAAGGTGTTGTGGCATGCCGTGCCGCATCGCCAGGCTCCGTTTCGGGCCCGGTGCAGCCCACAGATTTCAGCTCGGCAACCATCGAAAGGCACGTCAGACCATGCCAGGAATGAACCTCACCCGCGAAGAAGCCCGCATCCGTGCGGAACTGATCCACGTGCACTCCTACGACGTCGAACTGGACCTCACCGGCACCGGCACCGTCTTCTCCTCCCGCACCACGGTGCGCTTTTCCGCCTCCGCGGGTTCGGCCACCTTCATCGACGCGGTCACCTCGGCCGTGCGCTCGGTGAACCTCAACGGCGTGGAGCTGGACCCCTCCGCGGTGTCCGACGGCGTGCGCATCGCCCTGGAGGACCTTGCGGAGGAGAACACCCTGGTCATCGACGCCGACGCGCTGTACATGAACACCGGCGAGGGGCTGCACCGCTTTGTGGACCCGGTGGATGACGAGGTCTACCTCTACTCGCAGTTCGAGGTGCCCGACTCCCGCCGCATGTTCGCGGTCTTCGAACAGCCCGACCTGAAGGCGACCTTCGCCTTCACGATCACCGCCCCGGAGCACTGGGACGTCATCTCCAACGCCACCACCCCGGAACCGGTGCCCGCCCACCGGGGCGCCAAGACGTGGGCCTTCGCCCCGACCGCGCGCATCTCCTCCTACATCACCGCACTGGTCGCCGGCCCGTACCAGTGCGTCCGCTCCGAGCTGACCAGCAGCGACGGACGGGCCATCCCGCTGGGCGTCTTCGCCCGCGCCTCGCTCATGGAGCACCTGGATGCTCAGAACATCTTCACCCTCACCCGCCAGGGCTTCGAGTTCTTCGAGGAGCAGTTCGGCACCCCGTACCCGTTCGAGAAGTACGACCAGCTCTTCGTGCCCGAGTTCAACGCCGGCGCCATGGAGAACGCCGGCGCGGTGACGTTCCTGGAGTCCTACGTCTTCCGCTCCCGGCCCACCGATGCGATGGTCGAGCGCCGCGCCATCACGATCCTGCACGAGCTGGCCCACATGTGGTTCGGTGACCTGGTCACCATGCGCTGGTGGAACGACTTGTGGCTCAACGAGTCCTTCGCCGAGTTCATGTCCACGCTCGCGGCCGCGCAGAACACGCAATTCACCTCCTCGTGGACCACCTTCAACATCCTGGAGAAGAACTGGGCCTACCGCCAGGACCAGCTGCCCTCCACGCACCCGATCGTCGCCGAGATCCGCGACCTCGAGGACGTGCTGGTGAACTTCGACGGCATCACCTACGCCAAGGGCGCTTCCGTGCTGCGCCAGCTGGTCGCCTGGGTCGGCCAGGAGCAGTTCATGGCCGGGGTGCGGGAGTACTTCGCCAAGCACGCCTGGAAAAACACCGAGCTGCCGGACCTGATGCGCGAGCTGGAGGCCGCCTCCGGACGCGACCTGGGGCAGTGGTCGAAGCTCTGGCTGGAAACCGCCGGGGTCAACACGCTGCGCGCGCACATCGACAGCGACGACGCGGGCACCATCACCGCCTTCGACATCGAGCAGACCGCGGTCGCCGAACACCCGGTGCTCCGCCCGCACCGCCTGGCAGTGGGCTTCTACGACCTGGACGGATCCGGTGCGCTGGTGCGGGTGCACCGCGAGGAACTCGACGTCGCGGGCCCCACCACCCCGGTGCCCGCGCTGGTGGGACGCCCGCGCCCCGCGCTGGTGCTGGTCAACGACGACGACCTGGCCTACACGAAGATCCGCCTGGATCCGGCCTCGCTGGACACCGCGACCGAGCACCTGAAGGACTTCGCCGACTCGCTGCCGCGCACCCTGGTGTGGTCCGCGGCCTGGGATGCGGTGCGCGACGCCGAGACCGGAGCCCGCAACTACATCGAGCTGGTGCTCAAGAACATCGGGCACGAATCCGACTCCACCGTGATCATGGTGCTGCTGCGCCAGCTGAACACCGCACTGGACTTCTATGTGGCCCGCGAGCACGCCCCGGCCGCCCGGCTGGCGGCCGCGGACAAGCTCTGGGAGCTGGCCCGGGAGGCCAAGGCCGGATCGGATGCGCAACTGCAGTTCACCGGCGCCTTCGCCAACCTGGCACACACCGACTCCCAGCTCGACGCCGTCGCCGCCCTGCTCTCGGGCGACGGCGCGCTCGAGGGGCTGGCGGTGGACGCGGACCTGCGCTGGGACCTGGTGGTCTCGCTGGCCGCCGGGGGCCGCGCCGACGTGCCGGCCATCGAGGCCGAGCTGGCGCTCGATGCCACCTCCACCGGGCAGCTGGCCGCCCACACGGCGCGTGCCGCGATTCCCACGCACGCGGCCAAGCGGGCCGCCTGGGATGCGGTCATCGCCGGGAAACTGTCCAACCTGGAACAGCGCGCGGCCATCGCCGGGTTCAACCGCGTGCACGACGCGTCGCTGATCTCCGCCTACACGGACGAGTACTTCGACTCCGCCCGGCTCGTGTGGGAGTCCAAGAGCTACGAGATCGCCCAGCAGATCGTCACCGGATTCTACCCGGCGGCGCAGACCAGCGAGTCCACGCTGGCCGCGACCGATGCGTTCCTGGCCGAGCTGGGCGAGGATTCCCCGGCACTGCACCGGCTGGTCATCGAGTCCCGCGAATCGGTGGTCCGCGCCCTGGCCGCGCAGGCGGCCGACGTGCACGGCGCCGGCGCCTAGCCGGACCGCCTGCGGAAAGCGGTGGTGCCGGCGTGCGCCGGCACCACCGCTTGGGCGAGAATGGTTGCATGAACCTGGCACTGCACGAATATCGCGTTGACATCTCCTGGACCGGCAACCGCGGCGAAGGAACCTCCGGCTACCGCAGCTACGGACGCGACCACGTGATCCGCGCCGCCGGGCTGCCCGACCTTCCGGGCACCGCCGACCCGACGTTCCACGGGGACAAGGACCGCTGGAACCCCGAGCAGCTGCTGCTGGCCGCGCTGTCCCAGTGCCACATGCTCTCCTACCTGCACGTGGCGGTGCAGCACGGCCTGGTCGTCACCGGGTACACCGATGCCGCCTCCGGGGTGCTGCGGCTGAACCGCGACGGCAGCGGGGAATTCCTCGAGGCGAACCTTGCCCCGCGCGTTGAGCTGGCCGACGAATCCCAGCGGGAGCTGGCCGATTCCCTGCACCCGGCGGCCAACGCCGTGTGCTTCATCGCCCGCAGCGTGAACTTCCCGGTGCACCACGCCCCGGTGGCCCCAAGCGCCTGAGCCGTGGACACCGGCACCCCGGCGGTTCACCTGCTGACCGCGATGCTGCTGCCGCTGGCCGATGCCGGCCGGGCAGCGAGCGCGCAGGCCTACATGAAGACCACGCAGCCGTTCCTGGGCGTTCCGGTCCCCGTGCTCCGGCGCACCACCCGCGAGCTGGTCCGCCGGCTCGGCGCCGCGAGCGCTCCGGAGCGGCTGGAGCTGGCCACCGGGATCTGGTCGCAGGCCACGCACCGCGAGCACTGGTACGCCGCCCAGGAAATCTGTGCGGCGGCCGCCTGCCGCGGCCGCTTGGAGTTCCTGCCGCTGTATGAGCGCATGATCCTCGAGGCCGCCTGGTGGGACATCGTCGATGGCTGCTCCCGGCCCCTGGGGCAGCTGCTACTCGCCCACCCGGAACCCCTTGCCGCGCAGATGCTCCGCTGGAGCACGGATGAAAACATGTGGAAGCGGCGCCTGTCGATGATCTGCCAACTGCACCTGCGTGCGGACACCGACACCGTGCTTCTCGACGAGGCGCTGCGCGCCAACCTGGGCGACCGGGAGTTCTTCATCCGCAAGGCCATGGGCTGGGCGCTGCGGCAATACGCGAGGACCGACCCCGGGTGGGTGCGTGCCTGGGTGCAGGCGCACCGGGAGAACATGAGCCCGCTGGCGGTGCGCGAGGCGCTCAAGCACCTGGGCCAGGCGGCGTAGGTCCCCTTCGACAGGGGCCGGCATCTCACGCCCTGCGCGAAAGCCGTGCGGCCTTCGCGGAGCCCGCGGGATAATGGGCACAAAGGGTCCCGGGCCGCAGCCGGGAACTGAAAGGACACCGAACCGTGAACGAGAACCGCCCCGCCCCCGAGTCCACCCCCGAGCCGGCACTGCTGCCGGTGCCCACCCGCTTCGGCGAGGGCATCGGGCAATTGCGCCCCTTCGGCGAGGAACCGGGCCAGTTGCGCCCGGTCGGCGCCTCGCTGAGCAACGCCCTGCCCGAGGGCAAGCTCTCGCCCAACGACGACCACGATCCGGCCGCCTACGAGGGCACCTTCTACGCGCAGGTCGGCGGGCGCGAGACCTTCGCCAAGCTGGCCGAGGCCTTCTACGACTCGGTCGGGCAGGACCTGGAATTCCGGGCGATGTACCCGGAAACGGACCTGCGCCCGGCCACCATGCGCCTGCAATTGTTCCTGGAGCAGTACTGGGGCGGGCCCAAGACCTACTCCGAGCGCCGCGGGCACCCGCGCCTGCGCATGCGCCACGTCCCGTACACGATCAATTCGCACAACCGCGATACCTGGCTCAAGCACATGCGCATTGCCGTGGACTCGCTGGAGCTGCCGCCGCTGCAGGAGGAAACCCTCTGGGACTACTTCGACCGGGCCGCCCACTCGCTGATGAACGCACCCGACCAGTAACGACGCCGGGGCACGCCCCCGGGGTTCCGGGCGGCTAGCCCAGGATGCCGCCTTGGCGTGCCACCACGTGTCCTCCGGTGCTGCCCAGCCGCAGCCAGGCGCCGGAGGAAAACAGCGTGGAGCTCTCCCCCTCGCGCAGGAACCCCAGTGCGTGTGCGCCGAAGGCCATGGCCAGCGGCATCGCCGCTTCCACCCCTTCGACAGGCGAGGACCAGATCCTGGCTCGGACGGTCTTGAGCACCGGACGCCCGGCGTTTTCGGGCAGGGCCTGGGCCACCACGCCCATCCCGCGCACCGCCTCGGCCACCAGCGTGTCGTCGGACAGCGTCGCCACCGCGTCCCAGCCGCCGCGCGGGACCTGCTGGCCCGCCCACGACGCGTTGACCTCAGCCGGGGGAACCGAAAGCTCCAGGGACCCGGACCCCAACCGGGCCAGCCGTTCTGTCAGCGCCGAGAGCGCATAGACGCCCTCCGCCTTGGCCGGGATCGAGAGCCGCACGGCGCGCATCCCCAGCACCGTGGGAACCGAATCGCCCAGGAACTCCGGGTAGAGCACCGGGACATACAGGGCCAGGGCGTTGCCGGCCGCCTGCATCATCACCGCGCCGTCCTCGATCGAACGCGCGCGGGAAAGGAACGTGGCCAGGTCCGCAACGGTTTCCTGGTCCTCGAGTACTACGAATTCACTTGCCATGCCTTCATACTTCCATGTCCGGTGCGTGCCGGCCCATTGCCGCGGTCCCGCGGAGACACACGACACCGCGGCGCGGGGAGGCGGCGGGTGCGAATACGGCGAACGGCACACCGGGGCGATAGTGTCTTACCAGATCCATTTTTCTCCCCTCCAAGGAGCAGACACGTGAGTACCCAAGACACCACGACCCCGAAGCTCATCGAGCTGCTGGACCTCTCCGGCGACCCCGAGGCCCGCACCGACGAGGACATCTTCGTCGGCCACACCCCGCCGCAGGCCAGGAACCGCGTCTTTGGCGGCCAGGTGCTCGGCCAGGCGGTGGTGGCCGCCTCCAAGACCATTGCGGAGGAGCGCCCGATCCATTCGATGCATGGCTACTTCCTGCGCGCCGGGGACGCAAGCCTGCCGATCACCTTCGGGGTGCAGCGGCTGCGCGACGGGCGCTCGTTTTCCGCCCGGCGGGTGCACGCCTACCAGAACGGCGTGCCGATCCTCTCAATGATCGCTTCGTTCCAGGCGCACTCCGAGGGGGTCGACCACCAGGACGCCATGCCCGAGGGCCTCCCGGATCCCGAGTCGCTGCCCACCACCGCCGAGCTGATCGGCAACCTGGACCACCCGGTGGCCAAGGAGTACGCGTTCGACAGGCCCTTCGACATCCGCTACATCAGCGAGCCGCTCTTCCTCAAGGGCCCGGCCAGCCGTCCGGCAACAAACGCAGTGTGGATGAAGACCAACTCCGCCATGCCCGACGACGACGCCATGCACCGTGCCGCGCTGGCCTATGCCAGCGACTACACGCTGCTGGAGCCGGTGCTGCGCCGCCACGGGCTGACCTGGATCACTCCCGGCATGTCCGTGGCCAGCCTGGACCACGCGATGTGGTGGCACCGCCCGTTCCGCGTCGATGAGTGGCTGCTCTACGTCCAGGAGTCCCCCAGCGCCTCCGGCGCGCGGGGGCTGGCCACCGGGCGGATCTTCAACCGCGCAGGAGAACTGGTGGCCACCGTCGCCCAGGAAGGCATGATCCGCTTGCCCCTGGACGAAGACTAGCCCCGGGGGCGGCCGCGGCGCACGCGCGGCCAAAAACAGCAAAGGCCCGGATCCCGCCAGAAGAAATTCCGGCGGGATCCGGGCCTTTGTCGTGGACCGAACCGAAGCGCCCGAAAGGCGCGTCGGCTGCTAGTCRCGGGTCAGGCGGCGGTGGGTGACGCGGTGCGGCTTGGCAGCCTCCGGGCCCAGGCGCTCGACCTTGTTGGCCTCGTAGGAATCGAAGTTGCCCTCGAACCAGTACCAGCTCGACGGATCCTCATCGGTGCCCTCGTAGGCCAGGATGTGGGTGGCCACGCGGTCCAGGAACCAGCGGTCGTGCGATACGACCACGGCGCAACCCGGGAATTCGAGCAGCGCATTTTCCAGCGACGAGAGGGTTTCGACGTCGAGGTCGTTGGTCGGTTCGTCAAGGAGCAGCAAGTTGCCGCCCTGCTTGAGGGTCAGCGCCAGGTTCAGGCGGTTGCGCTCACCACCGGAGAGCACGCCTGCCTTCTTCTGCTGGTCCGGGCCCTTGAAGCCGAATGCCGAGACGTAGGCGCGCGTGGGAACCTCGACCTGGCCGACGTACATGTAGTCGTTCCCCTCGGAAACAACTTCCCACAGGGACTTCTCCGGGTCGATGCCGCCACGGTTCTGGTCGACGTAGGAGATCTTGACCGAGTCGCCGATCTTCAGCTCGCCGCCGTCGATCGGCTCCATGCCGACGATGGTCTTGAACAAGGTGGACTTGCCCACGCCGTTCGGGCCGATGACACCGACGATGCCGTTGCGCGGCAGCGTGAAGGACAGGTTGTCGATCAACACGCGGTCGCCGTAGCCCTTTTTCAGGTCCTTGGCCTCGATGACCAGGGAGCCCAGGCGCGGGCCCGCGGGGATCTGGATTTCCTCGAAGTCCAGCTTGCGGGTGCGCTCGGCCTCCGACGCCATCTCCTCGTACCGGGCCAGACGGGCCTTCGACTTGGTCTGGCGGCCCTTGGCGTTGGAGCGAACCCATTCGAGTTCTTCGCTCAGGCGCTTGGCAAGCTTCTGGTCCTTCTTGCCCTGGACCTCGAGACGCTCGCGCTTCTTCTCCAGGTAGGTGGAGTAGTTGCCCTCGTACGGGATCAGGCGCCCGCGGTCGACCTCGGCAATCCACTGGGCCACGTGGTCCAGGAAGTACCTATCGTGGGTCACGGCAAGGACGGCACCGTGGTATGCCTGCAGGTGCTGTTCGAGCCATGACACGGACTCGGCGTCCAAGTGGTTGGTGGGCTCGTCAAGGAGCAGCAGGTCAGGCTTCTGCAGGAGCAGCTTGCACAACGCCACGCGGCGGCGTTCGCCACCGGAAAGGTGGGACACCGGGGAATCGCCCGGCGGGCACTGCAGGGCATCCATGGCCTGTTCCAGCTGGGAGTCGATGTCCCACGCGTCGGCCGTGTCGATGGCCTCCTGCAGGTGTCCCATTTCCTCGAGCAGCGTGTCGAAGTCCGCGCCGTCCTGGGCCATCTCCTCGGAGATCTCGTTGAATCGGGTGATCTTTTCATAGATCTCCCCGACGCCTTCCTGGACGTTGCCCAGAACGGTCTTTTCTTCGTTCAGCGGCGGTTCCTGCAACAGGATTCCAACGCTGTATCCCGGGCTGAGGCGTGCCTCGCCGTTGGAGGGTATGTCCAACCCCGCCATGATCTTCAGGATCGTGGACTTGCCGGCACCGTTCGGTCCAACCACGCCAATTTTTGCACCTGGATAGAACGACATGCTGACATCGTCGAGAATGACTTTGTCGCCAACGGCCTTGCGAGCCTTGGTCATCGTGTAAATGAATTCCGCCATGCCCACAAGGCTAGTGCCTTGGGCGGACTTCCTCACAATTTCAGCGGCCGGTTTCCCCCAAGCAGGCATGTTCCTGCACACATTGGGCGGCCACGGCATCCGATGCCGTGGCCGCCCACACACTCCCTGCCAGTTTGTTGCCCGGGACCCTCAGGCCGCCTCGGTGTCGGTCGCGGGCTCGGCGTCCGGCCAGCCGGTCACCGGGAACCCGTCGTTGGACTCCTCGCGTCCGTGGACCGTCTCGCCGGCACGGGTGCGTCGCGCTCCGTTGTCCTCGCCCCCGGCACCCCGGATCCGCTCGAAGCGGCTGACCCCGAAACGGACGTCGTGGCCCAGAGCCATGGCCTCGATGTCCACGCTGAAGCCGCGTGCCCCGTCCTTCCGGTCGTACTCGCGGACCTGCATCTTGCCGTAGACCACCACGTGGTCGCCCATGTGGATGCTGGCGAGCAGGTTGGTGGCCATGGCCCTGAAGCAGGAGACGGTGTACCAGTTGCTGTGGACGTCCGCCCACTGTCCCGTGTCGGGATCCTGTCGCCGTTCGTTGCTGACCAGGCGGAATTTTGCGATGACCGTGCCGCTGCTTTCCCCGCTCTGGCGGGGTTCGGTTCCCACCACACCGCGCAACGTAATGTGGTCCGTCATGGTGCACTCCAATGTTCGGATGTTGGCGGGCAGTTCCCGCCTCGTCCTCCCAGTGTGGCGCTGTCCGCGAGGCGTGCTGCCCGTCCGGATCCCGGTTGTGGAGATGCCCCGGTGCCGTAAGCTAACCGACCGCCGGTGGTTGTGCGGAGAACTCGCCGGACCGGTTCCCGCCTGCGGGCCCCTCGCGGAACTGCTTGGTGGCGACCAGCACGATGACCAGCAGCAGCGGGACGATCCATCCGGACCAGCCAAGGATCGTCGCGTTGACCGTGTTGATCGGGGCGCCGGCCGCGGCAAAGACCATGGAGAAGCCGGCCGCGGCATTGAAGGTTCCGTGGGCCAGCGCGGCCGGCCACACCGAAGCCGAGCGAAGACGCAACCACCCGAAGACTGCGCCCACGAGAATGCACATGCCGATCATCATGAACACCCCCAGCCACCCCGGAGCCAAGGGGTAGTTGTAGCCCAGCAGGACCAACGGCGCATGCCAGGTGCCCCAGATGATGCCCGACACGACGATCGCCCGCACCGGGCCGTAGGGCATGAGCTTGGGCAGCAGCCAGCCGCGCCAGCCGAGTTCCTCGCCCAGGGCAGGAAGCAGGTTGATGAGCGCACCGATCAGCACGTTGACAAACTGCAGCGCCACCAGCGTTTCGATGTGCAGGGGCAGCTCGCCCTGGCCGGCTGCGGCCAGTATCGCC
Source organism: Arthrobacter sp. UCD-GKA (assembly GCF_001863355.1). NCBI lineage: Bacteria > Bacillati > Actinomycetota > Actinomycetes > Micrococcales > Micrococcaceae > Arthrobacter > Arthrobacter sp. UCD-GKA. The sequence continues at coordinate 37,840 of NZ_MOLR01000017.1, read as the reverse complement.
TTGAAGGCGGAGAAACCGGTGAAATCCGCCGGGTAGACCCCCAGCGCAGCCCCGACGGGAAGTGCCGCCAGGATCAGTGCCACCGGGACGGTCAGGGCCAGGGCCAGGTACATCAGCAGGCGGCCGGCGGGTTTCAACGGCCACAGCCCCAGCGAGCGAAACTTGGCAGCGGGCCGTTCGATGAAGAAGACCATGGCCAGTGCAGCGACCGCCGGCGTGAACATCATGGCCAGGGCAACGACCCCGAACCTGGTGTCAAACAATCCGTCGCCCTGCCACAGCGGCCAGGCCACCAGCCACGCCAGCCCGCAGGAGATGGCCGTGAAGTACAGGATTGCTCGCAGGTTGCGGTCCACGTCCGAAAACGCCTTTCCTCGTGGGCGGTTTGGGTTCCCCATGACCCGGTGAGGCCCATGCGGGTCTCCCTAAACCCTGCCATGCCCTCCCGGACCCCGGCATCATTCGTTGTGCGGATCTTCCCGCGGCAGGAAGCGACCGCCCCGATTTGGGCCGCGCCCCGGTCACGCCTGACGGCTATTGCGAATTCGACCCGGCTACGTGAAGCTGGGGAAACCACGGCAAGTGCTTGCGACAGTGGGCAACGGCGATCAAGGATGGAACCATGGAAACCCGAGAACTGCCAACGGACGCGGAAGCCCGCTCATGAACTCGGTTCGAGTCGTGCTGCGTGGCGGTCCATTTGACGGCCGCGAGATGACGGTTTCGGATTGGCCGGAAGACCTGGTAGTTGAATCGATGCCGGAGGACCTGCATCTAGAAGCCAGGGTCCGCGCGCGCTATCTGGCCAAGGCCCCGGATGCTGTGGCGCAGGGGCCTCGTGAAATGGTGTGGGACGGCGCCCACAGGGTCGGTGGGATCCACCACGCCTGACGAATCCACATTCCCAAGACGCTGCCGGCCTGACGCCTGGGAATCGATGCCCGAACGGCGTCGAGCGTCGAGCGAGGTGGCGTTCGATTCTTTACGGCGCCGCCAACGAAGAAACCAGCGATCCGGCTGACCCACAAGCCGACCGGCTGAGGGCGTCGTGCATCAATACTGCCCCCCAAGCTGCCCTCGGAGCGGCATTTTCCTCACCAAACAAAAGCGGCACTCACCAGGAATATCAAAGTGAGTGCCGCTTTTGCGTGGTGCCCCCGGCGCGATTCGAACGCGCGACCGACAGATTAGAAGGCTGTTGCTCTATCCACTGAGCTACGGAGGCAAGTGCACAAGAATCATAGCCCAAACCATTAGTGGTCTCACATTTCACCCGGGGCGATACCGGGCCGCCGGGGCGCGTTGGGCGATGAAAAACAATTACTCCGGACGTATGATGAACATGTCAGCCAGCGCATGCTTGGGGAGGTTGACACCCACCGCAAAGATCCACCGCTTTAGCGTCGAAAGGCTGCCGTTGCACAGCAAATCCGAAGCACCCGTCGAAGCGACGCGGTTGCCCACAAACACGGCGTGGCGCAACTCCATCTTTGGCATTTTCTTTTTATGCGGCTTCGCGTTTGCCACCTGGGTTGCCCGGCTTCCGGCCGTTCGGGTGCAGCTCGAACTTTCCACCTCCGATGTCGGTATCCTTCTTTTCTCCCTGGCCATCGGATCGATCGGAGGCTTGGCGTTCGCCCCCGGAATCTTGGCGAGGCTCGGAATCCGCCGCGGGATCACGCTCGGACTGCTCAGCATGGGCGCTGCCCTGGCCGTCCTGGGCGGCATGACCGAGGTGCTCGAGAGCACCGTGGGCGCCATGGCGATCCTGGTCTTCTACGGTTTCGTCTTCAGCGCCACCGACGTGATGATGAATGTCGACGGCGCCGCGGTCGAACGCTCCCTGGGCAAAACCGTGCTGCCGATGATGCATGCCTTCTTCAGTTTCGGGACCATCATCGGCGCCGTCCTGGGCGCGGGGGCCTCCCGCTTGGACATCGACGTGATGTGGAACTTCGCGGTCGTCGGAGTCCTGATCATGGGCCTTGGCGTCTACTTCGTCCGCAACGTTTCCGGCCTTGAACCGCCGCCGGTCCAAGGCTCCGCCACGGGTCCCGCCGCCGACACCTGGTGGCAGCGCCTCATGGCCTTGTTCCGCGACGGGCACCTGATGTTGATCGGCCTCATGGTCGCCGGGCTGGCGTTTGCCGAGGGCACGGCCAACGACTGGCTCACCATTGCCTCGGTGGACGACCACGGATTCACCGAGGCCACCGGAGCCCTGGTTTTCGGCGCATTCGTCGCGGCCATGACGGCGGGACGGATTTTCGGCGGCCCGCTTATTGACCGGCTCGGGCACAAGCGGGTCCTGGTGACCATGGGGATCCTGGGTCTCGCCGGCATCGTCTTGTTCATCCTGGCCCCGGCGCCGTGGGCGGTCTTCACCGGGGCCCTGCTGTGGGGCCTGGGCGGGTCGCTCGGGTTCCCCGTGGGCATGAGCGTTGCGGCGGCGCACCCCACCGACGGACCCCGACGCGTGGGCATCGTTGCCGTGTTCGGCTATTCCTCGATGCTGATCGGGCCGCCTGTCCTGGGCTTCCTTGGCGAACATTTCGGGGTGCTGAATGCATTCATCCTGGTCGCGGCCATTCTGTTGCTGACCCTGCTGATCACGCCGAAGGCCACGAACGTTCCGGGACCGCGTCCGGTCCCGGAACGGATCGACTAGTGCCCGAAGCGCATGGGGTCCAAGCCTTCTCCCGCCGTGCCGTCCAATTCGTCGATGGCCAGCACCTCCTCCGCTGAGAGGTTGAACGCAAAGACATCGAGGTTCTCGGCCATTCGGAGTGGGCTTGTCGTCTTGGGAATGGGGACGGCGCCGCGCTCGATCTGCCAGCGAAGCACCGCCTGGGCCGGGGTGACCTTGTGGGCAGCGGCCGCGGCCAGCACCGGGGCGGCGTCCAGCAGGTCGTTTTCCCCGCGGCCCAGCGGCGCCCACGCTTCGGTGACTATCCCGTGTTCGACATGGAACGCCAGCCGCTCGTCGTCAAGCCAAAACGGGGAGTGCTGGATCTGGTTGACGTCCGGAACCACGCCGGTGGCGTCGATCAGCTCCTGCAACTGCGGAACCGTGAAGTTCGAAGTGCCGATGGCCCGCACCCGCCCGCGCTTGAGCAGCTTCACCAGACCCTCCCAGGCCTGCACGTAGTTGCCTTCCTTGGGGTTCGGCCAGTGGATCAGGAAAAGGTCAAGGTATTCCAGCCCCAGGCGCTTGCAGCTGTTTTCCCAGGCGTCCATGACTCCCTGGACCGAATGCCACTGCACATTGAACTTTGAGGTGATGAACAGTTCCTCGCGGGGAACCGACATCGAGCCGATGCCCTCCCCGATCCCTTCCTCGTTTCCGTAGTTTTCCGCGGTGTCGATGAGCCGGTAGCCGGCCTCCAACGCGTGGGCCACCGCCGCCCCGGCCTGGATGTCGTCGAGCGGCCACGTTCCAAGGCCAATTGATGGCATGAAAGCGCCATTGTTGAGTTCACGTAACGGGACCGATGCGTAGTTATCTGACATTTGGCCATGCTATGGCATGGGAAGGATTGCCGATAGGGGCCGGCGGGGCGGCGCCGCCTAGATCGGCAGCCTGCCGCCGGACTTGAGGTTCTTCATTACGATGGTGCTGGTCAGCTTTTCCACACCGGGCMGAACCACGAGCACGTCGTCGTAAAAGCGCTGGTAGGCGGGCAGGTCCGCTGCCATCACCCGCAGCAAGAAGTCCGGTTCGCCAAAGAGCCGCTGGGCGTCGATGATCTGCCCGATCCCTCCGACCTCGCGTTCGAAGTCCTTCATGGTCGAGCGGTCCCTGAGTGTCACAAACACCAGGGCTTCGAAGCCGAGTCCGACCTTCGCCGGGTCCACGTCGACCCGGTAGCCGCGGATCACGCCGCTGTTTTCCAGCTCGCGCAGCCTCCGGTGGCAGGGGGCCAGGGTGAGTCCGACATCCTCAGCCAGGGCGGTGGCGGTCATGCGCCCGTCACCCTGCAGGCGACGCAGGATCGCGCGGTCAATTCCGTCCATGCGGCAGCCCCTAATCGTGAAGTTTTCGACGAGTCGAAAGTGGCGCGCAATATTCTTGCGCTTGACCAACCATATCAATTACATCCTTGCGCAAGCGTCCTGGGGAACGCGAGAACACGCAAGCACATTTCCCCGTTTTCTTCCTAAACTTGCCGGTACACCCACAGCAGGAAAGAGATCGATCATGGACATCCAAACCATCCTTGGCTTCCTCGGGGTGTCTTTTGCTCTAGCCATGACCCCCGGTGCCGACTGGGCCTACGCGATCTCCGCGGGCCTCGGCCGCCACAAGGTCTCTGCTGCCGTGGCGGGGTTGTGCAGCGGCTACGTCTTCCACACCTTCTTGATTGTCGCCGGCATGGCGGCGCTGGTTGCCAGCAATCCTCGACTGCTTTCCTGGATCACGCTGGCAGGTGCGGCCTACTTGCTCTGGCTGGGCTTCAGCACCGCCAGGTCCTGGCGAGGAGCCGGGTTCAGCGCCGAAGGCGGCACGCCCGCGGAAGCACCTGGCGCCGCCGTGGCCCCACCGCTCTCGGCGGGTTCAAGCGGCGGGGCGGACACCATGGTTCGCTCGGCCGTCGAAACCGCGGCACCCCCGCACCCCCGTGAACGCTTCTTCGGGCCGGCATTCTTCCGCGGCCTGGGCACCAGCGGATCAAACCCCAAGGCGTTGCTGCTCTACCTTGCACTGATCCCCCAGTTCATCCATGCGGAGGCGGCCTTCTCCGTCCCGGCGCAGACCGCGCTGCTGGGCCTGAGCCACATGGTGCTCTCGATCTTCGTCTACTCGGGCGTGGCGCTGGGAGCCCGGGCATTGTTGCGCCAGCGTCCAACCGCCGCTCGCTTCATCACCCTGTTCAGCGGGTTGGTCATGATCGTCCTCGGGCTGCTGCTGGTCGCCGAGCAGGCACCAATGCTGCTCGCTTCCATCCAGATGCTGATGGCCCTGCTTGGCGGCTGACACACCCGGGGACGCATGCAGGATCGATCGATTGGGTAAACCCCGTTAGGGTTCAAGGGAAGACTGCAATCGACGAACGGCATACGCATGCGAAAGCTTCTGTCCATCCTGGCCCTGGGTGCCCTGCTGCTGGTCGGCGGTGCCCCGGCGGCACTCGCCGCACCGGCAACGGACATCGTCATCGAGGACGCCGCCGGAACGCTGGATCTGAACACACTGGTCCCGGCCCTCAAAAAGATCTCGTTCAACGAGCCGACCAAGGTTGCCATCTACACGCGGGACGGCGAGTACAACGACAACCTCAACGAGGAAGTGCTGCGCTTCGCACGCCAGAAGCACCCCGAGTGGTTGAGCGCGGATGGGCAAAAGTGGGCCGACTCGCTGTTCGTCTTTGCGCTGGATCCCACCGGCCGGCAGGTGGGCACGTACTTCGGCGAGGACCGGAAGGTCTCCCCCGCCCAACGCGATGACATCCAGAACGCCACCAAGGACCTGTACCGGGAGGCCCAGTGGACCGACGGGACCATCGCCGGGGTCGAGCGTGCCGCACAATTGATGAACCGCCCCTGGTACAAGTCCCCCAAGCTTTACGCTTGGAGCGGCGGCATCTTGGTGGTCGGCGGCATCAGCCTGGGCAGCACACTGTATGTGCGCAGGACCTACCGGAACCGCTCCCTGAAGGCCCTGGACATCGGCAACGCCAGCTACTCGAACGTCAGCCTAGACCTCGAGGCCACCGAGTTGAACGCCAAGACGATCAACGACAGCTCGCGCTACGGCAGCCTCGTGCTGGAAAAATACCGCGGATTCATGGCCGCCTACAACGAGCTCGCCGCGCAGGGCAACAAGGCCAACGGCATGGACCCGAAGTCGCACGTACGCAAGGAAACCGCGCTGTTCATGGAGAAGTACGCGGCCAAGGCGACCGACCTGGACCGCCTGGACGACGTGATCGCCGACACGAACATGCTCCTGAATCTGGGATCGGGCTGGGCCGCTGCGTGGGAACGCCAGCTCGCCCCGTTGCGCGAGGATCTGGCCGAAATCGACTCTTTGGTGATCGGCAAGCATGCCGCACCCGAGGCACCCTCGGCCATTGCCCTGGGCCGCTTCAAGTCCATGACAGCCGCCGACATGGAAAAGTGGGGTGCTGCCCTGCAGGCCAGGCAAATCGGCCCCGAGGAAGCCCTGGACAAGATCGCCGAAGCCCGCGAGCAGCTTACCGGGTTGCTCAAGGAGTACTCGGAGGCGGTGATCGCGAAGTTTGCGAAGGACAAGGAAGAAGAGAAGCTGATGCGGGCGGCCATGCGCACCCCCGAGGCCCGCGGTTCCAGCTATTCCTCGAACCACAGCATTCTGGGCACTGTGTACCCGGCCAACAGGTTCTGGTCTGTCGTGGGGTTCAGCGCCGGCTACAACTCCGGGATTTCCAGCGTGCAGGAAAGCCGCAGCGCCAGCTCGTCCTCGGGCGGCAGCACCGGATACGGCTCCAGCGGCGGCAGTTTCTCCGGCTCCGGATCCTCGTCGCGCTTCTGATCCGCCGCGGCGCCACTCCGCGGTGCGATCCGGCAACAGCGCGGAAAAGGGGCGGGTATCGACTCGGTTCCAGACCGAGCCGACACCCGCCCCAGCGTGTTTTTCGGGTTTTGTTATTTGCCCGGGACGATCAGCGCCGCGGCACCCTTGCGGGCAGCCTCGAAACGCGCCGAGACATCGGCCCAGTTCACGATGTTCCAGAACGCCTTCACGTAGTCGGCCTTCACATTCACGTAATCCAGGTAGAACGCGTGCTCCCACATGTCCAGCATCAACAACGGGGTCGTCGCCACCGGCACGTTGCCCTGCTGGTCGTACAGCTGCTCGATGACCARCTGGCCACCGAGSCCCTCAAAGCCCAGCAACGCCCAACCCGAGCCCTGCAGGCTCATCGCCGCCGCCGTGAAATGCGCACGGAACGCGTCAAACGAGCCAAAGGCGTCGTCGATCGCCGCGGCCAGCTCCCCCTCGGGCTTGTCCCCGCCCTCCGGGGACAGGTTGTTCCAGAAGATCGAGTGGTTGGTGTGCCCGCCCAGGTGGAACGCCAGGTCCTTGGACAACTTCGGCACATTCCCGAACTCGCCCTTCTCCCGCGCCTCGGCCAACTGCTCCAGGGCCGCGTTCGCCCCGGCCACATAGGCCGCGTGGTGCTTCGAGTGGTGCAGCTCCATGATCCGCGCCGAGATGTTCGGCTCCAGGGCCGCGTAGTCGTACTGCAGCTCGGGCAAGGTATATATAGCCAAAATGACTCCTCATTTTCGTGGTTCAGGGATCCGGTGCCCGGTTTTCCGGGAGCCGGTCAAGCGGTGAGGCGTGAGTGCTCACCGATGCTGTGGTAGCCGCGCCGGTGGTAGACCAATGGCGCCGCCATGGATTGCCCGCCGATGACCTCGAGGACCGAGGCGACCACGACGGTTGCCGGGCCGGCGGGGACCCGCGACTCGATCTCGCAGCGCATGGCCACTCCGAGTCCGTGGATCAGCGGTTCGCCGGTGGGCAGGTGTTCCCACCCCGCCAGCCTCGCGAAGCGTTCCTCCCCGGGACCGGCGAACAGCGCCGCGACATCGGCGTTGCGGTCGGTGAGCAGGTGCACCACGATGGTTCCGGACCCCAGGATGGCCGCGGCGGCGCCGGAGCTGCGGGCGATGTTGAAGGCCAGGTAGGCGGGGTCGGCCGACACGGAGATCAGCGAGGAGGCGGTGATGCCGACCGGTCCGCGGGATCCGGCCGCGGTCACGACGGCAACGCCGGCGGGATGGTTGCCGAAGGCAAGGCGAAATTGCTCCGCAACGGTGGCGGCCGGAAATTGGGTCTGCACGGCGGGTGGAGGTTCCTCTCATCACGAGGCCCGTGGCGGTGCCGCGGGCTGTCCTTTGCTCCCCACGCTAGAACCTCAACCTTGGTTGAGGTCAAATTCGGTGTCGTCCCGGAACAACAGGGCACCGCCGCGGTCGTCGGCCAGCTTGTCGTTGGGGTTCACGAATCCGCATTCGGCCAGCGACAGGCAGCCGCAGCCGATGCATCCGCCGAGTCCGTCGCGCAACGACTGCAACTGGTGGATCCGCTCCTGCAGGTCCTCGCGCCAGGCCGCGGAGACCGCCTGCCAGTCCTCCTTGCGCGGGGTCCCGTCGGCCGGAAGCCCGGCAAAGATTTCGGCAATGGAGCGCAGCGGGATGCCGGCGCGCTGGGCCGCGCGGATCACTGCAACGCGCCGCAGCACGCCGCGGTCGAACCTGCGTTGGTTCCCGGTGGTGCGCCAGGAGGAGATCAGTCCCTCCCGCTCGTAGTAGTGCAGTGCCGAGACCGCGACACCGGAGCGGGCCGCCACCTGGCCCACGCTGAGGTCCTGCGCCGCGTTTTCTCCCGTGTCCATCACTCCATTCTGCCTTCTTCCACCCCTGCCGCGCCAAAGGCCGCCGGTCGGGGGAGCATCGCCTAGAGTCGGCAGTGACAACCCGGCGATGTGCGCCGGACCCGCGGCTTGCGAAAGGGCACATGAGCGATCTTGACATCTGGGCACTGGCTCTGGGAGCCGGGCACGTTGCCCTGGGCCTGTTGGCGACGATCCTGGTCTCGCGCAACCGCAAGCCGGCCGAGGCCATCGCCTGGGTCATGGCGATCGTGTTCGTCCCCTTCCTGGGCGCGGCCGCATTCCTGCTCGTCGGCTTCGGCCGCCTGCCGGCACACCGCCGGGCCAAGCAACGCGAGGTCAACGATCTGATCTTCGAGCGCACGCGCGGCCCCTGGCTGACCAGCCACGAACCGGACTGGCCCGCCTGGCTGGCCCCGGCCACCGCGCTGAACAAGGCCCTGGGCGCGCTGCCGATGGTGGGCGGGAACAAGATCACGCTCAACGACGACTATGCCGGAACGATCGCGCAGATGGCCCTGGCCATCGATGCGGCCCGGCACCGGGTGCACGTGCAGTTCTACATCGGGGTGCACGACGAGGCGACGGCGCCCTTCTTCGAGGCCCTGGCCCGGGCGCGCGGGCGCGGGGTCGAGGTCAGGGTGCTGCTGGACCACCTGGCCTCGCTGATGTACCCGCGGCGGAGGGAAACCACCGCGTTCCTGGAATCCATCGGCGCGCAGGTGCACCACATGCTGCCGCTGCGCCCCTGGCGCGGGCAGTGGCAGCGCCCGGATTTGCGCAACCACCGCAAGATCCTGGTCGTCGATTCCTCCACGGGCTTCACCGGGTCGATGAACCTGATCGAGCCGCGCTACCACAAGGCCAAGAACATCCGGCGCGGCCTGTCCTGGCACGAGCTGATGATGCGCATCGAGGGCCCGGCGGTGCGCGAGCTCGACGCGGTGTTCATCACCGACTGGTACTCGGAGACCGGCCAGCTGCTGGTCCTGGACACCACCGCCATCGAGCTGGAGGGCGCCACCGAGCTCATCGACGCGCAGGTGCTGCCCAGCGGGCCGAGCTTCGAGAACGACAACAGCCTCAAGCTCTTCACCATGATGATCCACCAGGCCACCAAGCGGGTCTCCATCACCAGCCCCTACTTCGTGCCGGACGAGTCGATCCTGCTGGCGATACTCACCACCGCCGCGCGCGGGGTGCCGGTGGAGCTGTTCGTCTCGGAGATCGGAGACCAGGCGATGGTCTATCACGCGCAGCGTTCCTACTACGAGGTGCTGCTGCGGGCGGGGGTGCGGATCTACCTGTACCGCGCGCCGAAGGTGCTGCACGCCAAGCACTTCTCCATCGACGACGAGGTCGCCGTCATCGGGTCCTCGAACATGGACATGCGTTCGTTCTCGTTGAACATGGAGATCTCGGTGCTGCTGCACGGACCGGAACTGCTGGCGGACCTGCTCCGGGTGGAGGACAGGTACCGCGAAAACTCGCGGGAGCTTGAGCTCGGGCCGTGGCTTGCCCGGCCGTTGCGCGAGCGGGCGCTGGACAACCTCGCCCGGCTGACCTCGATGCTGCAGTGACGGTTTGTGACGCGGCCCGCGGCCGGTGACCAGGCCCCCGGGCATGGTGGCCAAGACTTTTGAACGGTGTTCAAGTATTGTTTTCGATAACGCACCCGCGCGGCCCGTCCACGACGCCGCCAACTTCACGAACCGACAGGAACACCCAGACATGAGCACCACCGGCCCGCGCCTCGAGGCGCAGTCCCCCGCCCGGATCGGGGCCCGCGACCTCGCCCTGGTCTCCGTCTTCGCCGCGCTCATCGCGGTGCTCACCCTGGTCCCGGCCGTTCCGGTGGGCGCACTGGGCGTGCCGATCACGCTGCAGACCATGGGCGTGGCACTCACCGCCATGATCCTGGGCTCCAAGCGCGGCGGCTCGGCCGTCGCCCTCTACCTGGTGGTGGGGCTGGCCGGGGTGCCGATCTTCGCCAAGTTTTCCGGCGGCCTGGGCTCGCTGGCCTCCCCGAGCGCCGGCTACCTGCTTTCCTTCCCCGTCGCCGCCCTGGTGACCGGCGCACTGGCCACGCTGGTGCTGCGCAAGGTCGCCCGCAGGCGCCGCTTCGCCTGGCTGTTCCTGGCCGGGCTGGCCGGCTCGATCCTCGTCGTGCACCCGCTGGGCATCCTGGGCATGAGCCTGAACGCGCAGATCCCGCTGGGCCAGGCCTTCGTCCTGGACATGGCCTACTGGCCGGGGGACGTGGTGAAGAACCTGCTGGCCGCGGCCATCGCCGTCAGCGTCTTCAAGGCCTTCCCCGCCTTCGCGGCCCGCCGCTTCCAGGCCTAGCTCCGGCCGCAGCCGGATTCGATCCACGACACCAGCAGGGAATACCGTTAAGCGTGATCCGATTCAACAATGCCGGGCTGATCCTGCCCGCCGACGACCCGACCCGGCAGGGGCGCACCGTCCTGGAACCGTGCACCCTGGAACTGGCCGAGCGGCGCATCGCCGTGATCGGCGCCAACGGGTCGGGAAAATCCACGCTGCTGCGCATGCTCAACGGGCTGGTGTCCCCCTCGACAGGTTCGGTCGCGGTCCACGGCTTCGACACCGTGCGCCAGGCCAAGTCCGTGCGCCAACGCGTGGGCTTCCTGTTCACCGACCCGCTCTCGCAGCTGGTGATGCCCATCGTCTCCGAGGACGTCGAGCTCTCGCTCAAGGCCAGCCACAGGGACCGCGGCGCCCGGGCCGCCGCCGCCCTTCGCGCGCTGGCAGCGCTGGGCCTGGACCACCTGGCCCAGCGCAGCATCTACGACCTCTCCGGGGGCGAGCGGCAGCTGGTGGCGCTGTGCAGCGTGCTGGCCGCCGGACAGGACATCCTGGTGGCCGACGAGCCGACCACGCTGCTGGATTTGGCCAACAACGAACTGCTCCAGGCGACGCTGGGCGCCCTGGACCAGCAGGTCATCTACGCGACCCACGACCTGGACTTCGCCGCGGCCGCCGACCGCGCGCTGCTGGTCGCCGGCGGGAAGATCGCCTTCGACGGCCCGGCCCCCGAGGCCGTGGCAGCCTACCGCCGGCTGGTCCGGCAGGGAAGCCCGGCCTCGTGAGCGCCGCGCACCAGATGCTGCTGGGCCACTACCTGCCCGGGACCAGCATCGTGCACCGCGCCCCGCTGGCCGCCAAGTACCTGGTGGTGCTGGCCGTCGGGGCCGCGGTGCTCATCTGGCGCATCCCCGCCGTGGGCCTGGGCGCGCTCGCGCTGGGCACGGGCCTCTTCGCCCTGGCCGGACCCCGGGTGCTGCGCGCCTGGGCCGCCCCGCTGCGCCAGCTGTGGTGGATCTTCGCGATCCTGGGGATCCACCAGTCGATCATCAACTCCCCGCTTTTCGCCCTGACCCTGGTGTCCGGGATGCTCGCGGTCATCCAGTGCGGGCGCCTGGTGCTGCTGACCACCACCCAGGCGGCCCTGCTCGACGGGCTGGAGCGCGCGGCGGCCCCGGTGCGGCTGCTCGGCGGGAACCCTGCCACCGTCGCCCTGGCCGTGGCGCTGATGCTGCGCAGCATCCCGGCGATCGCCACCTCGGTGCAGGAGCTTTCAGACGCCGCCAAGGCGCGCGGCATCGGCCGCAACCCCGCGACGCTGGCCGCACCGGTGGTCATCAACACCGTGGCCTACGCCCAGCGCACCGCCGACGCGCTGGCGGCCCGCGGCATCATGGAGCGCAACTAGCCACGGCCCGGCAACCACGCACTCGGTTCCCGCCCGCGGGATCAGGCCGTTCGCGCCCGTTCACTCTCTCCCGCCGCCTCGACGACGCCGTGCACGAAGTCATCAAGCGATGTCGGTACCACCGAGTACCGCCGGGCCAGCCCGCTGGAATCCAGCGGGGAATCGTAGGTCTCCAGCGCGGCGAGCAGCCCGGCAAGCATCTCGGGCATCGAGTCAATGGGCTGCCCGGGCGCGACAAAGCCAACCGGGATTTTCCGCCCGAGATGCCGCTCGAAGGCCTTGAGGACATCGCGCCACGACACCGCCTCGGGACCGCCGAGCTGCAGCACCTTCCCGATGGCGCCATCGCTGTGCAACGCCGCAACCGCATAGTCGGCGACGTCCTTCATGGCGATGATCGAGTGCCGCCGCCGGCCCTCTCCCACCAGCGTGACGGTTCCGCCGGACAGTGCCGGGGCGCCGATCACCGCCATCGGCAGCATGTCCATGTAGGTGTCCGGTTGCAGGACGGTCCAGTCCAGGGTGCTTTGCCCCAGGCGCACTTCGGTCTCGCCCTTGGCCTGCAACAGCGGCATCGGATGGTGCGGATCGGCGCCGAGCGCGGAGATGAACACGAAGCGACCCACGCCCGCTCCGGTCGCGGCGTCGATGAGGTTCGCATTGCCGTGTCGATCGACCGAGTCGATGGTGTCCGGCCCGCCGCGGGACATCGAGTTCGCGGTGGTGACGATCCCCTGGACCGATTCGCAGGCTGCCCGCAGGGACGCGGGGTCCGTCAGGTCCCCGGGAACGGGATCGGCGCCGGCTTTCACCAAGGCGCGGGCCGCGGGCGCGGCCGGGTCGCGCACCAACACCCGCACCGCTTCTCCGCGGAGCAAAAGCCGCCGCGCAATGAGCCCACCGAGCTGCCCGGTGGCTCCGATGACCAGAATCATGACAAATCCCTCTCCGGCGCCGTTGCTGCGACACCCGTTGTTTCCTCGATGGCGGCGTTGACATCGTCGCCGTTTTCATCCACCGGCTCCAGGTAGAACCGCACGCCGGCCAGCAGTCCGTCACTGACGGTGAAGATCATGACCCCGCGCATCAGCACCGGTGCACCGTCGAGGCGGGTGCCCCCGATCTCCCACTCCGTCCAGGCGCTCCCGCCGTCGATGGATTGGTCGAGGACCCGGGCTTTCAGGTCCGGGATCCCGGTGAACATCCGCTGCCAGTTGCTTCGGACCTGCCCGGCCCCGGTGAAGCCGCGGGCGGGGTGGGCGGGCGTCTCGTTAAGGTAGCCGGGGGCGAAGCAGGCCACGAGGGCGTCAAGGTCGTGGGCGTTGACGGCGTCCACCAGACGGGCCAGCAACGCCTCGGGGGAAGATACTGGAGGGTCGACCATGGTAACTCCAATTTGATACAGTTCGGTGTAACCAATACGAAGTATGGAACTAAAAATGCCCACAGTCAAGAGCTCCCGCGGATACGATTCCTCCTCCCGGCGCGCGGCCGCGCAAAAGACCCGGGATGCGACCCTCGACGCTGCGCAGAAGCTGCTTCTGGCCCGCGGATACCCGGGCACCACCATCGCGCGGATCGCCGCCGACGCACGGGTCTCGGTCGAGACCATCTACAAGTCTTTCGGGGGCAAGCCCGGGCTGGTGCGGGCCATCTACGAACGCGGGCTGCGAGGCAGCGGCTCGGTGGCCGCCTTCGACCGCTCCGATGCCATGCGCACGAGCGCCGCCGACGCGCAGTCCCTGATGCGCGCCTGGGGAGAGCTCACCGCGGAGGTCGCCGAATCCCTGACCCCGATCCTGCTGCTGGTGCGCTCCGCCGCGGCCAGCGACGCAAACATGGCCGAGCTCCAAAGGCGAACCAACGCCGAGCGCCTACAACGGATGGAACACAACGCCCGCTTCCTGCAGGAGCGCGGGTATCTCCGCGAGGATGTGGGATTCGACGAGGCGGTCGACGTCATGTGGCTGCACAGCTCACCGGAACTCTACGAACTGCTGGTGCTCCAGCGCGGCTGGAGCACCGAGCGCTTTGCCCGCTACGTGGCCCGGTCCATGGCCGACGCACTTGTGCGCCCGCCGCATCCACGGCACTGATCCGCCACGGGAATCCGGGCGCATCCCATCGCAATTCCGTGCCCGGCATGCGACACGCCGCCCAAAACCCTCCGGCGCCCGTATTGTATGAACCATGAGCTTCAACGACGACGCGAAACTTGACTCCGGACGCATCAGGGACTCGCGCGGCCGCGGCCGCGGAGGGAAGATCGCCGCCGGAGGCGGCGGGATCATCATGGTGCTGATCGCCGCGCTGCTCGGCATCAACCCCGACATGCTCGCCCAACTGGGCATCGGTTCAGACCCGGGCACCGGGCAGGGAACCACGCAGCAGGGGCCCTCGGCCCTCGAGGGCTGCAAGACCGGGGCCGATGCCAACGCGCGCACCGACTGCCGGATCCTGGCCACCACCCAGTCGCTGGACAGCTTTTGGCTCGAATACCTCCCGCAATACAACGTGGCGGTGGAACGGCCGGGCGTGCAGCTCTTTGACGGGCAGGTGGACACCGCCTGCGGAACGGCCAGCAGCGCCGTGGGACCGTTCTACTGCCCCGGGGACCGCGTCGCCTACTTCGACACCGGGTTCTTCGCCGAACTGAGCACCAACTACGGCGCCGACGGCGGGCCGCTGGCCGAGGAGTACGTGGTGGCACACGAATACGGGCACCACATCCAAAACACCATCGGCACCCTCGCCGCCTCCCAGCAGGGCGGCACCGGGGCCACCTCCGGCTCGGTGCGCGTGGAACTGCAGGCCGACTGCTTCGCCGGCATGTGGGCGGCCCACGCCGCCACCACGAAGGATGCCGAGGGCAACACCTTCATGCAGCCGATCCGCCGGGCCGACCTGCAGTCCGCGCTGTCGGCCGCCTCTGCGGTGGGTGACGACCGCATCCAGGAAGCCGCCTCCGGGCGTGTGAACCCCCAGGTCTGGACCCACGGTTCCTCGGCCCAGCGCCAGGCCTGGTTCCTGCAGGGCTACGCCACCGGGGACATCAACCAATGCGACACCCTCTCGGCGCGCAACCTGGACAAGCCCGGCGCGTAGGCACCCCCGCGGGGGCAGGACCCAAAAAACACGCGAGGTGCGTTTCCCCGGAAAGGGGAAACGCACCTCGCGTGGTGTTCGTCCGTGCGGACTAGATGTTGAAGCCCAGGGCCCGCATCTGGTCGCGTCCGTCGTCGGTGATCCGCTCGGGACCCCATGGCGGCATCCAGACCCAGTTCAGGCGGTAGGAATCAACGACCGATTCCAGTGCCTGGCCGACCTGCTCCTCGATGACGTCGGTCAAAGGGCAGGCCGCGGTGGTAAGGGTCATGTCGATGAGCAGTGCGCCGTCATCGGCGTACTTCAGCCCGTAGAGCAGGCCCAAGTCGACGATGTTGACACCGAGCTCGGGGTCGATTACGTCCTTGAGCGCCTCTTCGACGTCCTCCAGTGCAGTCTCGGCGGACCCGCTGGTCGTCTCGTTGGATACGCTCATGACTAGGCCGGAACGTTCAGGAAGCGGTCGTAGCCCTCTTCCTCGAGGCGGTCTGCAAGCTCTGCGCCACCCTGCTCGGCGATCTTGCCGTCAACGAAGACGTGCACGAAGTCGGGCTTGATGTAGCGCAAGATGCGGGTGTAGTGCGTGATGAGCAGCGTGCCCATCTCGTTCTGCTCCTGGGCGCGGTTGACGCCCTCGGAGACGACCTTCAGGGCGTCGACGTCCAGGCCGGAGTCGGTTTCGTCCAGGATGGCGAACTTCGGCTTGAAGAGTTCCAGCTGCAGGATCTCCACACGCTTCTTCTCGCCGCCCGAGAAGCCCTCGTTGACGTTGCGCGAGGCGAACTCGGCATCGATCTTCAGCGCTTCCATGGCCGTCTTGACGTCCTTGGTCCAGGTCCGCAGCTTCGGGGCAACCCCGTCAATGGCGGTCTTGGCGGTGCGCAGGAAGTTGGTCATCGAAACGCCCGGAACCTCGACCGGGTACTGCATGGCCAGGAACATGCCGGCGCGTGCACGCTCGTCAACGCTCATCTCCAGGACATCGGCACCGTCGAGGGTGATCGAGCCGGAGGTGACGGTGTAGCGCGGGTGCCCGGCGATGGTCGAGGCCAGCGTGGACTTGCCCGAGCCGTTGGGGCCCATGATGGCGTGGGTTTCGCCGGTCTTGATGACCAGGGAAACGCCCTTGAGGATTTCCTTGTTGCCCTGCTCGGTCTCGATGGAGACGTGCAGGTCCTTGATTTCCAGAGTAGACATGCCTTGAGTCCGTTCTCTTTCCGTGAAGTCGATGTGAATCGACGAAGTTTTAGGTGTTGGTGGGGGGAAAGCCTGAATTAGCTGTCCGTGGCGGCGAGCTCGCGCTCGATCGTCTCGGCCAGGCGTTCCTCGATCTCCGGAACCCGGATCTGCTGCACGATTTCGTTCAGGAAGCCACGCACCACCAGGCGGCGTGCGGTCTTCTCGTCGATGCCGCGGCTCATCAGGTAGAAGAGGTGCTCGTCGTCGAAGCGTCCGGTGGTCGAGGCGTGTCCGGCACCGTCAATCAGGCCGGTCTCGATTTCCAGGTTCGGCACCGAGTCGGCGCGTGCGCCTTCGGTGAGCACCAGGTTGCGGTTCGCCTCGTAGGAGTTGGTCCCCTTGGCTTCCTTGCGGATCAGCACGTCGCCGACCCACACGGTGTGCGCGTCCTTGCCCTGCAGGGCACCCTTGTACAACACGTTGGACTTGCAGTTCTCGGTCGCGTGGTCCACGAACAGGCGGTGTTCCAGGTGCTGTCCGGCATCCGCGAAGTAGAGTCCGAAGAGCTCCACCTCTCCGCCTTCGCCATCGAAGTGCGCCGACGGGGTCATGCGCACCAAGTTTCCGCCGTAGGTGACGGCGATGTGCTTCAGGTGCGCGTCCTTGCCGACCTTGGCCAGGTGGGAGGATGCGTGGATGGCGTCCTCGGCCCAGGCCTGCAGCGAGATCACGGTCAGCTTGGCGCCTTGGCGGATATCGAATTCGATGTTCTGGGCCAGCACCGCGGACCCGACGTGGTCAATGACCACCACGGACTCGGAGTTGGCTTCGGCGATGACCACCATGTGGCTGGCCGCGGCCTCGAGCGAGGTTCCGGTGTAGGTCAAGGTGACCTGTTCGCCGGTGGAGTTCGCCGGGATCGTGACGATCTTGGCCTCGGCTGCATGCTTCCAGGCGTTGGCCGAGATGCGGTCCTCCGGGATGCCGGCCGAACCGACGCGTGCGTCGGTCATGGCAACGGTTTCCAGCGTGGAGACGTTGGCGCCTTCGACGGTCAACGCGGGGGCAACCCCGGTCAGCTCGTTCTTGTGCAGGCCGCCCATGCGCTTGAGCGGCGTGAAGCGGAAGTCCTCTTCACGACCGGTCAGCACCGGGAAGTCCTCGACGTTGTAGCTGGTCTTGCGACCGGCACGCGAGGAATCGGGGATTCCCGCGCCGCCGCCGTGGCTGTGCGCCTTGACGGCGTCACCGCCAATCGGGGAGGACACTTCGGCTGCGTTCAACGGCGAAAGGTTTTCGCCCTCTTCGGTGAAACCGGAAATGCTCGGCGCACCGATGCGGGCCTTTTCGCCCGTTAAGTGAGTTGCGGTATCAGTCATGATTAACCGACGGATCCTTCCATCTGCAGTTCAATGAGGCGGTTCAGTTCCATGGCGTATTCCATCGGAAGCTCGCGGGCGATCGGCTCGACGAAGCCGCGCACGATCATGCCCATGGCTTCCTCTTCGGTCATGCCGCGGCTCATCAGGTAGAAGAGCTGCTCCTCGGACACGCGTGAAACGGTGGCCTCGTGGCCCATGGTCACGTCGTCCTCGCGGACGTCGATGTACGGGTAGGTGTCAGACCGCGAGATCTGGTCGACCAGCAACGCATCGCACTCGACCGAGTTGCGTGCACCCTTGGCGCCCTCGCGGACCTGGACCAGGCCACGGTAGGCGGCGCGGCCGCCGTTGCGGGCCACCGACTTCGAGACGATCTTCGAGGAGGTGTTCGGGGCGATGTGGACCATCTTGGACCCGGTGTCCTGGTGCTGTCCGGCACCGGCGAAGGCGATCGACAGGGTCTCGCCCTTGGCGTGCTCGCCGACCAGGTAGACGGCCGGGTACTTCATGGTGACCTTGGAACCGATGTTGCCATCGACCCACTCCATGGTGGCGCCCTCTTCGCAGACGGCGCGCTTGGTCACCAGGTTGTACACGTTGTTCGACCAGTTCTGGATCGTGGTGTAGCGGACGCGGGCGCCCTTCTTCACGATGATCTCGACGACTGCGGAGTGCAGGGAGTCCGAGGTGTAGATCGGGGCGGTGCAACCCTCGATGTAGTGCACGTAGGAATCCTCATCGGCAATGATGAGGGTGCGCTCGAACTGGCCCATGTTTTCCGTGTTGATGCGGAAGTATGCCTGCAGCGGGATCTCCACGTGGACGCCCTTGGGGACGTAGACGAAGGAGCCGCCGGACCAGGTCGCGGTGTTCAGCGAGGCGAACTTGTTGTCGCCCACCGGGATGATGGTGCCGAAGTACTCCTTGAAGATGTCTTCGTGTTCCTTCAACGCGGTGTCCGTGTCGAGGAAGATCACACCCTGCTTCTCAAGGTCTTCACGCAGCTGGTGGTAGACGACCTCGGACTCGTACTGGGCGGCGACACCGGAAACCAGGCGCTGCTTTTCGGCCTCGGGGATGCCGAGCTTGTCGTACGTGTTCTTGATGTCCTCGGGCAGGTCCTCCCAGCTGGTGGCCTGCTTCTCGGTGGAACGCACGAAGTACTTGATGTTGTCGAAGTCGATGCCCGAGAGGTCTGCACCCCAGGTGGGCATGGGCTTGCGATCGAAGTACTTCAGGCCCTTGAGGCGCATGTCCAACATCCACTGGGGCTCACTCTTGAGCTCCGAGATGTTGCGGACAACGTCCTCGTTGATGCCGCGGCGTGCATTGGCACCCGCATCGTTCTTGTCACTCCATCCGTATTCGTAATTACCAATTCCATGGAGTTCTGGGTTCTTCTCCAGGATCTCGGTAATCACGCCGGCGTCAGTGGACTCCTGTGCAATCTGATCCGTCATCGCGGCCTCTCCTGCTTCGTGATCTTGATTCGAGTTCTCTTCTCAGCTCGCTGAGGAGTTTGGTTGCGACCCACGGGTATGTGGGTCGTACACACATGCCCGCCGCTGGCAAGAGTCGAGAGCCTTCGCACATCGACACCCAGCAGGCGGGAAAAGGTCTGGGTTTCCATCTCGCAAAAGACGGGGAATTCCCGGGCCAATTCTTGGATGGGGCAGTGCCCCTGGCACAGCTGGACGCTGAGCATGGTCGCGGTCGGCGAATCTGCGCCGACCTTGCGGGTGGAGGCAACGAAGCCGTCCGCGCTGAGCGCTTCGCTCAACGCCTCGGCGCGCTCCTCGAGTCCGTCGATGCCGGCCATGACGGGGCGGTAGCGCCGTTCCATCTCGCCGAAGCGGCGGGCGGCAAAGGCCTTGACCGCATCGGGGCCGGCGGCACGACCGAGTTCGGTCAGCGCCTCCGTGGCGATGTCAAGATAGTCGTTGCCCATCTTGGTTTGGCCGCGGTGCGAAAGCACATAGCGGCGTGAGGGCCGACCGGCGCCGGTGCGCTGGTTGGCCACGAGCTTGACCTCGACGAGCCCTTGCTTGGAGAGCGCATCAAGGTGGCGACGAACGGCTGCAGGGGTAAAGCCCAAGCGCTCGCCCAATTCGGCGGCGCTGACCGGGCCATCCTCCAAAACGGAATACAGGACTCGGTCGCGGGTGCGTTCTTCGGCTTCCCCTGTCGCGGGAACGATGCGTGCCGGGGCGTCGCCGGCCGGCACGTCGGTTTTCGATGAATACACAACACAAGCATGCTCTAATCCAGTTCATCCGTCTAGTAAGGCACTGCTTACTTCGCCGCGGGTGGAACCCAGCCGGAGGAAAGACCGCGGACAAAGAGACCGGGGCCACATCGCGGCCCCAGTGTCTTCTACCTGACATAGAATAACCGGGTGTCCAATGTGTCTACAAGTCTCGTGATTGAGGACTTGCTCAAAGATTTCGGTCCCGTCCCCGCCCTGGATGGCCGCATGATGCGGGTGCTGTACGGCATCAGCCTCAAGGCCGACGCGGGCAGCGTGACCACCATCCTGGGATCCAACGGCGCGGGGAAGTCAACGACCCTGGCGTGCGCCCAGGGCCTGCTGCGCCCCAACGGCGGCACCGTCCGCCTGCTCGGCGAGGATCCCTACGGCGCCAGCCCCGCGCTGCGCTCGCGCGTGGGGGTCATGCTGCAGGACGGCGGGTTGCCGCCCTCGCTGCGCCCGATCCCGCTGCTGCGCCACGTCGCCTCGTTCTACCGGCGGCCCGCCGACCTCGATGCCCTCATCGAGCGCCTGGGCATCAACGAGTTCGCCACCACCTCCATCCGCCGGCTCTCCGGCGGCCAGAAGCAACGCGTGGCACTGGCCTCCGCCCTGGCGGGAAACCCTGACGTGGTGTTCCTCGACGAACCCAGCGCCGGATTGGATCCGCAATCGCGCCAGGTCGTCTTCGAGCTGATCGGCGAACTGCGCGAGGCCGGCATGTGCATCGTGCTGACCACCCACCTCATGGAAGACGCGCAGAAGCTTTCCGACTACGTCTACATCATCGACGACGGGCGCAATGTGGCCCAGGGAACCGTCTCGGAGCTCACCGCGCACGCCGCGCACGAAACCCCGGCCCAGGCCGTGACCTTCACCGCCCGGGCGGCCATGATGCTGCCCGCGCTGCCGGAGCACCTCACCCTCGCCGAGGCCTCCCCCGGGCACTACCGCCTCGACGGGGTCCGCTCCCCCGGGGACCTGGCCGAACTGACCACGTGGTGGACCCGCGAGGGCGTCCTGCCCCACGCGCTGACCATGCAGCCGCGCACGCTTGAAGACGTGTTCCTGGAGATCGCCGACAAGGGAAACAATGCCAACTAGTACGCAGGCCGCCTCGGCGGCCGCCAACGCGCAGGGAACACTGCGGCGCATCCTGCTGCAGGGCCGCTACGAGACCCTGGGCATGATCAGCAACGGCGAGCAGCTCGTCGTCGCCGTGGTGCTGCCGCTGATGGCCCTCTTCGGACTGGTCTTCACCGACCTGCTCAAGGACGTCGCCGCCAACCCCATCGACGCCGCCGCCCCCGGAGTGCTGGCGCTGTGCGTGGTCTCCACCGCGTTCACCGGGCAGGGCATCGCCACCGGATTCGACCGCCGCTACGGGGTGCTGCGCTTCCTGTCGACGACCCCACTGGGCCGTGCCGGCCTGATCTACGGCAAGGTCATGGCGGTCCTGGTGGTCCTGTTCCTCCAGGTCGTGGTCATCGGCGGCTCCGCCCTGCTGCTCGGGTGGCGGCCGGCGCCCGCCGGCATCGGCTGGGCCCTTGCGCTTCTGGTGCTCGGCGCGGCGGCGTTCACGGCCCTCGGCCTGCTGGTCGCCGGGACCGTGCGCCCCGAAGCCACGCTGGCCATCACCAACCTGGCCTGGGTGCTGCTGGCCGCCGTCGGGGGTATCCTGTTCCCCAGCACCCGCGCCCCGGCCTACCTGCAGCCGATCGTCGACCTGCTGCCCTCGGCCGCCCTGGGCGATTCCCTCAGGGCCGCCCTGATCACCGGAACCGGGTCGGTCTCCGGGATCCTCATCCTGCTGGCATGGACAATCATTGCCGGTTTCGCCGCAACCCGCTGGTTCAAATGGAACTAGAATCCTGGAGCACAACACCATGAGCACCACCTCCCCCGCCACCAACAGTTGGACGGACAAGTTGCCCACCACCGTGAACAACACGGTGCACCGCCTGGCCATCGCCTCCCTCGCCTCCCAGATCGGCATCATCATCACCGGCGGCGCCGTCCGCCTGACCAAGTCGGGGCTGGGCTGCTCGCAATGGCCCAACTGCATGCCCGGGTCCATGACCCCGGTTGCCGAAATGGGCATCCACGGGCTCATCGAGTTCGGCAACCGCCTGCTCACCTTCATCCTGGCGGCCATCGCGGTGGCGATGATCGTGTCGATCTGGCGCATGCGCACGGAACACAAGACCATCTACCGCCTGTCGATCGCGCTGCTTGCGGTCATCCCGGCCCAGGCACTCATCGGCGGCATCACCGTCTGGTCCAAGCTGAACCCATGGGTAGTGTCCCTGCACTTCCTGGTCTCCGCGGCCCTGGTCATGGCCGCGACACTGCTGGTGAACCGCACCGGCGCATTGCGCCGCGGGGCCACCTCGCTGGGCGAACCGGCCGGCTCCACCCAGCGCTTCCTGGCCTGGACCATCTTCACCACCTCCGTCCTGGCCCTGGTGCTGGGCACGATCGTCACCGGCACCGGCCCGCACGCCGGCGACGCGGACGCCCCGCGCCACATGTTCGACCCGTACATCGTCACCCGCATCCACGTGGTCCCGGTCTACCTGCTGGTGATCGCCACCGTTGCCGCCCTGGTGCTGGCACTGCGCCACGACTCCGACGCGAAGCTGCGCACCCCCTTGTGGCTGATGGCCGGCGTGGTGGTGCTGCAGGGCATCATCGGCTACGTCCAGCACTTCACCGGGCTGCCGATCCTCCTGGTGCTGCTGCACATGCTCGGTGCCTCGCTGCTGGCCGCCGCGGCCGTCAACGTCTGGGACCGCACCACCGCGAAGTTCCCCCTCTGACCTGGACCGAACACCGGCAATCCCGAAAGAGGCCCGGTCACGCTAGAAGCGTGCCAGGGCCTCTTTCAGCATCCGGTGGCCCTGCGCCTCGAATGGCGCATCGCCTACCGCGTGCGCCCACACCGCGGTGCCGATGGCCTCGCGCAGCAACTCGACGGCCCAGCAGCCCGCCTCCCGGGGGTCGGCGCCGTAGCCGGCCAGGAACGCGGCCTCCAGTTCCGGATGCGTGTCCCACTGCTGCACGGCCAGCCGGCACAGGTCGGTGGCGGCGGGTCGGAACGCGAAACGGCCGAAGTCGATGACGCGCAGCTTGCCGTTCTCGCTGAGCCAGTTCCGCGGCTGCCAGTCCCCGTGCGTGGGCACCACCGTGACCGGGTGGACGCCGTGCTCGGCGAGCCGGCGGCGGGCCGCCCGCTCGGTGGCCGCATCGACCAGGTGCCGCGCGTCGAGCCACCGCAGCGCGCGCGCCGTGGCGCCGGCCTCGTGGTCCTCGTCCCGGCGGCCCCCGGTGCCGTGCAGCAGCCGAAGCGCGGCACCGGCCTGTTCGTGGATGTCCGGGGAGTACTCTGCCGCGGTGCCCTCGACCAACACCCCGGGCTGGTATTCCAGGACCATGATGCCCGCCTCCCGGCACCCATGTAGCAGTTCCCCGGCCAGCCCGGCGGCGACCAGCCGGCCGGTGTGTCCACGGTGCGCGGTGAGCTCGCGTCCGATGTGGTGGTTCGCTCCCCCGGCACCCTTGACGATGACCTCGCGGCTTCCCGCCCGGACATGCAGCACCTTGGTGTCGAGCTGGCCCCACGACACATCCGCCAGCAGCACCGGCGCCCCGAGCCACGCCCGGACGAGCCCCGATTGCCGGACCGAAAGCAGTCCGTTGTCCCATGTCCGCATGGTTCGAAAGACTACCAGCGGTGCCGCGGCCCCGGGCCGGTAAAGTTGCTTCGATGACACCGACCCTCATCCGCGCCCCGCGCCCCGGGGACGCCGCAGCGCTGGCCGAACTCCACCTGGAGACCTGGGCCGAAACCTATGCCGGGGTTTTCCCCGCCTCCGCCTGGGGCGAGGAAGCGCGCGCCGGCCGGATCCGGATGTGGCGGTCGATCTGCACGGACCCGCGGCCCGGCGACCGCTTTGCGGTGGCCGAGCGGGACGGCCGGCTCGTCGGCCTGGCCGGGGCCGGCGCGAGCCAGGACACCCCCGCCCCGCGGGCCAGGCAATTGTGGTTCATCTACCTGCTGGCTTCGGCACACGGCTCCGGGGCGGGCCAGGGGTTGCTCGATGCGGTCCTCGGCAAGGAGCCGGCGAGCCTGTGGGTGCTCGAGGCGAACGCGCGCGCCGCGGCCTTTTACACCCGCAACGGATTCGTTCCCGACGGATCCCGGAAACCCAGTGGCTACGAGGGCGCTGGCAACGAGATCCGCATGGTCCGCTGAGCGCTCCCGGCCCGTGTGCGCTCCCCGGTACGACCGGCCACCGACAACAAAGCGGCCCCTCGGATTGAACCGAAGGGCCGCTTGCGAAGAGGACGTGGCGTGGTCAGCCGAAGAGCGGGCCGCCCACGAACGGGTCGATGGCCAGTGCCACGAAGACCAGCGTCAGGTAGGTGATGGAGATGTGGAAGACCTTCATGGCCTTCTTGTTCATGTCCGCCGGCTCGTGGTCGCGCTGCGCCTCGCGGTAGAGCACGTGGCACTCGTAGACGAACCAGAGGCCGGAAACGCCGGCGATGACGGTGTAGACGATGCCGGCATAGCCCATCGGGACCAGCAGCAGCGAGCACACCAGCGTGGCCCAGGCGTACAGCACAACCTGCACCGAGACGCGTCGGGCCGTGGAGATGGCACCGAGCATCGGCACATGGGCCGCGTTGTAGTCGTCCGCGTACTTCATCGACAGCGGCCAGTAGTGCGGCGGGGTCCACAGGAAGATGATCAGGAACAGGATGATCGCGGGCCATTCGACCTTGTTGGTCACCGCGGCCCAGGCAATGAGCACCGGCATGCAGCCGGCGATCCCGCCCCAGACAATGTTCTGCGCGGTGCGGCGCTTGAGGATCAGCGTGTACAGCACCACGTAGAAGAGGATCGCGGCTAGGCCCAGGGCCGTGGTCAGCGGGTTGGTGCCGAACCAGAGCACCGCCAGCGACGCGATGGCCAGGACATAGGAGAAGACCAACGCCTCGCGCGGGGTGACCTCTCCGGTGACCAGCGGGCGCCCCTTGGTGCGCTGCATCACCTTGTCCATGTCGCGGTCGATGTAGCAGTTGAAGGAGCCGGACGCCCCGGCCGCCATGGCACCGCCAAGCAGCGTGGCCAGCACCAGCGAAATCGAGGGGAAACCGCGCTCGGCGAACATCATGGTCGGCAACGTGGTCACGAGCAGCAGTTCAACCACACGTGGCTTGGTCAGGGCCAGATAGGCCTTGGCTTTTCGCGAGACGAATTCGCCGGCCGATTCGTTCGGCTGGCGAGCTGCGCGGGCCCTCGTTGCGGAGTCAACGGACACGGTCTTCACAGACATTTACTCAGTTCTACGGGGGTAATAAGGACAATCACCCTCTAGCATACCCTTTTACGTCGTGTAGAAATGGGCCGGGGTGCAATGCGGGCGGGCCCGCGTCGGCGCGCCGGACCCGGGCAATGTTTTCGCCATGCCTCAACAAGCGGTCGCAAACGGGCACTATCGGGCTCGATGGCGCTAAGCTGGAAGCGTTGCGCCGCCGCCGAATCCGCCCAGTGAACCATTGGATGGGACGGCGGCGTTGTGCTTACAGGGCGGGACGCCGGCGCAACCAACAGACTTTGAAATGCACACCGTACAGGGAGGACCCACAACGTGGCGCCACTAGCAGACAACAGCGAATTCGCTTGGACCGATCTTGACCAGCGAGCAGTCGACACCGCCCGCGTGCTGGCCGCGGACGCGGTCGAGAAGGTGGGGAACGGGCACCCCGGAACGGCGATCTCGCTGGCCCCGGCCGCCTACCTGATCTTCCAGCAGCACCTGCGCCACGACCCGTCCGACCCGTCCTGGATCGGGCGCGACCGCTTCGTGCTCTCCCCCGGCCACACCTCGCTGACCCTCTACACCCAGCTGTTCCTCTCCGGCTACGGCCTGGAGATGGAGGACCTCGAGTCGCTGCGCACCTGGGGCGCCAAGACCCCCGGGCACCCGGAATACGGCCACACCGCGGGCGTGGAAATCACCACGGGCCCGCTGGGCCAGGGCCTGGCCTCGGCCGTGGGCTTCGCCTACGCCCAGCGCCGCATGCGCGGCCTGCTTGACGCCGACGCCGCCGCCGGCACCTCCCCGTTCGACCACACCGTGTGGGTCATCGCCTCCGACGGCGACCTGCAGGAGGGCGTCACTTCCGAGGCCTCCTCGCTGGCCGGCCACCAGGAACTGGGCAACCTTGTCGTGGTCTACGACGAGAACCACATCTCCATCGAGGACGACACCGACGTCGCGTTCACCGAGAACGTGCTGGGCCGCTACGAGGCCTACGGCTGGCACACCCAGCGCGTGGACTGGACCAAGACCGGGAACTACGTCGAGGACCTCGCCGAGCTGGACGCCGCACTGCGCGCCGCCAAGGCAGAGACTTCCCGCCCCTCGATCATTTCCCTGCGCACCGTCATCGGCTGGCCCTCGCCGACCAAGGCGGACACCGGCGGCATCCACGGCTCCAAGCTCGGCGCCGACGAGGTAGCCGGACTGAAGCAGGCCCTGGGCTTCGACCCGGCCGAATCCTTCGCCATCGACGAAGCCGTGCTTGGCCACGCCCGCGAGGTCCAGACCCGCGGCACGGCGGCCCGCGCCGCCTGGCAGGAAGGCTTCGACGCCTGGTCCGCCGCCAACCCGGAGAACGCCGCACTGCTGGCACGCCTGGAATCCGGCCACCTGCCCGCCGGCTGGGACCAGAACCTCCCGGTCTTCGAGCCCGGCAAGGACGTCGCCACCCGCTCGGCCTCCGGCAAGGCCATCAACGCCGTAGCCGGCGTGCTGCCCGAGCTCTGGGGCGGCTCGGCCGACCTGGCCGGCTCGAACAACACCACCATCGAGGGCGCGCCCTCCTTCATCCCGGAATCGCGGTCCACCGACTCCTGGAAGGGCAACCCGTACGGACGGGTGTTGCACTTCGGCATCCGCGAGCACGCCGCGGCCTCCATCGTCAACGGCATCACCCTGGCCTCCCCGACGCGCGCCTACTCGGGCACCTTCCTGATCTTCTCCGACTACCAGCGCCCGGCCATCCGCCTCTCGGCGCTGATGGGAATCCCGTCGATCTACGTCTGGACCCACGACTCCATCGGCCTGGGCGAGGACGGCCCGACGCACCAGCCGGTCGAACAGCTCGCCTCCCTGCGCGCCATCCCGAACCTGGACGTGGTCCGCCCGGCGGACGCCAACGAGGTTTCCTTCGCCTGGAAGAAGATCCTGGAAACCACCTCCAACCCGGCCGGCATCATCCTTTCCCGCCAGAACCTGCCGGTCTACGACCGCAGCGAATTGGGCTTCGGCGCCGCTTCGGGCACCGAAAAGGGCGCCTACGTGCTCGCCGACGCCACCGCCAACGGCGAGGTCGTCGCCCCGGCGGTGCTGCTGCTGGCCACCGGCTCCGAGGTCTCCCTGGCCGTCGAGGCCCGCGAGGCCCTGCAGGCCCAGGGCGTGCCCGCCCGCGTGGTCTCCATCCCGTGCCTGGAATGGTTCAACAAGCAGGACGCCGCCTACCGCGAGTCCGTGCTGCCCGCGGCCGTGAAGGCCCGCGTCTCCGTCGAGGCCGGCGTGGCCCAGGGCTGGCGCGAACTGGTCGGGGATGCCGGACGCATCATCTCCCTTGACCACTACGGCGCCTCGGCCGACTACAAGCGACTCTTCTCGGAGTTCGGGATCACCGCGGAGGCCGTCACCGCCGCCGCCCTCGATTCCATCTCCGCCGCCAAGTAACACCACAACACCCAAAGGATTCCCATCGTGAGCAACGCAAACACCCAGGCCCTCTCCGACGCCGGCGTCTCGATCTGGCTCGATGACCTCTCCCGCGAACGCCTGACCTCCGGTTCGCTGGAAACACTGATCAAGGAAAAGAACGTCGTCGGGGTCACCACCAACCCCTCGATCTTCCACGCCGCACTGCAGGACGGCGAGTCCTACGCCACACAGGTCAAGGAACTGGCAGCTGCCGGCATGGACGCCGAGGAAGCGGTCTTCAAGATCACCAGCGACGACGTCGCGGCGGCCTGCGACCTGTTCGCACCCGTCTACGCCGCCTCCAACGGCGCCGACGGCCGGGTCTCCATCGAGGTCGACCCGCGCCTGGCCCGCAAGACCGCCGAGACCATCGCCGAGGCCAAGGTCCTGTCCGAGATGGTCGACCGCGAGAACGTGCTGATCAAGATCCCGGCCACCGTCGAGGGCCTGGAGGCCATCGCGCAGACGCTGGCCGCCGGAATCTCGGTGAACGTCACGCTGATCTTCTCCCTGGAGCGCTACCGCGCGGTCATCAACGCCTTCCTCACCGGGCTGGAGGCCGCCAAGGCCAACGGGCACGATATCTCCAAGCTGCACTCGGTTGCCTCCTTCTTCGTCTCCCGCGTGGACACCGAGGTCGATGCGCGCCTGAACGCCATCGGCACCGACACCGCCCTGGCCCTGCGCGGCAAGGCCGGCGTCGCCAACGCCCGCCTGGCCTACCAGGTCTACGAGGAGTCCTTCACCTCCGAGCGCTGGAACCTGCTGGCCGCCGCCGGCGCCCACGCGCAGCGCCCGCTCTGGGCCTCCACCGGCGTGAAGGACCCGGCACTGCCGGACACCCTCTACGTCACCGAGCTGTGCGCACCGAACACCGTGAACACCATGCCGGAGAAGACCCTGGAAGCCACGGCTGACCACGCTCGGATCACCGGGGACGCCGTGACCGGGACCTACGAGCAGGCCAACGCCGTGCTCGACGAGCTTGCCGCCCTGGGCGTGAGCTACAACGAGGTCGTGGCCAAGCTCGAGGTCGAGGGCCTGGACAAGTTCGAGGCCGCCTGGAACGAGCTGCTCACCGACCTCGCCGCCTCGCTGAAGAAGGCAGGCAACTAATGAGCTCCCTGGGTTTCATCGCCACCGGTGCCGCGCAAGCGGCCATCGAGGCGCATGTGCCGGCGCTGGTGGCCGATCGGGTCGCCAGCCGCATCGCCGCCAAGGACACCACGGTGTGGGTCGCCTCGGCCCGCGCCGAGGCCGCGGTCCGCCTGGGCTGGGTCGATGCCGCGGAAAGCTCGCGCGCCCTGGTGCCCGGCATCCTGGCCCTGCGCGACGAGCTGCGCGCCGAGGGCGTGAACCGCATCGTGCTCGCGGGCATGGGCGGCTCCTCGCTGGCCCCCGAGGTCATTTGCGCGACCAACGACGTCGAGCTGGTCACCTGCGACTCCACCGACCCGGAAATGGTTGCCGGCATCCTCACCGACCGGCTGGCCACCACCGCCCTGGTGGTAGCCTCCAAGTCCGGTTCCACCGTGGAGACCGACTCGCAGCGCCGCGTCTTCGAGCAGGCGTTCAACGACGCCGGGCTCGACGCCGCCGCCCGGATCATCGTGGTCACCGACCCCGGCTCCCCGATGGATGCGGCCAGCCGCAAGGCCGGCTACCGCGCGGTGTTCAACGCCGACCCGACCGTGGGCGGGCGCTACTCGGCGCTGACCGCCTTCGGGCTGGTCCCCTCCGGCCTGGCCGGGGTGGACATCGAGGCGTTCCTGGACGAGGCGTCCGACGCCGCGGAGTTCCTGGCCGAGGACGACGAGGACAACATCGCCCTGGCCCTGGGCGCCGCGCTTGCCGGCACCGTGCCGCTGCGCGACAAGCTCATCTTCGCCGACGAGGGCTCGGGCCTGGTCGGGTTCGCCGACTGGGCCGAACAGCTCATCGCCGAATCCACCGGCAAGCTGGGCACCGGCGTGCTGCCGGTGGTCGTGGAGGACGGTGCGCCGGAAACCACTTCGGACGCGGCGGACTTCCTGCAGATCCGCCTGGTGGCCGACACCGGGCTGCTGACCGACGAGGACATCGATGCCAACGCGGCCTCGGTTGCCGTCTCCGGTGCCCTGGGCGCGCAGATGCTGCTCTGGGAGTACGCCACGGCCATCGCCGGGCGGCTGCTGGAGATCGACCCGTTCGACCAGCCCGACGTGGAGGCCGCCAAGGTCGCCGCCCGCTCGCTGCTGGATTCCACCCCGGACCCGGTCCCCGCGCAGCTCACCGAGGGCGCGATCGAGGTCCGCGGCTCCGCCGGGCTGCTCACCGGCGTCGACTCGGTCGCCGGCGCCCTGGCGGCATTGTTGGCGGCGCTGCCGGCCAACGGCTACCTGTCGGTGCAGGCGTACCTGGACCGCCGCGCGGACACCGCGCTGGAGGCCATCCGCCCGGCACTGGCCACGGCCACCGGACGTCCGGTGACCTTCGGCTGGGGCCCGCGCTTCCTGCACTCCACCGGGCAGTTCCACAAGGGCGGCCCGCGCGTGGGCGCCTACCTGCAGGTCACCGCGGACTCCGCGATGGACCTGTCGATCCCCGAGCGCCCCTTCACCTTCGGGGAGCTGATTGCCGCACAGGCTTCCGGCGACGCGGCGGTGCTGGCCGATGCGGGACGCCCGGTGTTGCGCCTGCACCTGCGGGACAAGGAAGCGGGATTGGCCCAATTGGATAAGCTGGTGCGGGATTTGGCCCAGGCCTGATCCACCACCCGCATCCCACCCCGGTGCACCGGGCGCCGCGCGCGCCCGGTGCACCGTTTCACCGGTTTCCCACCAACAGTTGAAGGCCCGTCTTTGATGCTCGATTCCACCCCGCGCCCCGCGCTGAACCACCCCAATCCGCTGCGTGACCGCCGGGACCGGCGCCTGGAGAAGATTGCCGGGCCCTCGGCGCTGGTGTTCTTCGGCATCACCGGGGACCTGGCCCGCAAGAAGCTCATGCCCGCCGTCTACGACCTGGCCAACCGCGGGCTGCTGCCGCCGAACTTCGCCGTGGTCGGCTTCGGGCGCCGGGACTGGAGCGCGGAGCAGTTCGCCGCCGAGGCCAAGGCCTGGGTCAGGGACCACTCCCGCACCGCCTTCAACGAGACCGTCTGGGAGCAGCTGGCCAGCGGCTTCAGGTTCATTTCCGGCGGGTTCGACGACGATGCAGCATTCACCAGGCTGCGCGAGACGCTCGACGACCTGGCGGCCCGGCGCGGCACCTCCAAGAACCACGCCTTCTACCTCTCCATCCCGCCGAACTCCTTCGAGACCGTCTGCCAGCAGCTCTCCAAGCACGGGCTGGCCCACGACGAATCCCCCGACGCCGGCTGGTCCCGGGTGGTCATCGAGAAGCCCTTCGGCCACGACCTGGCTTCGGCCCGCGAGCTGAACGAGATCGTCGAATCGGTCTTCCCGCCCGATGCGGTCTTCCGCATCGACCACTACCTGGGCAAGGAGACGGTGCAGAACCTGCTGGCCCTGCGCTTCGCCAACCAGCTCTTCGAACCGCTGTGGAACGCCAAGTACGTGGACCACGTGCAGATCACCATGGCCGAGGACATCGGCATCGGCGGCCGCGCCGGCTACTACGACGGGGTCGGGGCGGCGCGCGACGTCATCCAGAACCACCTGTTGCAGCTGCTGGCGCTGACCGCCATGGAGGAACCGATCTCCTTCGACGCCGACCACCTGCGCAGCGAGAAGGAAAAGGTGCTCACCGCCGTGCGGCTGCCCGAGGACCTGGATTCTGCCAGCGCCCGCGGCCAATACACCTCCGGCTGGCAGGGCGGGGAGAAGGTCACCGGCTTCCTGGACGAGGAGGGCTTCAACCCGGAGTCCAAGACCGAGACCTACGCGGCGGTCAAGCTGGAGATCAACACCCGCCGCTGGGCCGGGGCCCCGTTCTACCTGCGCGCCGGCAAGCGCCTGGGACGCCGGGTCACCGAGATCGCGGTGGTCTTCAAGCGCGCCCCCAACCTGCTCTTCCGCGACCACAAGGACGACGAGTTCGGGCAGAACGCCATCGTCATCCGCGTCCAGCCCGACGAGGGCGTGACCATCCGCTTCGGCTCGAAGGTCCCGGGCACACAGATGGAGGTGCGCGACGTGACCATGGACTTCGGCTACGGGCATGCGTTCACCGAGTCCTCCCCCGAGGCCTACGAGAGATTGATCCTGGACGTGCTGCTGGGCGAGCCGCCGCTGTTCCCCCGCCACGAGGAGGTCGAGCAGTCCTGGCGCATCCTGGACCCGTTCGAGGAACACTGGGCGTCGCTGCCGACCCAGCCCGAACCCTACGCCCCCGGCTCCTGGGGCCCGGCCTCGGCCGACGAATTGATGGCCCGCGACGGAAGGACATGGCGCCGCCCATGATTGCGCAGCTGAAAGACACCACCACCTCGAAGATCTCCAAGGAACTGGTCACCATGCGCCGGGCCGGCGGATCCGCCGCGCTCTCCCGCGTGCTGACGCTGCTGGTGATCACCCGTGCCGGGTACGAGGAGGACGCGATCTCCGCGGCCTCGCTGGCCAGCCGCGAACACCCCTGCCGCATCGTGGTGGTGGTCCAGGGCGCTGCCACCGGGGCGACCCGGCTGGACGCGCAGATCCGCCTGGGCGGGGACGCCGGCGCCGCGGAGGTCATCGTGCTGCACACCTTCGGCCCCGACGCGCACGTGGACGAGTCCCTGGTTTCCGGGTTGCTGCTGCCCGACGCCCCGATCGTGGCCTGGTGGCCGCACGGGGTCCCGAAGGACGCCTCGCAGTCCCCGCTGGGCAGGATCGCGCACCGCCGCATCACCGATTCGGGCGCGGAGGCCAACCCGCGCAAGGCGCTCTTCGCGCTGGCCGAGTCCTACCGGGCCGGGGACACCGACCTGGCCTGGACCCGGCTGACGCTGTGGCGCGCACAGCTGGCCGCGGTGATGGACCAGCTGGACCCGGCCGAGGTCACCGCGGTGACCGTCACCGGTGCGGTCGATTCCCCCTCCACGGTGCTGCTTGCCGCCTGGCTGCGGCTGTGCCTGCGGATCCCGGTGACGCTGGCGTCCTCCCCCGAGGGCACCGGCGTCCGCTCGGTGCGCTTCGCGCTTCCCACCGGCGACGTCGAGCTTACCCGTCCCCCCGGGGACGTGGCCGAGTTGTACCAGCCGGGCCAGAAGGCCCAGCTGATTTCCCTGCCGCAGCGCTCGGTCTCGGACTGCCTGTCCGAGGAGATGCGCCGCCTCGACCCGGACGAGCTGTTCGGCGAGGTCGTGCGCGAGGGCCTGAAACGCACCAACCTGAGGAGCATCCGTGCCAGTGAGCGCTAAGCGTCACGTCGTCATCCACCCCGACTTGCCGGCCACCGCCGCCGCGGTCGCCGCCCGGCTGGTCACCGCGATCCTCGACGCGCAGGCCGCGCGCGGGGAGGCATCCGTCGTGCTCACCGGCGGAACCCTGGGCATCGCCTCGCTGCAGGCCGTCGCCGACTCCCCCGCGCTGGGCGCGGTGGACTGGTCGCGGGTGAACTTCTACTGGGGGGACGAGCGCTTTGTCGAGGCCGGCTCCCCGGACCGCAACGCGGTGCAGGCCGAGGTGCTTCTGGGCGTGCTCGATGCCCACGGCCTGGACCGGGGCCGGGTGCACGCCATGGGCGCGGCCGACGAGTTCGAGACCCCGGAGGAGGCGGCCGCCGCCTACGCGCACCTGCTGGAGCGGGAAGCCTCAGACGAGGGAACCGCCGGTTCCCTGCCGGTCTTCGACGTGCTGATGCTGGGCATGGGCCCGGACTCCCACGTGGCCTCGCTGTTCCCCGACCACGCGGGAGCCGCGGCAACCGGTGCAAACGTCATCGGGGTGCGGGACTCGCCCAAGCCGCCGCCGCTGCGCGTGTCCCTGACCTTCCAGGCCATCAACACCGCCCGCGCGGTGTGGCTCGTGGTCGCGGGGGCCGACAAGGCCCCGGCGGCCGGCGTGGCCCTGGGCCAGGAGCCGGTGGCGCGTGAACGCGTTCCGGCCTCCGGGGTGTCGGGCACCCAGGGGACCTGGTGGCTCATGGACGCCGCCGCCGCGGCCCTGGTCTGACCGGTTCTCCACGCACGCCAAAGCGCGGCCCGCCTCATCCGTTGAAGGAGAGGCGGGCCGCGCTTTTTGCCTGCTTGGTGCGGTGCGGCCGAAGCCTAGGACTCGACGCTGAAGCGCATGACCAGGCCCAGGCCGATGATGACGGCGGCCCAGGTCACTCCCAGGACGATGGTCACGCGGTTGAGGTTGCGCTCTGCGACGCCGGAGGATCCCAGCGAGGTGGTCATGCCACCGCCGAACATGTCGGACATGCCGCCGCCGCGGCCCTTGTGCAGCAGGATGAGCAGGGTGAGCAGCAGGCTCGTGATGCCCAGCAAAATCTGCAGTACCAACTTGATGACGTCCACTATTGCCCTTCAATCCGCTCGATGGCGATTAGTCGGTCACCAGGTGGTGCTCGAACCTAACAATGTTAGCAAATTCCGCGGCGTCCAACGAGGCCCCGCCGACCAACACGCCGTCGACGTCGCGCTGGGCGAGGATTGCCGCGGCATTCGACGCCTTGACGGAGCCGCCGTACAGCACCCGGACCGAGGCCGCGACGTCGGCGCCGAAGAGCACCGCAAGCTCGGCGCGGATGGCGGCGCACAGTTCCTGCGCGTCCTCCGGTCCCGCGACCTCGCCGGTGCCGATGGCCCAGACCGGCTCGTAGGCAACCACGAGGGTTTCCGCCTGCTCCGCGGTGATCCCGGCCAGCGAGCCGCGCAGCTGCTCGAGCGTGTACTCGACGTGCGTTCCGGCCTGGCGGATCTCCAGGCCCTCGCCCACGCACAGCACCGGGGTGACCGCATGGCGGTACGCGGCGGCGACCTTGGCGGCCAGCAGCTCGTTGGACTCGTGGTGCAGGGCACGGCGTTCGCTGTGTCCCACCAGCACGTAGCCGCAACCCAGGCGGGAGAGGAACTGTCCGGAGATTTCCCCGGTGTAGGCGCCGGAGTCGTGGGCGGAGAGGTCCTGGGCGCCGTAGCGCACCGGGAGGTTGTCGCCCATGGTCAGCGTCTGCACGCCGCGCAGGTCGGTGAACGGCGGGAAGACCGCCACCTCGACCCGCTCGAAGTCGTGCTCGGCGTCGGCCAGTGTCCAGGCCAGCTTCTGCAGCAGCGTGATGCCCTGGACGTGGTCCATGTTCATCTTCCAGTTGCCGGCAATCAGCGGCTTCCGGTCGAATTTACCGTTGGTCGAAGTGGTCACTTACGCGCCTCCAAGGCAGTCAGGCCTGGCAGTTCCTTGCCCTCGAGGTACTCGAGGGAGGCACCGCCGCCGGTGGAAATATGTCCGAAATCGTCGTCGTGGAAACCCAGCGTGCGCACCGCGGCTGCGGAATCCCCGCCGCCGACGACGCTGAACGCCTCGGATTCGGCCAGCGCGCCGGCCACCGCACGGGTGCCGTTCGCGAATGCCGGGATCTCGAAGACGCCCATGGGCCCGTTCCAGAAGACCGTGTTGGCGCTGGTGATGTAGCTGGCGAAGTTTTCCCCGGAGACCGGGCCGATGTCCAGGCCCAGGCCGGTGTCGCCGAAGCGCCCGCCGGTGATGTCCTCGGCCGGGCGCACCTCATGCTCGGCGTCGGCCCCAAACTTCGAGGCAACGACCACGTCGGTGGGAAGCACGATGTCGCAGCCCAGTTCCTTGGCGCGCGAGAGGTAGCCGCGGCAGGTTTCCAGCTGGTCTTCCTCAAGCAGCGAGCCGCCGACCTCGTGGCCCAGGGCCTTGAGGAAGGTGAAGGCCATGCCGCCGCCGATCAGCAGGTGGTCGGCCTTCCCGAGCAGGTTCTCGATCACCGCAAGCTTGTCCGAGACCTTGGATCCGCCCAGAACTACCACGTAGGGGCGCTTGGGGGCCTCGGTGAGGGTCTTCAGGACCCGCACCTCGGTGGCCACCAGGTCGCCCTGGTAGGCCGGAAGCAGCGCGGCGATGTCGTAGACCGAGGCGTGCTTGCGGTGCACCGCGCCGAAGGCGTCGTTCACGTAGGCACCGCCCTCGCCGGCCAGTGCGGCCAGTTCGGCGGCGAACTGCGCGCGCTCGCCCTGGTCCTTGGAGGTCTCGCGCGCATCGAAGCGCACGTTTTCCAGCACCAGCACGGCACCGTCGACCAGTTCGCCGGCAAGCTTCTGCGCGGAAGGGCCCGTGACGTCGGTTGCGGTGCGCACGTCGAGCCCGGAGAGCTCGGCCAGGCGCGTGGACGCCGGGGCGATGGAGTATGTGGGGTCGGGTTCGCCCTTGGGGCGGCCCAGGTGTGCCATGACAATGACGCGGGCGCCGGCCTCGGCCAGTTTCTGCACCACGGGAATGGAGGCGCGCACGCGCCCGTCGTCGGTGACGGTGAAGCCATCGAGCGGCACGTTCAGGTCGCTGCGGACCAGAACGCGCCGCCCAAGGACACCATCGGCGATCAGTTCGTCGAGAGTGTGGGAAGTCATGTGACTAGGTTATCCGAGTCTCGGGGACTAACCGAGCCGGGCGCCGACGTATTCGGTCAGGTCAACCAGGCGGGTGGAGTAGGCCCACTCGTTGTCGTACCACGCGACGACCTTTGCCGTGGTGCCGATGACGGTGGTCAGGCCGGCGTCGAAGACCGCGGAGTGCGGGTCGTGGACGATGTCGGTGGAGACCAGCGGGTCCTCGGAGTACTTCAGGAAGCCCTTGAGCGGGCCCTCCTCGGCGGCCTTCTTGAACGCGGCGTTGATTTCCTCGACGGAGGCCTCGCGGGCCAGGTTCACGGTCAGGTCGGTGGCCGACCCGGTCGGGACCGGCACGCGCATGGCGTAGCCGTTGAGCTTGCCCTTGAGCTCCGGGAGGACCAGGCCGATGGCCTTGGCCGCACCGGTGGAGGTCGGGATCATGTTCAGGGCGGCGGCACGGGCGCGGCGCGGATCCTTCTTGTGCGGGGAATCCTGCAGGTGCTGGTCCGCGGTGTACGCGTGGATGGTGGTCATCAAGCCGTCGACGATGCCGAACTGGTCGTTGAGGACCTTGGCGACAGGGCCCAGGCAGTTGGTGGTGCAGGAGGCGTTGGAGATGATGTGGTGCTTGTCGGCCTCGTACTTCTCGTGGTTGACACCCATGACGATGGTGATGTCTTCCTTGGAAGCGGGGGCGGAAATGATGACCTTCTTGGCGCCTGCCTGCAGGTGCTTCTCGGCATCCACGGCCTTGGTGAACAGGCCGGTGGACTCGATTACGACGTCGACGCCCAGCTCGCCCCAGCCCAGGTGGGCGGGATCCTTCTGCGAGAGGACCTTGATGCGCTTGTTCCCGACGACGATGTAGGCGCCGTCGACGCTCACGTCTTCTTCCAGGCGGCCCATGATCGAGTCGTACTTGACCAGCATGGCCAGGTCGTTGATGGATCCGAGGTCGTTTACTGCAACAACTTCGATGTCTGCGCGGTTCGCCAGGGCTGCTCGCAGGAAGTTGCGACCAATGCGTCCGAAACCGTTAATGCCAACACGGGTAGTCACGTGTATTTCTCCTTGACAGAGTGGTGTTGCCACTGCCGCGGAAAGAGGGCCCCGGGGTTGGGACACAGAGACGGAGTGGCTTGGAAAAATTGGACACTCCGTTGTGTCGTCAGCTGGGTGCTGACCGGGTTTATGCGTGTCTTGCGGCTCATGCCGCAAGACACGCAAAACACGTTGTTTCTATCTTACGCCACTTGGGCGTTCGATGTGAGGAGGCTTACGCCTCCAGCGGGGTTTTGTTACTTGCCCGGGACGATCAGCGCCGCGGCACCCTTGCGGGCAGCCTCGAAACGCGCCGAGACATCGGCCCAGTTCACGATGTTCCAGAACGCCTTCACGTAGTCGGCCTTCACATTCACGTAATCCAGGTAGAACGCGTGCTCCCACATGTCCAGCATCAACAACGGGGTCGTCGCCACCGGCACGTTGCCCTGCTGGTCGTACAGCTGCTCGATGACCA